>CANQUB010000064.1 GCA_947626955.1 uncultured Clostridia bacterium | reverse complement strand
CAAGGACTTGTTTAGACTTACCAGTACCATTAGGCAAAACAACGGAGCCACGAACTTGTTGGTCAGCGTTCTTAGGGTCAACGCCGAGCTTAACATGAACTTCGATAGACTCGTCAAAGTTAGCCTTTGCACTGTCGATAGCGAGAGCCAAGCCCTCGGTAACGTCGTATTGTTTTTGCTTGTCGATCTTCTCTAAGGAAGCACGATATTTTTTACCACGAAACATATTAGGCCTCCTTAATCAACTATAGTCACGCCCATTGAGCGTGCTGTTCCCTCAACCATTCTCATTGCAGCCTCAACACTTGCGGCGTTAAGGTCAGGCATTTTTTGTTCGGCAATTTGACGAACTTGAGCTTTGGTGAGCTTTCCGACTTTTTGTGTGTTTGGTTTACCCGAGCCCGATTCGATACCAATGGCTTTCTTAATAAGCACAGCAGCAGGCGGTGTCTTAAGAACAAAGGTGAACGAACGGTCCTGGTAAATGGTCATCTCAACAGGGATAACGAACCCGGCTTGAGATGCGGTGCGGTCGTTGAACTCTTTAACGAAAGCAGGAATGTTGATACCATGAGGACCAAGCGATGAACCTACTGGAGGGCCAGCGGTTGCCTTTCCTGCTTGGAGTTGAAGCTTAACGACAGCAGTAATTTTCTTTACAGGTGCCATAATTTTTACTCCTTTTTCTGTGGTGTTTTGTGGGGCATACACGATTTACCCCTCCCACATATATTCACACTCTTTACCCTATTAAAGAGAGTAAATAACATTGTTTTTTTGCGAGGAACCATTGTCCCTCGCGCTCCCATCTAGCGAAGTGCTAATCGCACTTCGCAACCTGAGAGTTGCTTCGCGCCTTTTTCCCATTTAAAGGCTTAGTTTGGGTTTTGGGCTTTATCACCCCTCTAAGGTCATAGTTTGAGTCAATGCCAAGGCTCGGGTGGTGGCATCTACGCACGATTTTATTAAACATAAATGAGTGTGTAGTGTCGCCGCCCAGTAACGCAGGCAGTGGCTTAAAATATGACCTTAGATAATTTCAATTTGGCTATAATCAAGATCCACCGGCGTCTGCCTTCCAAACATCTCAACCGACACCTTGCATTTTTGGTTGACGGTATCAACGCTTAGAACGTCGCCGACGAAGCCTTCAAGCGGCCCGGTTACAACTTTGACTTTGTTGCCCACGTCCACCTTAAGGTCGATGGATATCTTTTCAAGACGCATCTTTCTTACCTCGTCATCGGTAAGAGGAAGTGGACGGCCGGCAGGACCAACGAAGCCTGTTACGCCATGGGTGTTTACGATGGTGTGCCACAGGTCGTCGGTGTAGCGCATTTTAAGCAGTACATAGCAAGGGAACATCTTGCGTTCGACCACCTTTTTCTTGCCGTTCTTTTCTTCTATTGCCTCTTCCATTGGGATGCGGACTTCGGTTATATAGTCTTGCAGCTGGTGCTTTTCGATGGTCTTGTATAAGTTGCTTTGAACCAAGTTTTCATAGCCCGAAAAGGTATGGAGCACATACCATTTAGGCTCTTCGTTTAATACTTTATCCATACTATCCTCCTACGCCTTTGGTGTTATGAGCTTTACAAGAAGCGAAAGCACATAGTCAAATCCCAAGGTAACGAGCATGAAAATTACCACTACCGATATAACCATTGCGGTTTGCTTCATGGTTTTGCCGAAACTTGGCCAAGAAACCTTTTTGAGTTCGGACATGGTTTCCTTAGTGCGGGACCTTTTTTGTTCTTTTGTGCCGCCCTTAGAGGCCTTTACCTTCTTTTGAGGTTTTTTATCTTTAACCTCGGTAGAGCCTTTTGCAAGAGTTTTTTCTACTTTTGCCATAATTCCCTCACTTTAACTTATTTGGATTCTTTGTGGACAGTGTGTTTCTTGCAGAATCTGCAGTACTTAGTAAGCTGGATTCTGTCAGGGTCGTTTTTCTTATTTTTGTAGTTGTCGTAGTTTCTTTGTTTGCACTCTGTGCATTCAAGTGTAATCTTGGTTCTCATGAAAAATTTTCTCCTAAAAAATTACACCCCCGATTGGGTGCGAGAGTATATTAACATACACACGGACGGGTTGTCAAGAATTTTGTGCAAAATTCTTGACAGTATTTCGGCCGGTGGCCGAAAAAATTATACTCGTTCGCGAGCGAACGAATTATACTCAGCCCGATGGGCTGAATGATACTTGCTCCTTTGGAGCAAATGATACTCGCCATGCTTTGCATGACGAATTAGGGAATGCTTTTTATATTTCGGCCGGTGGCCGAAAAAATTATACTCGTTCGCGAGCGAACGAATTATACTCAGCCCGATGGGCTGAATGATACTCGGCCTTTGGCCGAATGATACTCGCCATGCTTTGCATGACGAATTAGGGAATGCTTTTTATATTTCGGTCGGTGGCCGAAATAATTATACTCGTTCGCGAGGCGAACGAATTATACTCAGCCCGATGGACTGAATGATACTCGGCCGCAAGGGCCGAATGATACTCGTGCTACGCACGAATTAGGGAATGTTTTTTTATAAAAATACTCCTTTGGTAGTTTTACAAGCTTTTATCAACATCATTCGAATGTT
>CANQUB010000063.1 GCA_947626955.1 uncultured Clostridia bacterium | reverse complement strand
ATGCCTTAACTGGTTGACCCCTATGGAAGTTTTCTTCGACTACGTGTTGCACTTGACTTGACAATTCGCCTTCAAATTCCTTTGCCTGTTACTAGTGCTAGAGATTATAATGGTTTTTCTAATGGTTGGCACCCTCAATCTAATTCTGTTTACGGAGATTTTTTTGATATTTATTCTACTGTGGGTAGCTCTGGCGGTGGAGGTTTAAATATTTATGTTAGTGCTGACGTCCTTGCTCCTATTTCTGGCAATTATCGTCTTGTTTTAGAGTGTCGTTCTGCTTGTCATAATAATGAATTTGTTGACTGGCGTAAAGATGGTTTTACTGAATTTGTTGGTTCTTTTAAATCTACTTGGCATAATTATACTAACTATTATATTATAGATACTAATTCTGTTTATTTCGTTCAAGGTCAAATTTTACTTCCTTATTCTTCTTTTGGCTTATATTTTACTTTTGGCGGTGTTGCTGGTGCTACTGCCCATCATTTTTATGGTCGTGCCTATTATCTCGTAGAGCCGGATAACTTTAATCTCAATAGCTACACCGCCTCCATCGGCGGCATCTCCTCCCGTGCCACCTCCTTCACCGGCGACATCGGTATCCTCGGCGATAACGGCCAGCTGACCAAGGTCGAGGGCGACCAGATATTCAACGAAACCACCAACAACTACTATAACCCCTCTACCGGCACGACCAGCACGGTCACCGACTGGACCTATGACTACTCCGACCGCTCCTATCACTTGACCCTTGAGAGCGGCGACACGGTCACCGTCACATACGGCGATGAGAACATAACTATTCAAGAGGGCGACACTACATATAATGTCTACTACATCATAGAAGGCTCCGCTTCATCTGATCCCTGCCCTGAGGGTGGTGATCATAACTGGCAGGCCTGCGAGACGGTCGACGCCACCTGCACCGTCTCCGGCTTCAAGACTGAGACCTGCTCAAAGTGCGGCGAGGAGCGCACTACTGAGCTTCCCGCCCTCGGCCATAAGTGGAAGGTCAAACAGTCCGTTCAAACCAAGTATGACGAGAATGGCGAGCTTCTCCAGCAGGGCTATACTATCTATGAGTGCGAGCGGTGCGGCGAGCAGTACAAATCTACCGACAGCTCCGGCCCGCCCGGAGGAATGACGCCCGGTATCGGCTCCGGTTCCGGCACGGGTTCTGGCTCCGGTACCGGCTCCGGTGAGGACGATGAGTCCATATGGAGCAAGCTCGGCAAATTCCTTGGCACTCTCGGCGACGGTCTTTTAGACTTCGTCCTCGCTCTCATTGGCAAGGTCCTCGACTGGCTCATATCCCTCGCTGAGTTTTTAGGGGACAAGCTGGTTGCTGTGGCGAAGGTCATACTTGACATCTTCGACTTCCTCCCCGGCCTATTTACCGGCTTCTTGACCTTCCTTGAGTCCGCCTTCGGCTTTCTCCCGACCGAGATCGTCATGATCCTCACCTTCGGCATAGCCGCTATCGTCTTTATCGGCATAATCAAGGCAATAAGGCGGTGAGAATATGGAATTTATCGGACAGGTATTTGCCAAGACGGTCGAGGCCTTCAAGGTCCCCATCAACCTTTTCGGCTTCTCCTTCAGCTTCTGGGAAGTATTCTGCTTCATCATCGTTGCCAGTATAATCGCTTATATCTTAGGAGGTTTTTTCAGTGGAGACTAATATTGACGATGTCCTTGATACTGTGCCCGAGGAGACTTCCGGTGAGCTTGTCGTTCAGATCGTCGAGGGCCCTCGCCCTTTCCTCTCAACTCCCTTTGAGGAGTACACCGTCACCGAAGGACTTCTGTTGGCCGTTCTTCTCTGCCTCTTCGTTTCCGCCCTGGTCAAGATCATTAAGGAGGGATTTTATTGGCTTCTGTGATTGCGGAATTCTTCTCCATTGTCGGCATTGACGCCGTGCCGCCTTCCACCATGTCGGAGCTCATACCTTATCTTATCACCGTCCTTGTCGGCGTCGTCCTTGTCTCCGGCGTTTTCCGTGTCATCGGCAAGCTTTTCGAGGCCGTCATGGGCTTTCTGAGGAGGTGAGAACATGTTCAATCTTATTTTCGGTATTCTTCTAATAGTGGTCATTTTTGTCCCTTGGGGTTATGGTTTCTTCTCCATGGTTCGGGACGTCTGCCGAAAGGTCAAGTGGCTGAAGGAGAATGATAAATGATCGTCATTGCCGTCGCCCTTTTTATCATTCTTCTATTTATCCTCCCCACGCTCAGATGCGCCGTGTTTCACCCTTTTAAGCTCATCGGCAATGGTATCCGGGACTTCTTCACCTATCTCAAGCACAAGGAGTATAACCTTTACGGTACCGGTGAGCTCGTAGCCTATACCGGCCTGTTCGGCAAGGGCAAGACCCTTTCTGCCGTCCACCGTGTAGTTACTGCGTATAAGCAGTATAACGGCAAAAAGGTCTGGTGTCCCCGCCGTAAGAAGATGGTCACCCAGCGCGTGAACGTCATTTCCAACGTCCATCTCAATATTCCTTACGAGGAGTTCAAGACCCTAAAGCAGGTCGTCTACGCCGCCGAAAACAACCGTGAGTATGACGACGAGCATGACACCCTCACCATTACCCTCGTGCTGGGCGACGAGTTCAGCGTTCAGATGAA
>CANQUB010000062.1 GCA_947626955.1 uncultured Clostridia bacterium | reverse complement strand
TAGCAATGTTGACGCTTGGAATAATTGCGGGGGGGGGTACTTTAATAGCCGCGTAGAAAAAGGTGACGCCGCTTCATCAAATATTAGAATAAGTTGGACTATATATACTCAGCAATCAGGTGGAACTTATTCAGTATCTGCCGCTGGCGGATATATTTGTTTATATATGCCATACGCTGGAACTACATACATTGGGCGAGATGGAAAGGCCTCGGATACATTAACGACCACGGGGAGTTATCAAAATTATACTTATACGGTTATTCAAATATATTTTTACCCTAATAGTGGATATAAGGAAGGACATTACACAACTTCTTTTAGTAATTTAAATAATGTTCCTTATAATAGTTCTGGCACAATATCATGTTATTTCGATATTGACCCATCAAGAACTATAACATTCAACATGCAAAGTGGGTCTGGTGGAACTGGTTCAGTGAAAGGTGAAGTTGGAACAAACCTTCCGGATTCTATAGATGTTCCAACACGAACAAATTATGCATTTATGGGGTATTACACTTCTCAAAATGGAGCCGGAGAACAATATTATGACGCTTTGGGCAAGTTGACAAAGAGTCGTACTTTTTCGGACAATATAACTTTATATGCATATTGGGCTGAAACATGGCAATTGCATACAGCTACTTCTTTGGGCGGAGGAAATGGAGATACCGAAGCGACAGCCATTGAAATTTCATCGGCTGAACAATTGGCACTGCTTGCAAAAAATGTCAACAATGGTGAAAAGTACTCCGGCAAATATTTCAAACAGACCGCAGACATCCAATTGGGCGGTTATGAATGGGTGCCAATCGGGAATAGTTATAGCAACTATTTTGCAGGCCATTATGACGGAAACGGCTACAAAATCCAGGGCATTCAGATAAACTCAACAAGCGACTATGTCGGACTTTTTGGAAACATGGGCGGCAGCAATAGTGATGCACTTGGAACATTGAAGAATATAAATTTGGCGAGCGGCAAAATTACATCAACAGGGAAATACGTCGCAGGCATTGTTGGATATGGGCCGTATGGATCAAGATCTTATGTTTCAATTGAAAACTGCACAAATAGTGCAAACGTAACTGGTGGTAGTTATGTTGGTGGAATAATTGGAGATAATGGTGGGATATGGACTATAATAGAAAACTGTGTAAATTATGGCAATATTCATAGTACAACAGATAAATATGCTGGGGGAATAGCCGGTATATTTAATTCTTTTTCAGATCTTTACTTGAAACATTGTATAAATTATGGCGATATTGAAGGGACAACTTATGTTGCTGGCATCGCTGGCGTCGGGCGTATCCAAAATTGTATATCTTATGGCAATATTACAGGTACTGACTATGTTGGGGGACTTATTAGTGGTTTTGGAGGATCAGCGCCAAGAGCCCATTATTCATCATTTTTTGGTCACCTTGATGTTCCCTCTTCATCACAAAATAGTGGTTTGATAGCAGGCGGTAGCAATGTTGAATGTATTGGTGATTTATTTTATGGGACAACGACAAATTCATCACTTACAAACAAACTATTTTCATCAACAAACGGCACAATCACGGCTTGCTACAGCGTTTGCAACGGAGTCAAAAAGATTTCATCAGCCGTGGACAGCACGTGGACAGATTATTGGGCGGTTGTTCCGGGCATAAACAACGGGCTGCCGATTCAACGTTCACTTTATGCAATTACTGATGCCGTGCCAGAGGATGTGGACTCACTCCTGAGTGCATTAAAAGATTTTACAGAGGGGGCATAAACGGCTAAATAACAAACTTTTATGAATATTCGCTTGAAAGAGCGAATATTTTATTTATGCCATTAGGTTTCGACAAAATGAGGCAAAGTTAGTAATTTTAAGAACTTTTCTTGTTTTGCAAATTGAATGTTATATTTTATATTTAAAAGTGAGGTTTGTTATGCCGTTTTGTGTTATCAAATCGCGAACTATCAAAATTTTTATTGCTATGGCTGTTGTCGTTACGCTGCTTTCAATTTCATTTTATGGCGGCACCTGCGCTCAAGTCTTTTTTGGGCAGAGTTCTCGGCTTGTGCCAATCTACAATGTTGAAACGGACGAAAAAGTTGTCGCTCTGTCTTACGATGCCGCTTGGGGCGCCGACAAAACTGAGGATATTTTGACCGTTTTAAAGGAATATGATGCGCAAGCAACCTTCTTTCTTGTCGGATTTTGGGTTGACAAGTTTCCGGAAAAAGTTAAGGCCATCCAAGACGCCGGGATGGAAATCGGAACGCACACCGACAACCATCTCGACCTTGCAAAAAACAACGCCGACACGATAAAAACTGAGCTTTCAACGTCTATTGAAAAAATTACCGCTGTTACCGGCCAGCCAGTCAATCTTTTCCGCGCTCCTTTTGGCTCTTACAACAACACCGTCATTGACGTTGCATCAAGTCTTGGCCTCAAAACTATCCAGTGGAACATCGACAGTCTTGACTGGAAGGGACTTAGCGCACAGGATATCAACACTCGCGTTATGAAAAACTTGCAGCCAGGCTCAATTATCCTTATGCACAACAATGCGGACAACGTTGTTCAGGCGACAAAAATGGTGCTTGAAAATTTGAAAGAGAGAGGCTATACTGTGAAAGCAATTGGCAATATGATTTATCAGG
>CANQUB010000061.1 GCA_947626955.1 uncultured Clostridia bacterium | reverse complement strand
TGTAGCTATTGTTACAATCGTTAATCCAGATGGTAGCTTCTCGCATGTTCCTATACAGACTGAATTTGCTGACGAACATACAATCAAAATGACATTTCCGCAAGGCTTCTGTGATGCAGTGCAATTCTTGGTGGGTTCTGGGGAAATGGAAGAATGTATTTACGGCGAACCAAATTGAAAGGAGACAGCACAATGAACAAAAACCAGATTATCCCAGCGGGGGGGGGGACACGTAGCCTCTCTAATCAGCACTTTGCCGAAAGGCGGGTGTTGGTATGATAATGAATCCGGTACAGAGCGGGAGCGGCGGCGCGGATTACATGAGCTTCCGGGTGGACGGGAGGTATGGAATCGCCTTTACCGTGTACTATCGGGATACGGGCGGGGCGGCACAAACGATGAGAGCGGGGTACGACGGGGTGACGGCGACGCCTTGCGGGACGAACAGCGTTTCCGTCGGAAACATCGGCGGAGAGCCGGTGGCTCCCGGGCAGACAGCTGTTATCGGAATTTCCGTGGAGGACGGATGCCTTGTGCTTACGCCGGAGTACACTTAAACGACCGGCCCGAAAGGGGGCGGGGGAGGTGATAGCGAACCCGGTGATGAGCGGGGGAGGGGGCGGTCTCCCGGGCGCTAAGTTCCAGGTGACATGTGCGGAAAACAGCACGGAATTGCCGCTAACGGGGTACAGCGGGAGTGCGGAGGATATTGAACTCATAAGGGTTGAATTACAGGCTGCGCCAATCGCAAATGTTGGGCCTCTTATTTTTGGGTATATTTTGTATGACCCGCCCAGGAGAAATGTTGAGTATACAGACAGGGGGACATCAACCATAAACCCCTCGGCAATTTTCCATCCCGATAGTTTGAAGTTTACTGGTGTCGATTACGTATTCAAGGGCACCTACGACGTAACGGTTTATACGAGAACCTAAACTAAAAAAGGGAGCCATAAGGCTCCCTTTATTTTTTTTACTAAAATTTTCCCAAAATTTTTGACAAAATAGTATAATCCTCCTTGCCAATTTTTTAACTATATATGGAAACGGAAAAAACATTTTCCAGAAAAGGAGGAAAATTCTATGCCAAATAATTACCCGTATTATCCATCTCCCTCTCCAGCCTTCCCCAAGTACATGGAACCTACGGCTCCTTCGCCATAGTTTATGGGAATTAAAGGTCGACCTGTTTCTTCTCTCGAAGAAGCAAGAGCAACAAGTATTGATTTTGATGGGTCAATATTTTACTTCCCAGACTTAGCGAATCGCAGAATTTATACGAAACAAATAAACCTCGATGGCACGGCCACTCTCAATGTCTATGAGTAGACTAAACTTCCTGACCCGCAAAGCTAGTCTTATGTAACAAGAGAAGAGTTCAATACGGTCATTGAACAAATTAAGACTATGTTTGCGGCGGCCGCTCCAAAGAGCGCAGAGGCTAGCGGAACCGACCGGCCGCAAGTCGCGTATAATTTCTAAGAAAGGAGTCATTAATAATTCCCAATGAACCTACAACAATTACTTCAATTTCTTGCCAATGGAAATAATCCACAATAGCTCGCAATGACTCTAATTCGCCAACGTATGGGCAATACTCCAATGGGCCAAAACCTTCTTGCTCTTGCTGAAGCAGGGCAAAATGGCGAGCTTGAGCGCATCGTCCGCAATCTATCGAAAGAACAAGGTGTCGACTTCGACAAAGAATTCCCTGCCTTTAAGAAAATGTTAGGTTTCTAATATTTTCGTAAAGGAGGTACCTTGCTATGTTTAGTGGAGGTACAAATGGTTACAGTTTAGCAGATATTGCTGCCGCAACGGGCGGTGGAAATCGCAACAACAACGGCGGTTGGGGCGGAGATGGAGCATGGTGGATAATCATACTCTTCTTGTTCGTCTTCTGCGGTTGGGGTGACGGAAATGGTCTTGGCGGTGGACGTAGTGGCGGAGCCAACTCTCCTGCGGTTCAAGGCGCTTTAACTCGTGGTGATTTGTGTAGCGAGTTTAATTTCAATGACTTACAGAGCGGAGTCCGCGGAATTAGCGATAGCGTAAATAGTGGTTTCTCTGACCTTAATTCTACTATTTGCCATCAGCAGTATGATACCGCAACTATGGTCAATGGACTCCAGAGTGCTATTGCTTCTGGTTTTGCCGGCGTGGATAATTCTATCTGCACTCTCGGTTATCAGAATGCCGCTCTTATCAATGGTCTTGGACAGACCGTTCAAAGTGGCTTTAATGCAGCTGGTATTGCTGCCATGTAGAATCAGAATGCTCTTCAGACTCAAATCGCAGATTGCTGCTGCGAGAATAAGAGCGCCCTGGCTGATATTAAGTACACTATGGCGACGGATACTTGCGCCCTTCAAAACACTATCCAGAACACCACTCGTGACTTGCTTGACAACCAGAACGCGAATACTCGAGCAATCCTTGATTACCTGTGCCAGGACAAGATTGCATCCCTCACGGCAGAAAATCAGACCCTTAAGTTTGCTGCTTCCCAGCAGGCTCAGAATGCTTACCTCGTAAGCGAGCTTGCTCCAAAGCTTCCCGTACCAGCATACCAAGTTCCCAATCCTTTTGTTCCTTATGGGTACAATAATTGCGGGACCTGCTGCGGCGGAAATTATCTCGGTTAATTAATTCTAGGAGGAAAGATATGGAAATCACAGCTAATGCCTTGCAGGCGGTCGAGACGGGAGATAACGTTCTCTTCTCAGACGAGG
>CANQUB010000060.1 GCA_947626955.1 uncultured Clostridia bacterium | reverse complement strand
AATTTACCCTCCTTTTGTTAAATTTTAATGAGCAAAGTTCTACCTTCACTCTGGCAACGCGCGTTTGAAAAAGTTCCAAAAAGAACCGCGCGTTTGGTGGTGGGTTGGTTTAACGTCTTGTTATCCCACCAGTCTGACAATCCTTACTCTTTGCCATAATAAATAGGGTTTTTTGATTTAAACACGATATTGTAGCCTACTTCATTGCCTTTATAGGTGAACTTAGTGATATCGGATAGATATGCAACAGGAAGCTCTTTCAAATGCACCATCACAACAAACCTAAGTTGAACAAAATATTCAGTTTCAGAAACTAGCTTTTCAGTGGTAAATTGTTGAGTGTAAAAATGCTCCGGATAAGCTGGCGTACCACCATCAGCAAATTTGAATTGTTCCACCATGTTCCCATCAGTGTCATAAAAATAGCCATAAACTTTAAAGCTCGAGTATCCGGTGTATGCCGGGATTAAAACCTTTAATTTAAAATCATAGGCCGAATATGATTGGTCATTTAAGAAAAATGTTCCGCCACTATTGCTCATTTCGCTCACTGACAAACCAAACGTATATGAAAGATCAAAACGTAACTGCTGAAGATTTTCCAATCTCTCAATCTCACTTTTTAATGAGTCAACGTTGTTTGTAAGCAACCTTACTTCTTCGCTTAACTCTTGAATCTGTTGTTTGTCCAGCACGCTTTGGCTTGAAAGCTCTTTATGCTTTTGGCTTAAATCGTTAAACTGCGACTCCAGTTTGGAATATTCACTTTGTAATTTTTCCAGCTGAGATTTGTAACTTTCAACTTGCTGCGTCAGATCAGCAATTTTTTGAGTCATTTCAAGAATTGTTTTTTCCTTTTCTTGAAGCCTTTGTTGAAGTTGCTCAATGAGACTTGTCTTTGAACTCAACTGTGCTTGCAGATCTTCGTTGCTCCTTTCTGCAGTTTCAAGTTGTTGCGTCAGCTCTTCAATAAGATCTGTTTTGGACTTCAATTGCTCTTGTAGGCTCTTTTTGTCGTTTTCTACAGTCTCAAGTTGTTGTTGCAGATCAAAAATTTCGCCCGTTAAACGCTCAAGCTCTTGCTTGTCTAAATCGCTTGCTTCAAGCAGCTCGTCATATTGGCTTTGCAGTTTTTTCTTCGCTGTTTCAAGCTCTTTGATGTATGCTTCTTTTGCCTTTAAATCGTCATTCAATGAAGAGAGTCGCAATTCCAAGTCCTGCAGCTTATTCTCTTGTTCCGCCTGGATGATCGCATATTGTTCTCCGGCATATTTGTTCCCGGCAAAAAAACCACCGGCCAGAGTTCCTCCAAGGGCCAAGGTCGCAGTCATAGCAATTGCAACAATCTTCCATTTCTTCATTAACACTTCCTCTCAAATTTTCAGTCGCTAGTCCACTACATGATAGATAAGATACATCACACCGTTTGACCATAGGTAAATGTGTTCGACTCTTCTTCACCTACATACTTGTATGTCAATGAAAGATGACGTTCATTTATACTCCAGCCAGACATAGAACCCATATCAAGCTCCTTACCAGCTTCAAATGTAAGCAATTCTTGGATGCCTGTTTCGTCGAGTAAAAGTAACTTCGTTTCTCCTTCTTTTTCAGCAATTATAAATTTGGTATAGGCATTGTCATAAATCCCTATATTACGAAAATCAGTTTTGAATGTGTAGCCTGTGTCCTCAAAAGTCATATTATTAAGATCTAACAATTGGATCTTCTCGTCTGAATATATACGATATTCGAGCCGCGGATTTTCTCTAGAAGTAAATAGAGACATAAAACTCCAACCTTCAACAACTACATACTCGCCTTCCGTATTGAAATAAGCTGATTTGTCGCCATAGGCAGATTCAAGCACATATACGCCTTCTAGATATCCGAACTGATTTCCATATAACCCAGAAGATCCATATCTAACCTCAAAATCAAGAGTGGCTTTTTCAACAAATTCACCATTTTCATATATTACTATTGTTGTTGTAGTTGATTCTTCACGGTTAATCTTACTTAAGAATCTTTTACTTAAACAGTCAAAATCGTCATATTCATAAACGTTTTGAGAAACTTTGCCTTCTTTTGAAATCTCATACACTCTCTGTTGTCCAAACCCGCAAAGCAACAAAAGACATTCTTCTCCATTGGCATCTGTTCCAAACATAACGTTGTTAAATCGCATTGGATACATATTGTCATAAACTTGAGTTATGATTAAATTTTCTTCGTTAATTTGAAAAATTGAGGTGTCGAACATACAAAAGATATTGCCACCGAGCTCTTCAGCACAAGAAAAAATTTCGTCTGCTACTTTGATAAAACGATCCGACGTCATGTCATACACAATGGCACACGGATCTTTCCCAGGATCTTCAATATCGAAATAATTCCGAAGCTGGATATTACCAAATACACATGCTTCGCCAAGGTTATTGGCTACGGAGTACATAAATTTCTTCCTCAATTCCGTTTGCTCGCTATCTCCATGTACTTGCTCTCCAATTTGTTCTTCAAGTTGAGCAATTCTGTTTTGCAAGCTTGTAATTTGGTCTTCAAGCGATGCCTTTTCTTGCTCAGTTTCTTCAATTTGTTGTTGTAACTCCGCGTTTTCCCCAATACTTGTGGAGATTTGCTCTTCGAGGCTTGCAATTTCATCTTCTTTTTCTTTCAGTTGTCCTTGCAGCAACGACAGTTCAGCAAGAGAAGATTCAAGCTCAGCGATTGTTGATTTCTGCTCCTCGTTCTGAGTTAAAAGATCTTTATATTTTTTGTTTAACTCAACATAGCTCTGATTTAGACTGTTGTTTTCATCAGCAAATGCCGAATCTTTGTTCAAATTGTTGCCAAGA
Source organism: uncultured Clostridia bacterium (assembly GCA_947626955.1). Taxonomy (GTDB): domain Bacteria; phylum Bacillota; class Clostridia; order Christensenellales; family UBA1242; genus UMGS2069. The sequence continues at coordinate 87 of CANQUB010000060.1, read as the reverse complement.
ATGGCACCTCCGGCAAAGCACCCACTCAATACCAAAATTGAAGTCAATGCAATGCCAACCTTTTTTCCTGTTCTTTTCCCTTTTTTA
>CANQUB010000059.1 GCA_947626955.1 uncultured Clostridia bacterium | reverse complement strand
TAAGAAGGAGAAGAATAATATAAATAATAACGCGCGCGAGCAAACCATATATCAAAATCAGGTTAACCAAAATTCGAGGACCGCAGCGGCGAAAATGCTTTGGCAAAAAGTAAGTAAAGGAGCGCACTCGTATTAATTACGTGTGTGAATGTATTATGAGCGGCTATCTGAAACTTTACAGGAAAATATTTTCAAGTGATGTCTGGCTGAGTTCTACTGCCAGCCAGCAAATCATAATAATAAACCTGTTAGGGATGGCTGGTTGGAGTAGTGTAGAGGTTGTTTTACCTTATAGCAAAAAAGTAGTTTCACTTTTACCTGGTCAGTTTATAACTACTAACAAGGACATTGAAAATGCCTGCAATGCGGGGGGAATAAAACGTGTTTCCGAAAAGCAAATACGGATTGCCCTGCAAAATCTTGAAAAGCTAAACTTTATAACCGTTGAGAAAGCAAGCACTCTGTTGAAAGACGGAAAGATAATAACGGTTGTTAAGTGGAATTATTATCAGGGCAAAATTGCCAACGACGAGGGCAAACAGAACGGCAAACAAAAGGGCAAACAGAACGGCAAACAGAACGGCAAACATACTAATATATATAAGAATTATAAGAAGGAGAAGAATAATATAAATAATAACGCGCGCGAGCAAACCATATATCAAAATCAGGTTAACCAAAATTCGACTGACCCCGCTGATACGGTTAAGCGCTGCATGGATTATTACCAGAAAGTTATTCATCCCTTCTGCAACACAGTTGAAAAAGAAGCGGTTATGCAGCTTGCCGGAGAATACGCTGAATATGATTTTATGCGGGCTACGGATAAAGCCCGAGAGAACGGAGTTAATCATACCCGCACCTGGAAATATATTGCTAAAATTCTTGATACCGGGGGTGTTAAGGATTTTGCCCAAACAAATCAGCGCAAAAACAAAAATGATGTGCAGGCCATGACCGAAGAAGCCTTAAAAATTCTTGAAAGGGGCGATTTAATTGACTTGTGATAACAACGAAGTTGAACGCACGCAGATTATCGGCATGTTATTCGGTGCTTACGGGCAGTCTAACGACAGCCAAAGGCAGGCGATTTATTCTAAAATGCTGGCTGACATTCCTAATGCGGTGCTGAAAAAAGCGGTCAAAAAAATCATTCTTGAAAATAAATTTGTGCCTACTGTGAGCGAGATTGTGGCAGCAGCTAAAAATTTAATCGAAACAGTTGACGAAAGTAAAAGGGTTAAGTCGTGGATGGAAGCTTGGGCAGAAATTCAAAAACAGATGCAGGATGCGTTTGTTTACAAAAAGCCAGTATTCAGTACGCCGGAAATTGAAAGTGCAGCCATGGCTTTTGGGTGGATTGCACTTTGCACGACGCTTGAAAAAGATATGCCGACCGTCAGGGCGCAGGTACGGCAGCTTTATGAAAATGCCTGCAAGCGGCGCACCGAAGCGGATATGAACGGATATGTTTTGGGCAAAAATAGCGACGGCCTGTTATCAGCTGGCCAGGCATTAAAACAATTGCGGCCAGCTGATGAAGACGGGGAAAACTGGGATGAATTAGATAAACCCAACGAAAAAGCAAAGAAGGCTGAATGTAAATTACCAAAACTTGGAAATTATCTGTAACGGGGAGCAAAACTATGATTAACGAAACGCCATGCAGGCACTGTACAAAACGCAAAATAAACTGCCACGCCAGCTGCGAAGAATATCTGGGCTGGCGCAAAAAGGCTGATGAACTGCGCGACAAGTGCGGCAAAGCGCGTTTGCAGGATGCCGGTTTTGTTAACGCTAAAATCAAAAACATTTACAAATGGCAAAAACATTTGCGTAAAAAATAGCCGCCGCACCGGGCGGCACAAAGCATTTTCTTATCGCCTTTCATGCTTTCTGTTTGCCCGGTTTTTATACAAGCAAAAAGGGGAATGTGGCGGGCAGACTTTTAAATCCATATGGCGCCTGCCCGCCGATGCGGCGGAAGAAAGGGTGAATTATTATGAGCAGCATTTCAAGAAGTTTTAAACGTAAAAGCGTTTTGCAGCGCCGCCAGTACAACGATGATGTTAGGCGCGGGGCGATGAAAATTGCCAAAGTAGCGCTGCAAGGCGTTGATGAAAAATATCAGCAGGACATTAAAACCTATAACGATGCGGCAATCATCGTAACAGCGGCGGCAGCCGCTAATGTGCTTGTAGAGCACTGGGGCAAAATGCAGAAAAAAGAAACACGAATTGACCGTTTTATGGAACTGTATGTAAAAGAACTGGAAAACTTCCCACGTGAAAAAAGTGAAGCACTGGTGAAGGCGCGCAAACTGCTGAAAGAAAAATGGGATATAGATTTTACGGTAGGAGATGATAAAAATGACACCGGCAAATAAAACTGTTGAAATTATACCGGGCAAGGGTAAAAATTTGTTTCCAGAAAAGCTGAAAGATGAGTTTTACTATAAAGCAATGATTCTGGCCAAAATAATGAGCGAAAATGAATATGCGGCGCCGGTGCGTTTGCGCGACCCGCGCGAAATTTTCCGTGAATATGCGCAGCGTGTTTTTAAACCGGAACCGCCGGAACTGGTAGACGCACGGCAGCGTTTAACCGCTGCATTGGAAGAAGCGGCTTTAACTGCCGAAGTATTAGGTAATCAGTTACGCCGGTACAATAACCGTATGCGTGCCAATAAATGGCATGGCCGCAGTTGGGGCAGGAAAGAGTGGTAGAATGGCTAAAAAATGTATTCCGCCCACTCCAGAACAGGAAATAAAACGGTTGCGTAAAGAAATAGTGCAAGATTTGAAACACTGGCAAAATCTGCGGGAGTATGGATGTCAAGACCCATTTTGGGCTGATGGTGTAAACATGAATTTAACTCGCAACCACATTATTTATTATAAAATGCGGTTGCGGGAATTATGCCCGGATGGCAATTTGCCGGAAGAATATTATCTGCCAACGCCGCCTGATGTAAATACAGCAATACTGGAGTTATTTTAGCAGTGAAACACATAGTTCAATTTAGCGGTGGCAAGGACAGCACGGCAATGCTGCTGATGATGTTAGAACGCAATATGCCGGTGGACGAAATACTTTTTTGTGATACCGGCGTAGAGTTCCCGGCGATGTACGAACACTTAAAGCGCGTGGAGCAATACACCGGCAGGCAGATAACACGGTTAAAAGCTAAACATGATTTTTATTGGTGGTTTTGGTGCAATCAGAAAGTTAAAGGTAAAATGGCTGGGCAATTCGGTATGAGTTGGCCGGGATTTAAAGCCAGATGGTGTACAAAGCGTTTAAAAC
>CANQUB010000058.1 GCA_947626955.1 uncultured Clostridia bacterium | reverse complement strand
GTCTGGCTTTCAATTCTTCGATTTTCATACTCTCATTTTACCATATCCCGTCAAATTTTTAAATGCTGTCGCCCTGCGGGAGAAGCAAAAGGGGCTTGACAAACCGGCGGAAAGTGGTATAATATACTCAGAGAGAGTTGATATACCTGAAGCAAAAATTAAAGACTTTCTTTTGAAACCGGGAGCCAAGCATTCAAATGATTTTTTTGATGTTGGTTATAAAGAGAACGATTACGCTAAACTGTATGAGGACATAGTCAATACATATGATGAAAAAGACAAGACCGATGTGCGCGAAAATGGAGAGTTTGAAGATTACAGCATATTTATGAATTTGGGTGTTACAATTAAAAAACGTTTTCGCACAGTCTGGCGAAAAGACACTAAGAACAGTAAGCCAAGGTTAATTACGGCTCATAGGGAGGACTGACGCAATGCTGAAATTGTATGATAGAGTTGTTATAACCGAAAAAAATGTCACCGGAATTATTGTAGACGTAATGGAACAAACCGGAGGAAAAGTGTATACTGTCGAAAGTGATATTAAGGGGAAAGTATCAGACGCATACGGAGGTATATGGCCTTTATATGAATGTCGAGCTGATGAAATAATGGCAATATAAATATTAAAAAAGCACGTTTTCAGACGTGCTTTTTGGGTGAAAAAAAGTGCAATTTGCACGGAGAAAGGAGCGGCTTATGAATACAACAATTAAAGCCATAAAGACCATAAACGGCCATAGCTGTGATATTTACGCAATCTGTCACCATGACCGACTGCCGATGGGAAAAGCCGTGCCTACCATTGAGGTCTACGAGAGAGCCGACGAGGTGCGTTTGCTTGGCAGCAACGGCTGTCGGCGGAAAAAGACATATTTTTCTATCGTTCTCTGCCCCGATCCGGAGATGGACGCTCGGATGACGGAGGATGTACTCCGCGGGCTTATTACGTTTGACCTGATTATGGAACTGCCACGAGGGGATGGCACAGTTGCGCCGTTTAAAATATTCGGCGTCACGGATGCGGAGCTTTCTCAGGAGCAGTGGGAATTTCGGGTCAGTGACTGGCAAACGGTTCGCCAGCTTTTGGCCCTTTAGAGAAGAATTGCACGTTTGAGGACGTGCTTTTTTGATACGCTTTTGCGCAAAAAATACATACATCAAGCACCCTAATTCGGGTGCTTTTTTGTTAAGTAAACTACCCCGAGGGCGCGGGGAATAAAAAGCGCCCTTCGCCATACAGGAACAGACCTGAATAAAAAAGGCGGCGAAAGAAAGGAGATACATCATGTTGGAATGGCTGAAAGCAATTTTAGGAGAGAGCTACACCGAGGAAATTGACAAAAAAGTAAGCTCCGAGGTAGGCAAGGGCTTTGTGTCCAAGACGGACTTTAACGCCGTCAACGAGGAGAAAAAGGCTCTTGAAAAAACGCTCTCCCGTCGGGACACTCAATTAGAGGAGCTAAAAAAGTCCGCCGGAGACAACGAGGCGCTGAAAGCCCAAATAGCGGAGCTTCAGGAGAAAAACACCGCCGACGCCGCGGCCCACGCCGAAGAGATCGGGAGGTTGAAACTGGAGGCCGCTGTAGACGCTGCCCTGATGAACGCGGGAGCAAGAAACACAAAGGCTGTCCGGGCCCTGATTGACATGACCAAGGTTCGCCTTTGCAAAGACGGCAGCGCGGAGGGAATGGACGAACAGCTTTCGGCGCTTAAAAAGGGAGAGGACACCGAATTTCTATTTGAGCATAAGACGGCTGGATACAAAGGCATGAAGCCAAGGGAGAAATCCCTCGACGTGGGTACGGACATGAGCCTGAAGGAACTGAGAGCCATGTCCGCAAAAGAACGTTACAAATTCTCGGTGGAACACCCCGAGGATTACAAAGCAATTTATGAGAAAGGATGATTTTTAAATGGCAAACACAGTTTATGAAAATTTTTATCTCTCTAACGAAATAGAGGATCAGTTCAATTCGCACCTTGACCTGCAACAGTTTTGCACCGTGGATAACAGCCTTGAGGGTACGGCTGGCATGCAGCGGATAATCAATGTATACAAGGCCACCGACGGCACCGAAAAGCTGACGCTGGGCCAGGGCAATACCAAGCAGATTGAGGTAAGCTTCACCGCAAAGGAATACGAGATACTTCTCGCTCAGAACCGTTTCAAGTACTACGACGAGGAGGCAATGACCGATCCTATGTTGGTGCCCGTAGGCGCCCGGCATATGGGCACGGATATGTTCAATACCGTTAACGACGACATATTCAAGGAATTTGCCAAGACATCGCTCGAAGTAACCACTGGATCCGCCACGTTGGGCTTTGCGACATTTGTCGATGCGGCTGCGCTTTTAAAAAGTGAGAACATTGAGGACGTTCAAGTGTTCGCATTTGTCAATCCGAAAAACATGGGTATTTTGCGCAAGGCGATGAAGGATGACCTGAAATACGTGGAGGCATTCGCCAGACAGGGCTATGTTGGCACAGTGGCCGGCGTCAATATCTATACCAAAAAGGACGCCGAGGACGGGACAATCATCTTGGGTACGAAAGAAGCCGTGACCATGTTCATTAAAAAGGGCACCGAGGTGGAGCAGGAGCGCGACAGCAACACCCGTGAGAACACTATTTACAGCCGCAAGTATTACCTGGCCGCCCTCACCGACGAGACCAAGGCTGTAAAAATCACGATAGAGTAAAATGAACGAGGTCATTAACGACATATCCGCTAAAGTTCGTGAATTGCTGACGGCGCTTGGATATAAGCCGGCAGAGGAAAACGAAACGCTAATCAATTTTTCAGTAAGATACGTGATCAGGAGCGTGTTGGACAACTGTAATCTTGACGAGCTCCCAGAGAATCTGTATCCTTTGACGATAAGACTTGCCGCCGGGGAATTTTTGTTCGCCATGAAGGGAACCGGCGGGCTTGCCGGTTTTGACGTCAACATAGACGCGGCGGTGAAAACCATAGAGGAGGGCGACGTGTCGGTCACGTTTGCCATCGGGGACGGATGTATGACGCCTGAACAACGGTTAGACGCATTAATCGCCGCCCTACGGCAGCCCGACAAGAGTTCTCTGGCGCGTTACAGGAGGCTTGCGTGGTGAGGCTTGAAGATTATCATAGGGCAATAAAAAGCCTGTGGGACGGCGTGTGCGACGTGTACACGCGCGAATTGACCATTGATGAGGCCACGGGGCGCAGAGCACCAGCCGAGGTAAAAATTATCGAGGGGGAGCCCTGCCGAATATCGTACAGCAGCACCGTTCCGGCCCAGCCGCTGGCGTCGGCACACGCCAGAAGTCAGGAAACAAAGCTGTTTATCGCCAAGGAGCTGAATATTCCGGACGGGTCAAAAATTGCCGTCACCCAGGAGGGGCGGACGGAGTTTTACCG
>CANQUB010000057.1 GCA_947626955.1 uncultured Clostridia bacterium | reverse complement strand
TAGAAAAGGAGACGGCAGCTTTCAAAGATAAAATTGTCAACTTTGGTGTTGGCTACGGCTCGAGGCGAGAGATTGTCCAGGCTGTAAACAAACTGGTAAGTGACGGCAAGCAGGTGGATGAGGAGAGTTTTAAAGACTACCTCTACACGGCCGGCCTGCCCGATCCCGATCTAATTGTCCGCTCAAGCGGCGAGCAGCGGCTGTCAAACTTCATGCTGTATCAAGCAGCCTACGCCGAATTCTATTTTCCAAAGACCTTCTTCCCAGACTTTACACCCGCCATGGTGGACAAGTGCATAGCCGTTTACCAAAAGCGTAAAAGAAGGTTTGGAAAAGTTTAAAAAACGCAAAATACCACCGAAAAAAGGAGAAAAACCATGCTAAAACGCACAATTACCGGATTTTTTATACTTTTAGTGCTTGCTGGCTTTATGGCACTACGTGAGGTTAGCGTACTGTTTTTTGATGCATTCATATTGTTTTTGATATATGGTTGCCTGTTCGAAGTGCTAAAGTCAACCGGCATGCACAAGCACAAATTTCACTCGGCACTTTTGTATATGTATCCTGCACTTTTAGCCTGCACCTACATTTTGACAAACAACCTTTATACCAGTTTGCTTGTTGAAGTGTTGCTAGTTTTAGCATATTTTGTAGTCTTCATGCTGACCGAGGTTGTACGCCTTGCCATGGTGCGATGCAGCCAAACTAATGAGGCTGAGCCTGCAAATTTGCTAACTCGAGTAAAGCAGTGTATGCAAATTGTATTTTATCCAATAACCCTTCTTGGCTTCTTGTTTGCAATCAACCATCTTGGCAAAGGCGTTGGGTATGTGGCACTCATTCTCACACTTTCGGTAACCATATTTACTGATGTTTTTGCATATTTATTTGGAAGGATGATAAAAGGGCCAAAGTTCGCTCCCGAAATTTCTCCAAACAAGACCATTTCGGGCTGCTGCTTTGGAGTTGTTGGCGGAGTGGTCATCGCCGTTGTTTGCTGGCTAATCTTCACAAACTTTGGCTGGCTTACTGCCAACGCTGCAATCTCGCCATATTCGGTAAAGATACTTTTGATATTCCTTGTTTGCGGGCTTGTGGGGTCGCTGGCCACAATTTTTGGCGACCTTGTGGAGTCGGCATACAAGAGAAAACTTGGCATCAAAGATTTTGGCAGCATACTGCCGGGGCATGGCGGGTTCATGGACCGTGTTGATGGACTGATGATGACGGCCACTCTTGTCTTTGCCATGTTTGCGCTATTTATGTAGGAGGGAAAATGAACGTACTCTATATTATACTTGCACTTGTTGTTTTGATGGTCCTTATAACCGTTCACGAGACTGGGCACTACATTGCCGGGAAAATTTTCGGCTTTAAAATAAACGAGTTTGCCATCGGCTTCGGGCCAAAGATATATAAACACGTCAACAAGAAAACCGGCGAGGTCTTTTCAATAAGGGCCCTGCCTCTTGGTGGTTTTTGTGCCTTTGAGGGTGAGGACGAAGAAAACCCAAGCCCAGGAGCTTTCAACAACCAAAAGCCATGGAAGAGACTAATTGTCCTTGTTTCGGGAGTTATGTTCAACTTCATTTTCGGCATAATCACCGCCGCCATATTCTTGATGGTCAACGGCTACGCCCAGCCAATGGTGGTGGACTTTTCGCCAAACAACCCAAATAATGGCATTTTGCTTGAAAACGACATAATAACCCATGTAAATGGCAAGAGCATTGAAATTTATCGTGACCTAAACGCCCTTACAAAAAAGATCGAGGCAGGCGAGAATATAACCCTCACAGTCATTCGTGACGTGGACGGAGAGCAGCAAATTATTGAGCTTGAGGGCATACAAAAATACAAAACCGAGGCCTTCTTCTTTGCTGGAACCCCTTACGAAACCAAGGATAAAGTCTACTTTAAGCAGGTCGACGGAAGCTTTGTTAAGCTAAGTGAAAAAGAGTTTAGAGAGGCTGTTATAAACATTAAACCTACTCTAAAAGAGGATGGAACCTACGAGAAGTTCACGCATTATTTTGGCGAGGGTGAAAGCAAAACGGCAACCTTCTATAAAGATGCCGCCGGCACGCCATATACCGACGACGAGATAATAAAACTTGCCGGAATAAGCCTGGCCACTCCAAGCACCAGCATAGGCTTTGTCATGATGAATGTTCAGGCAAGGTATGGCTTTTTCGAGTGCCTGTTAAAGGCTTGGCCATTCTGCTTCTATATTTGCGGCCTAATCTTGTCGGCTCTTGGCGGGCTATTTACCGGTGCAACCAAGATAAGCGAACTTGGTGGAACGGTGACCGCCATTTCGCAAATTGCCGAAGTGTCAAAGATTGGCTTCTCGTCCTTCCTGCTGCTACTGCCAATGCTGAGTATGAACCTCGCGCTGTTTAACATCTTGCCAATACCGGCGCTGGACGGGGCGCACTGTGTGTTTGTGCTCATTGAGTGGATATTTAGAAAACCTGTTCCGCGCAAGATTGAAAACATCATAAACACAGTCGGGCTGTTCGTGCTGCTGGGACTAGTGGTTTTCCTCGATATTTATCATTTCTTTATTTTGTGAGTTATGTTAGAACAAAAGATAAATCAGTTGACCGAAAACAAATATGGGCTGAGGCTCAAAGAGGCCACTCTAAACAAAAAGAGTGGCCAATGCTTTGTTGAGCTCTTTTATAAAGACGGGGTGGTGCTTAGCCCCGAGGATAAAAGCCGGCTCGAGAGCCTTTTGACCGAGAATTTGCCCAAAGGTTTTAGCTACCAATTCAAATTTATTAAAAACTACCTTGTCAAAGAGGCTGTGGCCGACTTTGTAAAAAGGTTTCTTGCCCGTGAGTTTAGATCCATCGACTATGCCGACCTGAGGCTGGAGAGTGAGGATGGCGAAAAGGTCATCTATCTAAAGATTGACGAGGACCAAATGGACTATGCCAAGCGCAGGGGACTAAGTGAAAACCTTGAAAAGCAGATTGAAGCCGAGTTTATGACCAAAGAACGGGTGGTTCTCGAGGCTAAGGCTGAAGAGAAATTTGAAGAGGTAGAGGAAGAGCCGGTTTTTGAAGAGAACTTAAATGAGGGCAGGTTTATTGAAGTCAGCGAGATTGAGCCTGTCATTGGCAACCTAGTAGACAACGAGGCCTATTATATTAAGGATAAAAAAGTTAGCGGAGAAGAAGTGGTCTTTTGCGGGAACATGAAAGGGGTAAAGGTCATAAGCTTTGTTCCAAAACGAAAGAAAGAAAAAGCCGAAAAGGCCGAGGGTGAAGAAGAGGTTAAGGAGAGAAAAATTTTCAAATTCACCTTGCAGGACTTCACTGACCAAGTGGGCTGCACATACTTTCCAACCTCTTTGACCGAGCCAAAACTGGAGCAATTAAAAGACAACGATAGCGTGGTGGTTTCGGGAAAACTTGAAGAGGACAAATACACTGGCGGGCTGGTGCTTATTATAAAGAACATCAGCCACTGCAAACTGCCCGAAAAGTTTGTTGAAGAAATAACCTACAAGCCGCTGCCTGAAAAGTACAGATATGTTTTTCCTGAGCCTGTCGAGCACTATACGCAGGCTGATATCTTTTCGGGTGAAAAGCCTAAGGTCAATGACTTTTTCATGAGCCACGACGTGGTGGTCTACGACTTTGAGACCACTGGAACAAGGGTGGACGGCAATGACAAAATTGTGGAGATTGGAGCAGTGAAGGTCCACGAGGGCAAAATTGTGGAGAGCTTTTCCTGCCTTGTAAACCCCGAAATGCACATTCCGGCCGAGGCCACGGCTGTGCATGGAATTAAAGACGAAGATGTAAAATCTCAACACA
>CANQUB010000056.1 GCA_947626955.1 uncultured Clostridia bacterium | reverse complement strand
CGCACTTGTTATCATATTCGCCTTAGGTGCGGCGAATGTTGCCGCCGGCTCGGTAGAGAGGCGGAACCAACACAAAAATTCCGTAGCATCGGCTACGGAATTTTGTTTACTTCTTCTTGTTCGTTGGAAACAACGTGTTGGAATTGTTCAGCTGTTCACGGTTGCTGCGAACCACATTTATATCGTTAATTAGAAAATCTTCTAGCGATTTTAACAGCCTGTCGATATTTTCTCGAGTCACGCCGTAGAGCTGTGTGCAGCGCTTATTGGCGTTGTTGATCATTTCGGCGGTCTCCTCTTCGGTCTTTTTGACAAGTTCGGACTGGCTTACAAGCTGTTCGGCCCTGAGATTGGCCTCTTTAATGGTCTTGTCGGCCGTTTGCTTGGCCTGGGTTAAAATTTTATCTTTTTGGGTTAAAACATATCGTGCTTCTTGCAGTGCGGTTGGGAGCGAACGCTTGAGCTCGTCAACAAGTTCGGCGCATCTTTCAAGGTTGACCGAACGCTTAGAAAACAAGAAGTTCTTGCCCTTAGAGAACTCTTCCTCTAACTCCTCAATAATTTGCAATACATCCATACTTAGTCCCCAATATAACTTAAAATTGTTAAACTAGCTGAGTTATAATCTCTAACTTTTTGTATTATATACCCCTTTACAACATTTTGCAACACTTTTTTACCTTCTTGTTCGAATACTATCATTGCATTTTGGTTTAGAAGGTTATTTTCGGCCAACAGCCTCATGGCTTCAGCCCCAAAATTGCTTTTGTAAGGCGGGTCAAGAAAAACTAAATCGAATTTGCGAGCTTCGGTTTTAAATTCATTTAAAACCCCACTAAACTCCCCTATTCTTATTTCATGAGGCTCGCCAATGCGTGCAAGGTTGGTCTCTAGCACTTTTTTGACTGCTGGGTTGCTATCCACAAAGGTGGCCGAGCATGCTCCGCGGCTTAGAGCCTCGATTCCAAGAGCCCCTGAGCCGGCAAAAAGGTCCAAGACATTGCTGCCCAAAATTTTGCTGTCTATCATAGAAAACAGCGATTCTTTGACGCGTTGAAGGGTGGGCCTTGTGCTGTCGCTGTCAAGGCTTACCAGCTTTCTCCCCCGATATTTGCCTGCAATTACCTGCATTTTTCCTCCAAAAGTACACCCTTTTCACTCTTTGCGAGATGCTGGTGTATATTTCATAAGGAATTGTATCACAAAGCTTGGCCACATCGCAAACAGAAATATACTTTTCTTGACTTTTGCCAAAAATTACAACCTCGTCCCCCGCTTTCACGCCTTCAATCCCCGTGATATCGGCCATAAAGCAGTCCATGCACACATTTCCAAGAATGGCGGCCTCTTGCCCATTAATTAGCACCTTGCCACGGCTCGAGAGTTGCCTCTTCACTCCATCGGCATAGCCGACAAGGCAAATGGCTATTCTCATATTCTTTCGAGCACGGAACTTGCCGCCATAGCTTACAATTTCCCCCTTTGAAAGTTCCTTTATTTCCCCCACCGACGTTACAAGCTTGTGCCAGCTGGGCTCATTGCCGGCGTATAGGTCATAGCCAATCCGCACCATGTCAAAATGGTTTAGCGGGTTTTTCGCCCCCTCGGAATTGGCAAAATGGTAGATTGGACGACATTTGTGGCTTTCAAAAACTTTTTTATAAGCCAAAAACCTCTCACGCTGCGAAGTCGATGTCTCGGCGTCTTCGGCCGAGTATAAGTGCGAAAAAGCCCCTACAATCTCAATGTTTTCTAGGCTTTTTATCTTTGTTAGCAGCCTGTTTAGTTCCTCTGGGATCTTGATGCCAAAGCGATTCATGCCGGTGTCCAGCTTTATATGCACCCTGGCCTTTATGTTGGCCTCGGCCGCCACATTGTTTATTTTTTCAAGACTAGAGCCCGCGCTTATGGTTATTTCAGCCCCGTTTTTAATGGCAATGGCACTTTCCTTTTCGTTAAGAGGAGTTAGAATTAGGCAGGGCTTATTTAGTTCGTCTTTAACTTGTAGATATTCGGTAAGGCGAGCCACGGCGAAGTAATCGGCCTGACTATTTAAAAGTTGCACCACTTTCCTAGCCCCAAAGCCATATGCATTGGCCTTTATAACGGCACAAACCTTGACTTTTTTGCCCACCGTTTTGCGTATGCGTGCGAAGTTTTCTAAAATTTCATTTGAACAAATATAGAATTTGCACATCATAACTCCCTTTTGATACTCTAAGTTATGACGCCATGGCCAAAATGGTTAAATTTTTAGCGTAAAAACCACAAAAAGCGAGTTCACGAGATTTTTGTGGTTCTATTTGTCATTTAGGGGTTCGAACGCCCTTTTCCCCTTACCATAAAAAATACCAACCGCAAGGGTTGGTGTTTTCTATGGTGGGTCATCGGGGGTTCGTCGTCGAAGCTCGAGTGCCTGCTTTTGGACAATCTTGCTACGCAAGCTTGCCCTTTTGTGACCCTCGGCTTCTCCTCTCCACAAAAATCTCGTGAACTCGCTTTTTGTGGTTCTATTTGTCATTTAGGGGTTCGAACGCCCTTTTCCCCTTACCATAAAAAATACCAACCACAAGGGTTGGTATTTTCTATGGTGGGTCATCGGGGGTTCGAACCCCGGACACCCTGATTAAGAGTCAGGTGCTCTGCCAGCTGAGCTAATGACCCAAATTCTTGGGGAAAATATTAAGTTTGTGTGGACGGGGTTCGAACACCCGGTCCTTTGTCTATGGTGGGTCATCGGGGGTGAGATAGGGTCCCCTGAAAATTTTTAATTTTTAGGGCAAAGCCTCGGACACCCTGATTAAGAGTCAGGTGCTCTGCCAGCTGAGCTAATGACCCATAGACAAAAAGTATTATACACATATTTTGAAAAAAAGCAAGTTTTTTTATTACATTTTCTATATTTTTAATGTTTCCACCTCTTTGTCAACACGACTTGACTAAAATTTTATAATATGCTACCCTTAATGCAAGAGGAAAAGATATGAAAACAATAGTTGTAACTGGCGGGTCACGCGGAATTGGAAGAGAGATATGCTTGGAGTTCGCAAAAAGGCCAAATAGGATTGTAATTTGCTACCATAATAATAAGGAAAAGGCCGAGGAAGTGGCACAAATAGCTGAGAGGCTTGGTGCTATCGTCATGATTTGCAAGGTGGATGTGGCCGACTATTCGCAATGCGAAGAGCTGGCAAAAAAGGTCACCAGCACCTTTGGCAATGTGGATGTTTTGGTAAACTCAGCCGGCGAGGCTTGTTACCAGCTACTTGCCGACACAAACGAGCAAAACATCAGACATAACATCGACGTGAATCTAGTCGGGACAATCAATGTTTGCCGTGCCTTTGCCGATAATATGCTGCAAAACCGCAGCGGCTCGATAATCAATATAAGCTCAATGTGGGGCATCTATGGCGGCAGCGGCGAGAGCGTGTATTCAGCCAGCAAAGCCGGCGTAATCGGCTTTTCAAAGGCCCTTGCAAAGGAGCTTGGGCTTATGGGTATCCGTGTAAATGTTGTCGCACCCGGCACAATTTTAACCGACATGACGAGGGGACTTGGCAAAGCCACGCTAAACGACCTCGCATCACAAACCTCACTTGGGCGTATTGGTCAGCCGCAAGAAGTGGCCAAGGTTGTGCAATTCCTCGCCAGTGAGGACGCAAGCTATATAACCGGCCAAGTCATTGAAGTCAACGGCGGAATTTAATGGAATAGAAAAAGACGGCAAACGCCGTCTTTTCTTATGTGACATTATTTCTTGTCTTTAAGAAGGTCACGAATTTCTTTTAAAAGGTCAGCTTCGGTAACCTGATTAGCTTTGGCGGCCTCTTCGGCAGCTTTGCGTTCAGCTTCTTCTCTTTCAAGAGTGGCTTTCTTTTCAGTGGCAGCAGCCAAGATCTCTTCCCTAGTCTTGCCTTCTTTGCGAAGTGCTCTAACCTCATCTTTGGTGAGTGGAGCATATTTGCCTTTTTGCTTGTTGATTCCCTCGTGAACCGAGTTGATGGCCTTGATGATAAGGAACAGAACAAGGGCAATTAGCAAGAAATTGATAACGGCCGAAATAAATGCACCCCAGTCAATGTAGATCGAGTTTGCAAGGTCAATTTGGGTTGGATCGGTTGTGAGGTATACCTTGTGCAAGTAGGTATAAACGTTTTCTAGACCCTTACCGCCGGTGATTGCGAACAAAACGGCATTGATAAGAGGCATAAGGATATTGTTGGTAAGAGCGGTAACGATTGCACTGAAAGCACCGCCTATGATGACACCAACAGCCATATCTATCACATTGCCACGTGTGATAAACTTTTTAAATTCGCTGAAAAATTTTCTCATAAGTACTCCCCTTTTATTTTTATCGTAATTAGTATATCACTAAGATTTTGCTATCGCAACATTTTTTGAGTGATATTTTTTGCCTTACGGCAAAAAGTGATATGGTAGTTCCGCATCGCTTGCGATGCGGCCCAACTCTTCCGCACCTAAGGCGAATATGCTAACAAGAGCGTCGGAAGAAGAACGCTGGCTCGTCGAAGCTCAAGCTCAATTGTCAGCAAGTTTCTTACGGAACTTGCCGCCTGCAATCGCTTGGCTTCTCCTCTCCCCACCAAGCTACGCTT
>CANQUB010000055.1 GCA_947626955.1 uncultured Clostridia bacterium | reverse complement strand
AAAACCGAAACAAGCCCCAGCACTATAATGCAGGCTATTGGAAGTATTATGGACAATATTCGTGTTTTGCGTTTCATAAATTTCCGCCCTAATTCGTTTGGCATTGCCAAACGAGTATCATTCGGCCATTGGCCGAGTATCATTCACTTGCAACGCAAGTGAGTATAATTCGTTTGCAATGCAAACGAGTATAACCGGGCTTCGGTCTCGCGTCCGAAGCCTACCTCACTCGGTACTTATCATAATTATTTTGTACTCTTCCGTACTTTAATATTTGCTTTGCGGCCTCTTCGGGATACTCTTTTATAAATGCAAAGACGTCGCCGTTGGCAATTTTGATATTGTACTTATTCATGACCGAAAGCAGGTTGATATCGGCAGGAAGCGAAAAGCGTGAAACTCCCTTTTCTTCCCCATCTTCATTATCCCCTTTTTGCGTGCGATTAAACAGCATCACAAGGTTGACCCTATATCTGTAATTGCTAGTAAAGATGGCACACTCAAAGCCGTCGTAGGAGTAGTGCAGGTTGCCAATATCTATGCCGTCTTGCAAAAAGGTCAGCTTGGTGGTATCGCCATGCTCGTTGGTTGGAAGTTCATATTCGGTAACAGGGTCAGCAAGCAAGTTTTGATCAAAAAATTTCCTCAACCTTTCAGCCTCTCTTTTTGCGTCGGCCTTTAAAACAAATGGTCTTATGCTCTCCATGACTATAACAGCCACCAAAATAACCCCAAAGATGACAAGGCAAGGCACAAAAAACTTGGATTTGTTGACAAGCAAAAGTATTAAATCCACAAAGAGCAAGATTGTGCCAAGGCCATAGACAAGGGGTGTGGCTATCATTGAAAAGATATACCTTGGTTTTGACAGCTCTCTTTTGGCTGCCACATAAATATTTTTTATTTCCATAGTGTATTTATTATATCTTATATTGCACTTTTATGCAAACAATTTTGACCATAGTTGTGCTTGACGACCTTGGCTAATAGTGATATAATTTACTTAATAAGGAGTAAAAATCATGAAAATGAAGAAATATTTATGGGTATTATGCCTGTGCCTTGCAATTTTCCCAGCACTCATCTTTGCAGGTTGCGGCAAGAAAGAGTCGGCCAAAGATGTTAAGGGTCACCAATATGTCATCTCGACAGCCAAGCGTGGCGACGAGGTCATGCAAGACCTTCTAGATAACAAGCTTAGAATTTCCTTTGCCGATAACTATTTCACTGTTGAATATGGCATTGAAGGAACGGCACAATATGGTGCATATCTTGGCTCATACGCCACCGAAAAAAACACCATCACCCTGACCACCACAGCAAAGAACGGGGCTTTCTCGACCAAGATCCCTGAATATATGCAGTTCACCACCTTAACATTTAGCAAGGGCAAGCTCTTGTTTGAGGACATTGTGCGGGTGGAAAACACTTCTAAAATATACAAATTTGAGTTCTCAAAAATTAAGTAACAAAAAAGGGCCACCAAACGGTGGTCCTTTTCTTTTGCTATTTATGGCAAAGGTGCCATTTTATTTTGTCTTCGTAGCTCGGATCTAGCCTAAATGTCCAAGACAGGCCTCCCACACCCGGAATATTGGTTCGATACTTTTCATCAAGCATCATGAGGTCTTGAATTTGAACAACCACCATTTGGCTTGGGCTTTTTGCCAAGGCATTTAGTGCGTCTTTTTGCAGCTCCTCTAGGCTGGTGACATTGCTAGCCAGCCTTTGTTTAATTTGCTCAATTTGTTCTTGGCTACGACTCTTTAAAAAGCCCATAAAGGTGTTGTTATCGTGATTGCCAAGGTAGTAGATGCAATCCCTTCGAACATTTGCAGGCAGGTGCGGGTTGTTTTGGTCGGTATCAAAGCCGTATTGCATCATGCTCATGCCCCTAAGGCCAAACTTTTCTTTGACCCTTGGGCAATCCCCAGGCATGTAAAGGTCCTCAATTAAAAACCTTTTGGCATACACTAGGTTGGTGACCTTTTCAAAAAGCTTTTCTCCCCCGCCCTTTTTGATGCCGCTTGGCTGGCTTGTATGGGAGTTTTCCCAATACTCAACAAGGCCGGCAAAGTGGTCAAGACGCAAGTAGTCATATTTATTAAGAGGGGTGGTCAGCCTTTTTACCATGTATTCATAATTGTCTTGCTTAATCTTTGGCCAGTTATATATGCATAGCCCCCAGTCCTGTGCCATTTCGCCATGAGTGCTAGGGCAGCCGCCAGTAACATAGGGCATATAGCTTTTATCCAGCTTGAAATACTCGGGGTTTATGAACACGTCAAGGCTGCTCTTGTCGCAGTAGATGGGCAGGTCGCCCACAATCTCCACCCTTTTGGCTTTGGCATAGGCTTTGAGTTTCTTCCACTGCTCTGAGAGTATATATTGATAGAACACATACCTATATATATCCTTTCTATGAGACTTATAGAAGGCCGCACCATCTTTGCTTGTTCGCTTCCACAATTTCTTTGGGGTCTGCTGCCAAGTGCTTGCATTGTAGACCTTTTCTAGCACCATCATATAGCCATAGTCTATAAAGTATGTGTTAGCCCTGGCAAAGGCTTGAAGTTTTGCCAAAAGCTTATCGTCGGCCCTGTCGTAGGCAAGGGCAAACAGCTCTTCTTTTTTGGACTTGTTTAAATAGTCCACTTGGCCAAATAGCGTGGATTGTGCCCTCTCACACTCGGCCATTGTCAGTAGTCCACGGCCCACAAGGTCGTCCAGGTCGACAAACATTTCGTCAAAACCATGTACCAAAAGGCAGCTATATGGAGATGTGCCGTTGACCTTGCCAAGGGGCAAAACTTCCCAGAGGTTGTAGCCCTCATCGTGCAGAAAGTCCACAAAATCATAGGCAGCCTGACCAAAATCTCCAATGCCATATTTGCTCGGCAAGCTAAATACTGGACATAAAACGCCAAATTTCTTCATAATTCTCTCTTTTTTTGCAAAAGTTTAACATTTTTTTACGCACATTTCAATCATTTTCGCCATACTTTGCACTTTTTCGATACTTGTCACCAAAATTTGTCTTTTTTAGTAAACTATTGGTATGGAAAAGTTTTCTATTGCCATTGTTGGTGCAACCGGCCTGGTGGGCCAAAAGATTATGGAAGTGCTGGCTGAAAGAAAAATCATGGCCAACTACACCCTCTTTTCTTCGGCTATCGAGGCCGACACTAAAATAAATTTTATGGGGCAAGAGCTACTAACAAAGCCCATCTACGCCCCCAAAAAACATGAGTTTGACTTCGCCTTTTTTGCCGTAGATGCCTTAGTTTCCAAAGTTTGGGTACCTGTCTTTAAAAAGAGCGGAGCTATAGTTATAGACAATTCGAACGCCTTTCGCCGCAAGAAAAATGTTCCCCTTGTGGTGCCGGGAGTAAATGACGAGGAGCTAAAAAACCATCACGGCATAATTGCCAACCCCAACTGCTCAACCATTCAACTGGTGTGCGCACTTGCCCCTCTTCGCCCCCTCGGGCTAAAGAAGGTTCTAGTTTCCACCTACCAGGCCGTCTCAGGAGCTGGCAAAGAGGCCATTGCCGACCTTGAAAATGACACAAAAAACAAATTTGACTACAAAATCAAAGACAACTTAATCCCGCAAATTGACGTATTTTTAAAAAATGGCTACACACTCGAAGAGGACAAACTTGTCTTTGAAAGCCGCAAAATTTTAGGGCTTAACGAGCTAAACATAAGCGCTACTGCCGTAAGAATTCCACTAAAAAACAGCCATAGCGAGAGCGTTTTTGCAGTTTTTGAGCATAAAACCTCGGTAAAAAACCTACAGAAGCGGCTAAAAAACGCAAAACACATAGTTTTATGTGATAATCCAAGTCAAAAAATTTATCCAATGCCCATTTTGTCTAACAATACCGACCAAGTCTATGTTGGGCGAATTAGAAAAGACATGAATGAAAAAAACAGCTTTTGGCTGTTTGTTGTGGCAGATAACCTCCGCCGAGGTGCGGCAGCAAATGCCGTGGATATTTTTGAAAGACTTATTAGTTTGTAGCCTCGCTTGCGTCCTCAATTTTAACATCATGAATCTTATCGCACAGCTCAAGAATTTGGTTGGCAGCAAAGTTGACAGCATTGTCGCCAAGAGTGGAAAAGTACATCTCCATAAAAGCTTCGACCTCTTTGCTGGTTGTGTTAAGCTCGGAAAAATCGGTGCGGCTGGCAAGCGAAATGCAGGTCAGTGCCACATCCTTTCGAACATCGCTAGTTTCGGCGATGTTTCTTTTCTCGTCCTCAATCACTTCGTTTAGCTCATCTTTAAGGGTTTTGGCCCAATCTTTAACAATGATGTGGCGGTCAGGCTGCTTGGCCTCTTCAAGTTTTTTCTTGGAAATGTGGTTAACGTATTTATTAAATGTGTCGTAGCTGTTATATCTCATATTTTCCTCTCTGCAGCCATTATATTACAAAGCACATCAATTTTCAATACCCATATTGACTTTTTGCAAAAATATTTTATAATATAGCTATGGAAAAATTTGTACTTGGAACAGGTATGAAAGAGGTTGCAAAAAAGTGGCCAGACTTTTTGAATTTGGCACTTGACAGGTTTAGCGACTATTTTGGCGAGCAAGACCGTGTAAATTTTTACCAGTCGCTTTTCAACGCCACCTATTTTTTATACGATGCTCCAAGCATAAATCTAGTTGCCCAAATTCAAACCAACAAAACCCTATTTTCAAACATCAAGAGCCACTTTGACCCTGGCTACTTCACCTTCAGCGTTAGCAACAGC
>CANQUB010000054.1 GCA_947626955.1 uncultured Clostridia bacterium | reverse complement strand
CTTGCCGTTATCCCCTAAATCAGCTTTCTTCTTAAATTCTCCCTTGATAAGACTAATCAGTTTACTAAGACCAGTCTGCCCAAGATACTTCTTCTCAGCCATGAATTATCACTTCCTTTTATGCGTTCCAGAGGGATTGAACTGTTTCTGCGGTCATTTCTTCTGTTTCAAGGTCTGTAATCGCTCCGGTCACAAGACCCGTAAGCTCTGCAAATTCTTCGCCCAGCCCCGCTACTGCGGATGAACTCTCATCCGCAGTAGCGTTGGCCTTTTTAATGGCTTCGGCAAGAGCAACGGTTCCGTCATACCCTACAACTTTAATCGGCATATTCAAACCGCGCTCCTTCCGTTTTACGCAAGCAGGGCCTTGATTTCAGATTCGGTAATTTCAGTGATATCGCTCGTCTTAACGTAAGCCGCAAGAGTGGTAGACAGGCTCTCGTTCGTCACCATATCTTCGATAGCAGTAGTCTGGACATAACCTTCCAACTTGCTATCCATAGCCGTTTTGTCGTAATACTTGCCAAGTTGAGTACCGACATATGCCTCCATAGCGGTAGTCTTAACGTAATCGCTGATTTTAAGACCTTCGATAGCGGTGCTGATTTTGGTATCAACAGAATCGTTCTTAGCATACTCAGTAAGGTCAACAAAGCCAGCAAGGACATCGTATTTGTAAGTATCAGAATCTCTTACTACGACAACATTAGTACCGGCAGGATAGGACCTAATCTCAGACTCGACAAAGTTTTCGTTCGTGGAAAACGGCTCCGTGCTGTTATAAACGTTACCTTCTTCTTCCTGAGAAGGTGCCGTAAGGAACTTGTCAGCTTCAACAGAGCCAGCGGCCTTATAAGCAGACGAGATTTTAGCGTTGATAGCCGCTTCAACTTCGGTCTTGCTTTGGAACTCAGCACCGTTAGTCAGGTCGTTGGTATCTTTCGGGACTTCAATATCAACAGACCTATCCTCGGGAGTAATAGGAAGCGCACT
Organism: uncultured Clostridia bacterium; assembly: GCA_947626955.1. Classification (GTDB taxonomy): domain Bacteria; phylum Bacillota; class Clostridia; order Christensenellales; family UBA1242; genus UMGS2069. The sequence goes on along the minus strand of CANQUB010000054.1, from coordinate 3,868 downwards.
CCCATTAACCTTAACGACTTCAATCTTATTATGTTCGCCGGAAGCCGCTTCAAGGGCCTCTACTTCCTCTTGCAGAGTAGCAAATTCGCTCTGCTTTGCATACTTAGTCTTGATTTCATTCGCAAAGGTAGTAAGGTTAGCAAGAGTAATGAGTTTTTGTCCTGCCATTTTAATAACCTCCAAGTTAATTTTATTTATTCGCCGTCAAGCAACGAAAGAACTTCTTCGTCCGTAGCGTATTCTAAATCAATGCTGCTTTTAATCGTTACGCTCGAAAGTTCTGTCTCACCTGAACACAACGTAAGCGTGTCATCGACATAAGTAAGATTATCGCCTTTGCTCGACAAATTATCCAGCACTTCATCATAAACGCTCTTATGCGGTGGGCGTGGAACAGTATCGGAAAGTTCTGCCCCCTCCTGAATCGTACCAAGTGAAACCCAAATAGTAGGAAGGACTATCGTTCCATCTTCAAGCCTACCGTTTACACCGGCGTATAGTGCATTTCCTTTGTACCGATTTACAGTAAGTTCCCAAGGAATTTCGGCTATATGCTTTTCGTTCAAAGGAACGGTTGCAGTGTAATTCGATGTTTTGAATACAGCAAATAACTTGTACTCAGGCTTCCATGCTTCGTCAAGGTTGAACTTTACCTTGTATACTGCTACACTTCCGCTTGCGATTATCTCCTTTTCTCGGAGACTGATTGCACTTTTTCTTACGTCTACTACAAACACATCAGCTCTCCTCCCACAAAATTAAGCTGATTCGCTCCATAGCGTTTCTACTGCCGCATCATCTATGTCTAAAATTCTATCAACAGCATCTTGCGCGGCCTGTGTCGCATAAGTGTCTACATAAGACTTGATACCAGAAGATTCAACCGGATTGACGCTTTCTGCTGTTGGTTGCTTGTCAAAACTAAGTTTATCTTGCTTCTTAGCGATTTCGCCATTCGCGCTTTCGATAGCCGTATTTGCTTCTTCCAGTTTCTGTGTAACGTCAGCGAACTTTTTATCAAGAGTCGTGTTCAACTCATCGAACTGTTGAGTTACTTCCGATTGTTCGGCTTTTGAAGAAACGCTTGCGGATAAGGTTTCTAACTGCTTTTTGATGTTTTCAAGAACTGTGCTTCTATCGGTTCCTTCACTTCCAAGAAGATGATTTACTTCTGCTGTTATTGTATCACCATCTTCCGGCCTATGCAAGTCATCAAAAGCAATACTTCCTCCAAGGTGGTCGATTGTGAATCCATCGGTTTCCTGCGTGATAATTTTTCCGTTCTTCTTTATGACAGGAGCAGGCTCAGTTAGCCATAGCTTATTCCATTCACTCGCTTGATAAATCCTTCTTCTGTCAGTATCGTCAATAAAAAGTTCCGTTAACGTTACTTCTTCTACGCCACTGTCTTTAAGGTCAAGTTGTCTTGTGACAATGCTCATAGCCTCGGTAAGGCCCGCAAGCCAAGAACTGCGGGCCTCCGAAGTTTTAGGGTCAAATGGGGAAGTATAAGCCATGATTCAGACCTCCCGTTAAGTTTATTACTCAGAAGTAAGCGTAATGGTCAGTTGAACAGTCCAAGTACCCTGATTCTTAGTGCCCATATCAACTACCTTGCGGTTCATAAGAGTAGTACCGTTCGTTACCCCGATTTCCCGCCACGCAAAGTTCGCTTGCGCATCACTGAAACTGGAGCGGAAAACCATTTCACGGGAACTAACAGTCGGATAGGAAGGTTCCATGGCCGCAGACGCGCCGGTAATAGAAGAATCGGACGCAGTAGCAGGAGTAGCCGTACTACCAACAAGAATCTTCGCATTGGCACTATCGTAAGCATTAGCTCTGTCCGCAGTGCCGGTAATGAGTTTCAGAATAAGCTCTGCGCCGCCATTTACAACAATGTTCTGCGTGTCGCAAAGAACTTCGTCCGGCTCGAAACCAGCCAACTTACGGGCAGTATCAAACCATTTCTCGACTTGCCACTTTACCTCCCAACGACAATGCTCACTGATGCCGAGAGGCTTGCAAATCTTAGAATACAGATTGCTCAAAAGGTTTCTGTCGTTCTCAGTGACAGAATCGGGGTTCTTCTTCATGTTATCCAGAACCTCAGATACACGCTCAAAAAGTTTGTTCGTAATCTTGTTCTCACTCATAATAAACAATCTCCTTCAATTTTATTCCAAACCGTATAAGCGGTATGGTTTAACTAAATCTGTTTGACCTGAACATCGAACCGCTCATGAGTTTAGCCGCCGCGTTTGCACCGGATAGCCCATTCACATTCGCGTACATATTAAAGTTATTCGTGCTGACATTTCCGCTTGAACCACTAAGCCACGGAGGATTAAGCAGACCGCTTATCCCACCACTCGGAACTCTCGACATATAGTTAGATAGCGTTGCGTTTGCTTGCATCAAGCCCATTATGTCATGAATTTGTTTTTTCATTGGCGAAAACAGCGTGTTATCATAGGCAAGCATCATTTTTTTCGCGCTCTCAGCCGCCGCAGACGGGAGGGTATTCATCAAATTGTCTCTAAATTCCTCTGTAATTACAATATTATGGTCAATCATATAATCGAGACGTTCAAGCATTTGTTCTCCATACTTCTCATAGGACTCAACTTCCGCTTGCTGCTCTTTAAGCAACTGTGCTTCTTTTTTTCTGGCCCATTCCCAACGCGCTTCTTTTCGTTCTCTCTCACGTTGCTCAATTTCGTCCTGTTGTTGTTCGAGAAGCCTACCTTCTTTTTCTCTTGCCCATGCCCATCTATCTTCTGCATTTTTTGCAGTTTCTTCTGTTTGAGCTTTAATCCCTTCAAACATATCATTAAGCATACCGGCACCGCTTGCAACACCAGCCGATACGCCGGAACTTATGCTCTTTGATATAGACCCACCGGTTTTGTTCGCCATATTATTGACTTGCTCTTGCAGTTTAGTAATCGTGTCCTCAATGGCCTTTGTTGCGGAATCGAGAGCGTCCTCAATTTGCTCAACAGCAATCTCTTTCATTTCCTTCAACTGTTCGATTCTATCCTCAATATCCCATTCATTCTGGGTCTTGCGCCAATCATCGTCCAGTTCGATAAGTTTCTGCTGGTACTCTACTTCCTTTTCTCTGGCTTCAACACCGGACCGGGAACGAGCCTGTTCAAGGCCCCTAATAGCCTCTTGCCTGTTATTGTAGTAGTCCAGTTGCTTATTGATTCTATCGTTTGCTTCTTCAACATCTTCCAGTTGTTCAATAAGGTCATCGTAGTAATCTTCGGTAGACTTTTTAAGGTTATCGTAGTATTCCTTAACTTCCTTTTCACGCTGTTGCCATGCCTTGATTTCTGCTTGCAGGGCTTTCTTTGCAGAATCTTCTCCGCTTGAAGAACCTCCGGAACTGCTTGCCTTTGGAATGGAAACGCTCGGCATATTATACTTTATCGGCATAGACAACAGGCCCTTATATGTGTTCAGAATGTTCTCAGCCTGTGCGCCAAAGAAAGAAAGATACTGTCCACTAAGTCCAGCTTCTGCGCCTACGTTTGCAATAGAAGCGGCAAACTGTTCCGCTGTAATCTTGCCTTGAATCATTTGTAGGGCAGCTTGGTAAACTTCATCACCGAACGCCTCGTTTGCTATTTTTGCCTTAACTTCCTCAATGGTCAGATGGTCTTTAGCCGCCGCCTGTAACTCAGTAGCAAGCGTTTCGATTTCTTCTGCCGTTCTTAATGCCGCAAGCTGTTGTAAATAAGTTTGGTTTGTGCCAATTAGAGATTGTGCCTGCTGTTCATTGATAGAAAGTTTACCGTTCTTTTCTTCCAATACCGCAAGATACTCAGGTTCAAGTTCAAGCAGTTTTTGAACCATATCT
>CANQUB010000053.1 GCA_947626955.1 uncultured Clostridia bacterium | reverse complement strand
CCCCCCCCCTGTCAAGTGAATTTTATGGGTTTTAGAAAAAGAATTTCTAAAATAATCATAAGTTAAGTGAAAAGTAAAAAGTTATGGCGTCGAGGCAAAGCCTCGAAGATTATGTTATCCTCATCAGGCCGAAAGTAAGCAGTGTGCCAGCTTCCCCTTTGAGAAAGGGGAAGCCTAAAAAAGGATTGACTTTTCAATGTAAACTAGAACAATTAGGTGCTTGTAAAGCAGCAGATAAGGCAAAGTTTATAAGGGTCCCCGACGAACGAGTTTACGAGTTTGGTGGGGAGAGGAGAAGTTGAGGGTCACATAAGGGGCAAGCCTGCGTAGCAGGATTGTCCATAAGCAGGCACTCGAACTTCGACGACCGAGGGGGTGAATAAGTATCCACTTTTAAAAAAGGTTGCATTTAAATATGTAATCTATATGTGTTAAAATTACTTTTCGTTCCTATCTATTCCCCCTATTGGTGCGATGCGCCACCTTTCCCCCGCACGCGGGGGCACCATTAGAGAAAGCGAAAGCGAACTTTATTATATAAAACAATTGCAAGTTAACATTATAAATAACGGAAGTATTTTTTTTGCATCGTTTTGGGCGTTAGCCCTTGACTCTCACTTCAAAAAGAGCGGTTGGCAATTTTGCCAACCGCTCTTTTTAAAATGGGAGCGCGAGGGGTGATGACCCCTCGCATAAAATCTACTATAAAATTTCCAATTTCTTTGAGAAATATTTTTCGAAGTCTTTGCCGCATTCGAGGGCTTTTTGAATTTCGTAGGTATTGTCGCCGGTGGAGATGGTCTTCATGATGACCGAATCGCCCAAGATGTCGCAGCTAATATCCACGATGACGCTGTTCTTGGTGCGGTCGAGTGCCTCAGCAAGGCGTAGGATGACGCCGAGCTTCATAACGGCGCTGCTGTCCCCTTCCTCAATGAGGTCTCTATACTTAACCCACTCGGATGCAGGAATTTCCCCGCCGTGGTGCAGCGAAGCCACAAAGGCCGAAAGCACAAGCTCACGATGGGTCATGCCAAAAATGTCCGACCCAAGGATAACGTCATAGGAATATTTGGCGTGCTTAAGGAAATTTATCCTCTTGCCAACGTCGTGCATAAACGAAGCCACACGCAGCACTTTCACATAGTTTCGTGGCAGCTTGTGCAGCACTCTTAGCTGCTTAAACAAAAGTATCGAAAGGTTATACACCTGCTCGTTGTGTTTTTCGCCTTCTTCGTCGTGGAAAGAGGTTTCAGCAACCACCGAGAAGCCCAAAACATCGCTGATCGGCTTTTCTAGGGTCGAAGGCACTACCTCGCCGTACAAAATGCCACGAACAAAGGCGTTTGTGCAGATTGTGGCGTTTGGCTTGCCCATGATGTCAAGAAGTGCGTCTATTATGGCCACCGATGCGGCGAACACGTCGGCACGCGGCTCTTCGATGATCTTTATCTTCTTGGTCTTGTCTAGTTCAAGGCCGAACACCTGTTCACGGATGAACTCAATGTCCTGCTTGCTAGCCTGGTAGCCAAAGTCGCGGTCAAGAGGATACTTTTTGTATCTACGAACCATCTTTGCAAGGTCGGAAGCATAGTCGCCCGAGAAGACCACGCCAAACTCCTCGTCGATAGTTTTCAGCCACTCAACGTCTTCTAGCTGGGTGGAGATATACTTTTTAATCTTGGCAAGAGCCCCTTCCTTGCCCAGTTCCTCGATTGGATACATATTTAGAAGGGTCATTGGTCCGAAGTTTAGCACGGTTTGGTTAAGCACATTGCGGCGGTTGTAGTGCACGAGGTGCAGCCCGTCGGCAGTGAGGTGAACAACCACGCCCTTTGGAATGTCGAAAGAGTTTATTGTGCCAAGGTAGATGTCGTTATTTTGTTCGTCGGCCGAAAGAACCTGGAATCTAAATCCGCAGGTGGCAAAGACCTCGTCAAAGAAGCTGTATATGTTCTTAGGCTTGGTGTCTCTAAACAAGTTGGCAACGGCAATGGTGCGGGACACCTTGTATAGCTCGCAAATCTTTCTAAAATTCTTTAATACTCGTATGGTCGAGTCTATTTGAGGCTTTTTCAAGAAATGGTCCTCACCCATCTCAAGCCCCAAACGGATTGGCTCGCTCTCAACGTCTTCTACAATGAAATAGTTATCTTGGTTGGCTGAGGCTATATATAATTTTGCTGAATAGGTCTCAACTAATACAACGGCAATTTTTTCCAAAATTTATCACTCCTATTGCTTTTGGACGGTATAAAAAAAATATACTGTCCTTTTCACAAGTTCAGTATATCATAAAAGGCCATATTTAACAATATAAAAAATGAAATTTGTTCCAAAAAAATTTTTACAGCCTAGAAATTACATGGTTAGGGCAAGCGGCCACGCACTTGTAGCACTCAATGCACTTGTCTGGGTCGATGGTTGGAATGTTGTCTACCATGGAAATGGCATGGGTTGGGCAGGCGTTAATGCAGTTGTAGCAATGGGTGCAACCCACCTTACATTTTTTCTCAATGCCCTTCTCCTCGCTTTGGTTGTTGCAAATAATTCCCACCGAGATGTCTAGCTTGTTCATGGTAATTAGGTTATTTGGGCAGGCTGCTACGCAAACTCCGCAGCCTGTGCAGCGGCTACGAATGACCTCAGCCACTCCACGCTTGTTTATTTTTAAGGCATTAAAGCGGCAGGCTGCCACGCAGTCGCCACAGCCAAGGCAGGCATATTTGCAGGCCTTTGAACCCGAATGCAGCCTCTCCTCTACCGCGCAGCTTCTTCCACCCTTGTAGATGTATTTATCCTCGGCCAAACAGCCGCCCTTGCACTTTACCATGGCCACACGCTTTGAAGACTGCACATAGGTTGGCTTAAAGTATTCCCTTATGGTCTCGGCATTCTCGGGAGCAATGAGCTTGCACTCGTCGGGCTCACGCTTGGCCTGCTGCACCTTTCGGGCGAACTCAACGCAGTTCTTCTCCCCGCACATGCCGCAGTCCACGCCAGGCAAGCACCTTAGAACGAACTCGGCGTCGATGGACAGGTTACGCTTTTTGCGAGATAGATAGGACGCCACAACAACCAGCACAGTCGAGATGATCATCAAAGCTATAATTAAAATTATGATCCACATAGTTTTTTTCTCCTAGAATAGTGACATGATTATGTAAAATAGCATGGAAACAACACTTAGGCAATAGAGCATTATTGGCACATTCCTTGCTGGCTTTAGAGTGTGGTGGTTGTCTAGCCTTTCGTAGATTGGCCAAAACAAGAATTGTACAAGCAAAAATCCCACGCAGAACATCGACAGCTCAAACATGGTCATTAAAAATGTCCTTGAATAGTCGCAAAGAAGCAGCGTGCCCACAATGGTTATGGTCTGCACGGCAAGGCCGTAGCTCTTTTCATACAAGAAGTACAGTTCCTTCGATGTGGCCTTTAAGACGGCTGAGCTGGCAAAGGACAAGAGCACGGCAAAGATGACCAGCACCACCAGCTTGAGCTCAAGTGCGTTAGCCTTTAAAAGGATGTAATTTTCAACGGCGTAGTAGGCCAGGCCGGAAATAATGACGCTGACCACAATGCACATTGTGTTTACCAGCATATAGAAGAAGTTTTTCTTTTCGGCCTGAAGGCTGACCGCCCCCACCCCGGCAACAGCAACCACATTTGATGAAAAGATTGAGGCAATGGCCACCAAAGCAAATTCGTTCATTAGTTTTGTCCCTCCTCGGTGTGCTGTTTAGCTTTTTCTTCGTCTTGCAAAATACCACGGATGATAACCTTGTATTTTTCAACCAACATATTAAAGCGTAGTGTCTTTTTAAGGTATGCCCTTCTAACAATATTGAATATAATGGCCAGCGTTGCAATCAAGATTATCTGCCCGTAGGCCCTTTGGAAAAATTCAAGGCCGGCAAACTTGGCCGAAATAAGCTTTCCACCAATCATGCCGTAGCCAAGAACCTCAATTAACGCCCCATAGATGGTCAGCATAAGCAAGAAGGCACCGCTCATTATAATTGAGTGCAAAAAGAACTGCCTAACTGTCAGGCTTTCCTCAAAGTAGATTGGCACAATGGCCATCATCATGCAAGGCAGAATGGCAAAGTCCAGGCTGTCCTTGATGTCGGTCACCACCTTAATGTCTATATATCTTGCGGCAATCTTTAAAAGGATTATAAAGCCCGAAGCTATAAGCGAAAATAGCAAGAACCTGACATGCCTGTCGGCCACTTTTTCCACCATAGACACAATGGAAATTGAGAACAGGAACACGGCCACGCAGACAATGGCGAAGATTATTGCGTCGACCAGGCCACCAACCTTGGATATAAGTGCACAAGCTGCCAAGGCTATAAGATAAACCGAATTAATTGGCGTATTTCTCTCCATTTCTACCTCCTCACTCCAAGTGGTCTAGGTGCAAAGATCTTGTCTAGCATTGCGGCAAAAAGGTTGACAATCAGCACGGCCACAAACACTCCCGTTTCGCCCAATACAAAGCCCACTCTAAACAGCCCGGCCACCACACCGAACAACAGGCCATAGAAGAACTTTCCCCAAATGGTGTTTGGATTGGTGGTTGGGTCGGTCACCATAAAGAATGTTGCAAACAAGAAACTACCCGAGAACAGGTATGGGATAATGGCCTTTACCCCCACCCCTGCCCAAATGGTTATGACAAAGGTTAGTACCGAGGTAAGAGGAATGACATAGTCAATAATTCCAAAGCATAATAGGCTGACCCCGCCGATGAGCACGCAGAACAGCAGCGACATGCCGGCTGTCACACCGGCGGCCACGCCCTGCCCGGTCCTCCCGAACCGGAGCGCGGGGATGGCGCTCCCGCAGCTCACGGCGACCAGGGCGAAGACGCC
>CANQUB010000052.1 GCA_947626955.1 uncultured Clostridia bacterium | reverse complement strand
ACCCCCTCTTTCCTCTTGGGGGTATTATGACACGTTGTTCTATATTGTGCAACCTTTAGTTTTTACGAACCACTAGTGCAGATTCGACTGCCACATTAATAGACGTTCGTGATAATAATACTTACACCGTGGCTAAGTTGCTTGACGGAAAATGCTGGATGACGCAAGACTTACGAATTGCAGACAAAGCTCTTGCCATAGAGAGTAGTGATTTGAAAGATGCCGAATTTGTGTTGCCTAGGAGCGATCTTAATAATTTCGGTGTATATCATGGAGAAATTACGGACAAAGCAGCGGTATATATAAGAAACGACATTGGTTACTATAATTGGTTTACAGCAACAGCTGGAGAAGGCATAAAAACAAAAACGACCGGCGATACTTCGGTTTCGATATGTGCTAAAGGATGGAAACTACCAACATATGACGAGTCGAATAAATTGATTTCTTCTTACTCACTTACGTCATTCCAGCAGGCGCCAGCTATGTTTAAGCCAACAGGCTATATTGGCCGTGATGAAAATGATAATACGGATGCATCTAACGATTTAAAAACTACTCATTGTGGCTTTTGGTGGCCCTCAACTGCGAAGTCGAACGGCCGTTACTATATCCGCATGTGTAATGGTGATGACATTACTTCTGCTAGCCTTAGTATTTATCCTAATGGCGTCAATGAGGGGTTCCCAGTTCGTTGTATTGCGCGCGGCGAGTAGGGATGCGGTCTAACTTTTCATTCTCAGATCCTCGAGACTCGACCCGTTCTTGGCGAACGGAGCAAACGGTATAAGCTTTCAAATCATCTGCCAAACGAGCCAGCTAGGCTTTGTTAGTAAATGACCTCAAAACAGGCAAAAAAATGAAAATGGGACAAGCTTTTCGGAAGGTTCTGGGGGCTTCAACAACCGAACAATATCGCAAGCGAGCGGATGCCTCTAGTGTGACGGATAATAATTTTTGGTGCAGTCAAGTGTTAAAACAGCACTCCATGTCCATGTCAAGACACACCTTGCTTGGTCTTATTGGAGAACAATAGACCGTGCAACTCAGAAAGAAACACTCCCTGTTATAGGGGAGTGTTTCTTCGTTTCTGCACTAATTTTGCTTTTGCAGAGCCAACAAACGCCACTTAAGTTGCACCATTTTTAATCTGTTTCTGCCGAGCCAATCGTTGCTAAAAGGCTATATATTTTGTCGTTGCACCAATTTTGTCACGGATAGTTGGTTAAGCATGAGCATAGTTGATTTTCAATTGACGATATTTTGGTGCAGTGCACCATTTTTATGAATTATCCGTGAGAAATAATAATACCAGCATATTTCTGATTTAACCGACACTGGACAATCAAAAGGCGTGACATTTCGTTGCCACACCTTTTGATATGATTTTTCATAAACGGACTGCACTCCGAGAACTATGGTAGGAAAATCACTGGATAAACCTCTCTACTCGCGTGCTACGCAACGAACAGAACGTCCGAGGCCTTTACTGTCTTTTACAGTTTCCAACGTAATGCCGGAGAACCATAGATTGTATGCGAGATTATAGTCATCTGCTGCTGTAGAAGACCATAAAAATCCACCCGCCGATTCGTCCATTGGACAGCCTTCTTGCGCACATGAGCCTGCAAATTGATAATTGATTGGCGCTTGGAGAAATGCTGTGTAGTCATAATATTGTAAAAGGGTTTCAAACTCTGCCTGAGACGGTAGCTTCCAATTTTTCGGACAAATAGAGCTAGATGTTTCAGCTGATTCTTTATCTCCCGTACCTTCGCCTGCCGTGGCTGCAAACCAGGTGTAGAAACCACTGTTTTGACTATGATCGATATATATATTAGCTGTATTGTATTGATCATTATTCCACCCTTTATCTCCATCCGGAACGCCAGGCGCAGTGCCGCCTTGTGGCAATTTAAATGAGCCGCTCGATATATCTGTATCGCTAGAATACAATATCGTTTCCTTCTCGTTGCTTCCAATTGCCAGATTCTGCGTCATCCATAATTTGCCGTCATTCAGTCGAGCTACGGTATATGTTTTGCCATCTCGCTCATCAATGGCAGTGACGGTGTCGCCCTCTTTCACGAGGTCGCCCCACTCGGAGACTTTCTGCATGGAGGACAAACCCCTCGCCACGCAACGCACGGATTCGCCGTAGTACTTGTCGTTGATGCTCGTAACGTTGACACTGGACGTATCGAGGGCCAGATTGAAGGCGTAGTTGTAGTTAGATGAGTACACTGTAGAGGACCAATAGCGACCGTAGCTGTCTGGCTTGACCACGGAGCCACTGAAGTAGAAGCCAGCGAGAAGGAAGTGCGGGCCATCATCATTTGTCATCAGTGTCTGGCTATTATATTGATTAAGTAGTATTTGGAATTCGCCACCATTACCACTGGTTGGTAGTTTCCAATTTTTAGGACAGATGGAGCTTGTGGCATTACTACTCATCGATTGAGTACCAGTACCTGCCGTAGCAGCGTACCAAGTGTAGTAACCACCATATTCTACGTTCTCTTCATCGCTATTGATTGTGGAGACATAAACATTTGCTACATCATAATCCCTAAAACCACTTTTGCTACTGATCGGAAGTGTAAACTCTGTTACTCCGTCGTTTAAATCCGTATCTTTATCAGTAAGCGTAATTGGGTTATTGCCACCCAAGCGAAGGTTTTCCACCATCCAACATCTACCGTCAGCTAGACGGCGAATTGTGTAAGTCTGGGTAGTGCCACCACGCTTGTCGGTGAGCGTACCAGTATCACCTACCTCTTTTAGCAACTGGCACTCTACAGGTTCTTGCAGGCTCCACATGGCATAGAGCGTTATATTGCTAGTATTACCTGTTAAAGTATATTCATCGCCCGGTTGATATGTCTTTCCATTGCAATTTCTACCATTAGTGCTTACACTACACCAACCAACAAAATCATATTCGTCCCTTGTCGGAGTAATGTCAGATAGTTTAATGTTAGGTTCTGTGCTCTTCCCAGGAACTTTGCCTGGCCCACCCAATCCACCATTATCATTATAAGTGATAGTGTAGTCTACTTCATTGGCTGTAACAGCAACAACAAAGGTATTAGCATAAGTACCTCTGGGTAATGTGGAATCTATTTTAGCCCCTAGTACTATAACGTAACCGATAGAACTCCATTTTTCACCACCAGTAGTCTTTTCGATGACTTCACTGGTTGTCGGCCCTGGGAAAAACTTATTGTTATCAATGCCGTTCCTTTTGCTGGGTTGATAGCCCCACATGTTGTTATAGCTAACGTTGCTCTTGAAATCATTTTCGGTGATGCCATTCGTAGCAGTTATAGACTCTATTCGATTGCTGCCATTCTTCAATGCATTGTCACCACTATTTTTGGGGCTAATCGTAAGTTCGTAACCAAAATAAGCGTTACTGCCCACCGCGATAATACCTGATGCTTCGCCAAACACGTTAGTGCTGGAAGAGGTTCCAGCAGAGGTCCCTGCAGCGCTAAAGTCGCCAACAGTGAGGGTGCTGCCATCGGATAGAGTTAGGGTGAGATTGGTGGCATGAGCCTTGTCGGATGTTACAATGAATGGTAGAGCAAACGCAGCCAGGATACAACAGATCGCTATACGTACTAAGCCCCATTTCTGTGCCAACGGGAGAAGTAATGAGCCGCTGGCACAGAGATGCTGCTTAGTGTGTTTTATGTGATTTATTATGGTTGCTTTCATGACCTACCTCTCTTGATTAAGTTTCTTGTAGCAGGCCACTAATGCTATACTTGGTTTTATTTATTGGGCGAAGGAACCACTTCTCCACAAGTATATCCCTATAACAAAAATGACACCGCAAGGGGTGTATCAATTTATTCTTACAAAAATAGCTTGCCATAGGCTTGACTAATCTTGTGAGCTTAAGATCCTTACGGTGCCATTTCTGCCCATAAGACAGTCGCGCTATTTCTAAAAATAAATTGATACATTTCCAATATAACACACATTTTTTGTTTGTGCTATATTCTGCACTTTCTGTTGCAATCAAGCAATGACGGGAATGTCATAATCAGGAACGTAAATCAAGCATTCGCCTCTGTTATAGACCCATCGCATCGCCCATCCACTCGCTCGGGAATACAAGCGCCTACAAGTGGCGAAATATGGCGAAACCCTAGCCTTTAAGGGAGCAGACTCTATATCCCTTTCGGGATATACTTTACCAAAGCCGGACGGCGCATTGTTCGGCCAAGGACATGGTCTCGCGACATACATTTTGTTGCGAAACAACATCGTATTTTGGAAAACTGCTAGTTCGCATGGTAAAATTAAAGCATGGGGAAACAACTGGTATTCGTAGATGATTCTGGTGATCCTGGGTTCAAATGCACCTCTAGCGACCAGTTCGTAATGGCAGCAGCCTTATTCATGGATTCGGAGGTTGCTGGGTCTGTTATGGGTGTCATATCCGGGTATCGGAAATCTCTCGGCTGGCAGGATAATCACGAATTCAAATTCACTAAAAACCCGAAAGACATTGTAGTCGAAATGCTCCGTATGGTCAGTGGTTACGATTTTAGCATCTATGGCGTTTATATCGATAAAAGCGACTTCAGAGAGATTACGCCCTCAATGGCTCCGTTTTTCGATAAAGAGAAATTGTATAACTGGACGATCAAAGAACTGCTCAAAAATATTCCTTTAGAAAAAGCCAAGATTACGATAGATGGACGATCTACTAAACAACATCAAAAAGAGACAGCCATGTACCTTAGGCGAGAACTTCAAGGACCCAGTGACATAAAGCTTGAGTTCAAGTTCGATGACTCAGTTAAGACAGATCTGCTACAACTAGCTGATTTAATAGCCGGTTCAATCAATCAATGCCATTAAGTTATCCCCGCGCTACACCCCGGCCGTGCCGCTGGGGACAGTCGTTCCCCCAACGGGACCAGAA
>CANQUB010000051.1 GCA_947626955.1 uncultured Clostridia bacterium | reverse complement strand
TAGGCAGAAAAGCGCACCGCGATGAAATGATAGTGATTTTCAACGAATTTGGAGCGAAAGTTGCCTGCTTTATGTGGGCATGAGTCGGTCTGATGAGTCGCTGAAAATTGCGACGAAACGCCGCGAGGCGTCACCGATAAATTCAAAGTCTGCAAACACGCAGCAAAAGGAGAAAACATGAAAGCAAAAACCAAACTCACCGAATTTATTCAAATCGGCATCTCGAAGAGCGGCAAAAAGTACATCGCGTACGGACAAGACCTGACCTACACAAAAAAGCTCCTATCATTCCGGGATACGGACATTGCAGAACTGTTAGGAGTCAGCGTATACGAACTACACGAACTCATCGACAAAACCCCACAAGAACACTATCCAACCATTATCCCAATTGAAAGATGATAGAAGCTATCGAAAAAATCGGAGAAAACATTCTGAATTTACCAGCAGGATCAATAACCACAATACTGCTCATCGGGATATTCGGACTGTTACTCATAATAACTTTAAGGAGGTAAACGCATGATTGCCGCAATTACAAGCGTATGGACGTCAGTTCTAGCATGGCTCGCAGGAGTATTCCCCACGGTCACCGCATTCTTTTGGACCGGAGAAGAACTCACATTCATGGGATACTTTGCAGTCGTAATGGCGGGCGTAGCCCTTGTCTTGCTCGTGTTCAATCTTATCAGATCGTTCCTGCCAATGAGAGGATAAAGCGAACACGACATTCCCCAAAGCGCGGGGCGGAAGAGTTCCGCTCCGCAACTTTTTTTAAGAGGTAAAAATATGAATATCACATTGGAACTTTACAACTTGATATGGAACGCATTTTTCAGTGGAGAATTACCCGCTGTACTTTCAACATGCGCAACAGAACTTTGTAGCATACTGACTATCATCTGTATAGCAGTAGTGATTATCGTACCCATCGCACTCGTATTCGGATTTGTACGATGGATATGGTACTTCATCCGAAATTAAAGGAGAAAAGCAAGACATGGGAGAAATCATATGTATAGTACTGATTATAATCTTTGCAATAATCGCATTAAAGAACTCGCTCGCAAAAAAAACTATCATAAAAACCTTTGCAGAAAAATCTGTGCAGGTAGCAGGCGCAAGAGGATCAGGCAAAGATATGTTGTTCAACTATGTAATAGACCGCAGAAAGAGAACCTACATATCTAACGTACAATATGCAGAATTCAAAGAAGGTGACGAAACCAGCCTACCGAGAGATAAAAAATGGATACGACTCGACCCGCTGAAACAGTGGACGATCGGCGGGAACACAATCCAAGACTTTATCAACGGCACTATTCAAGAGTACGAATATCCCTATGCAGACGGGATAGACTACTATGTATCAGATGTAGGAGTATACCTACCAGCACAAGAGAACTCACTGCTGAACAAAAAATACCCTTCAATGCCACTCTTCCAAGCATTACTAAGGCACTTAGGAGACGCGAACTTTCACATGAACGCACAGGCGTTTAATAGACCATGGGACAAAGTCCGAGAACAAGCAGAAAGCTATATCCTTTGCAGAAAATGCAAAGTGACATTCGGAAGATTTGTAACTCAAAGACTCACAATTTACGAAAGGTACCAAAGCGCATGTGATAAACTACAACCCATGCGGAGAGGCATAGGGAAACAAGCAAGACTACAATATCAGCAATTCACAGCAGAGCACGGAGAAATCAAAAACATCAAAATAAGGTACATCCTTCGACACAAATACGACAGTCGAAGATTCAAGACCATTCTAAGAGGTGAAAAAAATGAAGCAACAGTTGAAATGGAATGAGATGAACAAGAAGCAGAAGACATGGTTCATAATCAAATCATGCCTATCTCTCATCATGGTTATAGGGATACTTATATTCATGGTAGAGACTGTAATGTTCTCATGCGGATACGCAAAAGGCGCACAAAAAGAAACCGCCAGCGCGGCAACCACAGAAGACACACTATATAAAGTTACCCAAACAAAAACAACAGAAAACTCAATTGGCAACCTTCAACAAATGAAAACAGAAATACAAGATAATTTCATACTATTAAACGGAAAAAAAATAGAAGGACTCCAATACAAAGGAAATTTTGGTACAGTAGATTTCATAAACATAACGCACTCAACAATCTTCCGACAACTATACATCGCCGTAGACAACGACAACATCACGCAAATAAACCAAAACACAACATTCAATTACACAGGCGAGAGCATAACAATATATGTTGGTACAGAAAACGAATGCGAAAAATTTTGCGACCAATGGCACGCAGTCACAGGACAAGACTTAAATAAAACCATAGAAATAATAACGCCATATAGCTCACTACAAGATGCCTACCAAAAAGGATATGATGATGGACTCATGGCAGGACAAACAGCCACAGGCGAAGAAGGATGGATATTGCCGGCAGGCGGCATATCATTCAACGGGACACTGACAGGAAATACAGGCAACGTGTACATTACGAGAACACAATTGGGAACCCTAAATAAAATATTCGGTAGTGAATACGTCATCGCCAACACAACCTTCAAAATCATCGGCGCAGAACAAGGAAGTGAAGGTATAAACACCCCCTATTGGGTCAGCGAAAAATGGAACAGTCAAGGACAAGGAGCAAGCTCAGTAAATAGCGCAAACATCTACATCGGACAATCTTCGGGCGACACAACAGGAGTAGCGTTAACACTCGTACAAAGGCAAATCGACAGTCCACCAATAACCATAAGCCTAAAATCGTTCGGAAGCGCAACAGCATTGATAAGCGATGTACCAATAAACTTCACGCAATGGAAAGTTAACGGAGAATTCCTGACAAAAGAAGAAGCGCAAGACATGGTTCAATTCTTCCGGGACTTAGGCTGGACGCAACTAAATCTTGACTTCGGCACAGGATACGCGCAAGGGTATGCAGACGGCAACGCATATGGATCAGAAACGGGATATCAAAACGGATACGATGCAGGCTATGCAGAAGGCGAGAAAGCAGGAGAAAGCGCAACAAACAATTTCAGCTTTTCATGGCTAATAAACTTCGCAAGCGGACTATTTGGAATAAACGTATTCGGCGGATTTACGTTAGGAGACCTCGTATATACTATGCTAGCAATCGCTATATTCGGAGGCATTCTGAAACTATTCTTCGGAGGCTAATATGATAGACGCAACACTGCAATACTTCATAGCAACAGCCCAAAGCGCACTCGACGCATTCAGGTTCCTAGGAAGCATATTGAGTATGCCAATCCGAGAGGCGGCAGTTTTTTCGCCTGTAATGACAGCAGGACCCATGGGATGGGTACTACCAGCCCTAATAGGCACAGCAGATTTTTTCGGCCAAACGTGGATAGGAAACATCTCAATAATTGGGCTACTATTCAGCGGAGGAACGCTGGTTACAATCATACTCGTAGGACTCATACGCTGGATAATCGATATACTACCGTAAAGTGTTTGTTAAGTGTGTGTGACAATTTTGCAGAATGAATAATATACAGAATAATTATTCAAATATACGGAAAAGTACGGAGAATAATGTATATTATTAGTTTTGTGTGTGTGTGTGTGTGTGTGCAGGGATGCAAAAGCACCTGCACACACCAGCGACACATGTCTAACCCCCCAACTGCGCCCCCCTAACGCTAACGCGTTAGGGGGGCGGGCCCGGGGGGGGGCGCGCTCTTTTGACTACATCTAAGTAGGCCAAGAGGCCTACTAAGATGTAGCCACGCATACGCGTGATGTCATGCGGTGAACCGCATGACGGAATAAGGAATAGAGAATTCAGGACTGCGCGCCTTCGGCGCAGGGGGGCAAGAGGTTTATCCAGCGAGCAAGGCGTTTGACATCGATGGCTCTCCAACGGCGAGGGCCTCTATCTAAGGAATTACGCGACAGCCGTCACGCTAACACATTGGTAGTTCGACAGGCAGACAGCAGACTCACAGAGTATAATCGTTTGACAAACAGACCCATTAAAAGGAGTAACACGCATGGCAGGGCGGAGAGGTTACACATTTTGCATTGTCGCTTATCAAAGCGAAGAAGCAGTGAGCAGTTTTTGTGAGACATATACCAAGAAGTACGCTTACATACTGCACGACCAAGACGAGGCAGACCCTCACTATCACATCGTTTGCACTTTCGCAGGAAACAGGTCATATAATTCAATAAGGGCATTATGGAACGAGGAGCTGGGCAACGTGTTCATCGAAGAGTGTAAGGACCGTTTCGCAAGCTACACTTACCTTACGCACACCGATAACCCCAACAAGCACAGCTACAACGAAGAAGATATTGTAACCAACGATAGAGAATTTTTCAAAGGCAGAGAACAGAGACGGAGCATTGAGCATTTTTTGCAAGATTTACTAAACGATACACCATTAACCGATATGGCAATAATGTACGGTAAAGACTTCATGAGAAACTACCGAAAATATATGGAGTACAAACAAGCAATCATCAGCGAACAAAAAAGAAAAGAAGCACAAAACGGAACAGCACAAATAGAATACATGATATACCAAGACTACATATTATCACATTGCGCGAATTGTCCAGACAGAGACACACTCGCATGTCAAGGCGCAAGACGTTGCATGATAACAAAGCCTTAAAGCCTTCCGCCCGTCGAAGCGGGGGCGCAAATGCGCCGAACCGCTTTTAACGCGCGGAAAGGCCTCTTAAACGCTTAGAGATTATTTTCTAGAAAATTTCCCAAAACACTTGACAAATAAATTAAAACGAATATAATAAAAGGAAATCAAGGGTGGTGACCCACACCAAGACAAGGAGATAAAAAAATGTACGAAGTATATGCAAAGAATGTTGAGACAAACAAAATGAGGAAGCTCGGAAATGCGGAAACCTATGATGAAGCAAGAAGCAAGATAGGCAGAAAAGCGCACCGCGATGAAATGGTAGTGATTTTCAACGAATTTGGAGCGAAAGTTGCCTGCTTTATGTGGGCATAAGTCGGTCTGATGAGTACGCTGAAAATTGCGACGAAACGCCGCGAGGCGTCACCGATAAAGGTAAAGGAGATTTTTCTATGAAAGAAAAAGAAAAAGAAAAAAAACTTGTAAAGTTTGA
>CANQUB010000050.1 GCA_947626955.1 uncultured Clostridia bacterium | reverse complement strand
CGAGGACGGCAAGTGCTGCCAGTGCCACAGCGAGACCACGCAAAAGCTTAAGAGCCAGTGGGTTATGAAGATGACCGAGTACGGGCAGAGGCTGGCCGACGACCTTAAAGAAGTGAACTTTTTGCCCCACATAAAGCAAAGCCAGCTCAACTGGATTGGCAAGAGCGAGGGGGTAGAGGTCGAGTTCGAGATTGTGGACGGGCCAAAGTTTAGAATCTTCACCACCTGCATCGAGACCATCTACGGCATCACCTTTATGGTGCTAGCACCCGAAAGCGAGCTTGTGGATAAAATTAAAGACAATATCAAGAACTGGGACGAGGTTGTGGCTTACCGCAAACTGACAGCCAAGAAAAAAGAATTTGACCGCCGAGAGATGAACAAGGACCGCACAGGCGTAAAGCTTGAGGGCGTGTTTGCAATTCATCCACTAAACGGCAAAAAAATACCTGTATACATTGCCGACTACGTCATCGCATCCTACGGCACGGGGGCTGTTATGGCCGTTCCAACCCATGACCAAAGGGACTTCGAGTTTGCAAAGAAGTATAATATTCCAAATCCAATACAGGTTATAGACGGCGGAGACGTAACTGAAAAGGCCTTTGAAAAGGAAGACTACCTTGGCAAGGGCTGCAAGCTCATAAACAGTTACGAGTTCGACGGCTTGACCGTTGAAGAGGCCAAAAAGGCCATAACCGACAAGCTTGTTAAAATGGGCAAAGGACAAAAGAAGCTCAACTTCAAAATGCGTGACTGGATCTTCTCCCGTCAGCGATATTGGGGGGAACCAATACCAATGGTATATTGCGAGAAGTGCGGCTGGCAGCCAATACCTGAAGACGAGCTTCCGCTCATGCTTCCAAAGGTGACCAGCTACGAGCCAAACAAAGAGGGTGAAAGCCCACTTGCCGAAATACCTGAGTTCGTAAACACCACCTGTCCAGTTTGCGGCGGACACGCCAAACGCGAGACCGACACCATGCCTGGCTGGGCGGGGTCTAACTGGTACTATATGCGCTTTTGCGATCCGCACAACAAAGAAGAGTTTGCCAGCCTTGACGCTCTCAAAGCCTGGCTGCCTGTGGACTTGTATAACGGCGGAAACGAGCACACTGCAAGGCATCTACTCTATGCAAGGTTTTGGAACAAGGTGCTCTATGACCACGGACTGAGCCCTGTAAATGAGCCTTTCAACCGCCGAATTTCGCAGGGAATTGTGCTTGGGGCCGACGGCAAGAAGATGAGCAAGAGTGCGGGCAACGGCGTTGACCCAATGCTTATGATAGACAAGTACGGCGCCGACGCACTGCGTGTTTGGATGAGCTTTATTGGCGACTATGGCGAAACTGCGCTTTGGAGCGAGGACGGCATGAAGGCCTGCTTAAAACTTCTTTCAAGAATTTGGAAGTTGCAAGAAAAGGTAACAAAAGGTGAGGGAGTGCAGCCACAGCTAAGCCTCATTCTCAACCAGTCCATTAAGAAGGTGGGCGAAGACCTAGACTCCTTCAAGTTCAACACCGCTGTTTCGCAAATAATGACCCTTGTAAACGAGATGTACAAGGTGGATAAGTTGACCAAAAAAGAATATGAGACACTTATAATTTTAATCAGCCCATTTGCACCGCATATGGCCGAAGAGCTCTACACCTCGCTTGGCTATGGCAAGAGGATGGAGGACGCCTCCTGGCCGGCTGTGGATCAAAAAGCCCTGCTTGTCAGCGAGATTGAGATTGCTGTTCAAGTGCTTGGCCGCGTGCGTGGAACTATAAAAATTTCCAAAGAGACGGGCGAGGCCGAGGCTGTTAAGAAGGCACAAGAGAACCCTGAGATCGTCAAATTTATAACCGGGCCGATCAAAAAGGTCATCTATGTTCAAGGCAAGATATTGAATTTGATAGTATAAACTCAAACAAAAAAATCCCCGATTGGGGATTTTTTATGGTTATTTATTCTTTATGCCTTCTTTTCTTAACACTAACGGCAATGGCAATGATGATTACGAGCAGAAGCAGCACGCCAACGCAGATTATGATGATCAGGGTGTAAGAAGGCTTGCCTTCATCGTCTACCAAAAGCTCGTAATTGAGTTTGTAGACATTGGTTGTCCCCTCGACAGGGTCGCCAAGTTGAAGGTTTACAAGCTCGTAGTTTTCTTGGTCATATTCAAGGGTCACGGTGGCCACAGCCTTGTTGGAGTTCTCTATAATTTCATATTTGTAGGTAGCCGTAATTTCATCTGGCAGCCACAATAGCTTAAAGTGGTTGCTAGGGAAGGTTGGCCCGATGTAGTTCCATCGAACATTGGACATATCTATGGTGGCCTTGTTTATGGTCCAGTTGAGTTGCTTTGGACAGTCGTTGTTTATGAGTGTATAGTTGTTGCGGTTATAGAGAAGTGTGGCCACAGCACGATAGGTGCCGGCATTGGTCTTGGAGTTGTTGGAGTATGAAACCTCGATGTCCTCAGGCATATTTAGAAGAACCACGGTTTTTAGACTCTTGTTGTAGGTATATGGCTTTGTGTAGTTCCATGCAACATCCTTAAGATCCAAAGTTTTTGGTAGAATTTTCCAAGTCAGCGAAAATTGGGTTTGGCTACCGGAAAGGGTGTAGTTGCCGTCGGGGTCAGTATTAATAGTGGCGGTGGCATTGTATTCCCCTGCGTCTTCTTTAAAGTTATTTGTGTAGGTCACATTAACAAAGCTTCCAAGCCCTGCAAGCACGACGTTTCGTGTCACGCCCTTTTGGTATGTGAATGGGGAATCAGGGTCATAGTTCCAGGTTAGCCCGTCGGTATTGACTGTGGCGGCGGTTATCTCCCAGCTTAGAGAGGAAATTTTGCCGGAGACAATATAGTTGTTTGAATTATAACTTAGAGTTGCTGTAGCATTGTGGCTGCCAACGCTATCCCCGCTGTTGTCGGTGTATACAAAAGAGGTGGCATAAGGTGCACTCTCCTTTATTCTAACCGTTTGGGTGGTCCCATTGTAGGTCAGGGAATTGGTGTAGTCCCAAGAGTAGCTATCAAGGTTGATAGTGGCTTTGTCAATTCTCCAAGTAAGGCTTCTTTGAAGGTGGTCGTTTATGAGCTGATAGTTGGTTGAGTTGCGAAGGGTAATTGTGACCTCGGCGGTGTATGAGCCCACATCCACTCCGCTTGTGTTCTTGTAAGTCGCAGACACATCCTCTGGCAGATTGATTACCGAAACGTTGTGATAGCTGCCCGTGTAGGTGAATGGAGTGGTGTAGTCCCACTTGACGTTTGTCATGTCTATGGAGGCTTTGTCAATGTTGTAGGTGATGGTCTTTTGCCCGGCATACGAGCCCTTGCCGTAGACATTAAGAGTGTATTGCCCGGCACTTATGCTGGTTGGGGTTTCGACATAGTAGAACGATTGCGCGGCCGAAGGTGTGCCAAGAGTGCCAAGCGAGGTTAAGGTTGGGGCTTGCTGTGAGCCGTTGTAGGTGAAGGTGGTCTTATCCACACTAACATTTATTTTAGTAAAGTCGTGGTATGGGCAAAGTACCAGTGTGCCGTTTTGGCCAACGGTATTTTGCAAAAGTTTGATTAAATTTTCTTTGCTATAAACAGTGTTGTAGTGAGAATATGGTCCGTTGTTTTGGTCGGCCTGGAAGGCGAATACATAGTCGTAAGTAATTTCGCTTTTTGATGGGAATTTGCTGTCTATGGCATAGTCAGAATTCGAATGTTGCCAGCTACCATTTATATAATAGTCTTTGAGGCTCTTTGCACCATGAGGGAAATATATGGAAGATTTAAGGCTGGAAGAAGATTGAATTATAGAGCTGTAGATCTCCACTTTTTGAGGGAAGGAGAATAAGTTTTTGTAGGCACTCATCCTGCTTGAAAAGTCGTTGTACATTTCTATGTTTGGGAACATCATAAGTTCAAAATTAAAGCTCCCGTCAATCAACAGTGAGTTTACGCCCTCGCTCAAAATTACCATATTGCAGGTGCAGCTTTTAAAACCGTTGAGTTGCACACGCCCAGTGCTGGTCGAGAGGGTCTTGGACTTTATTTCAATTGTTCTAAAGGTGCAGCCGGTGAAAGCTCCGCTCGCAACTGTGGTTATGTTTGCTGGCAAAACCACATCACCAAATGTGCAGTTTGCAAAGGCGTTGGTGGCAACTCCTTTTACGCTTGCACTTGGGAAGGTTATCTTGCCGCTTGTGCTAAGCTTTGTGGCAGTGACGATATCGCCTTGGCGGTAAACCACTGCATAGTTTTTGAGGAAGTTGGTTACTGTCTGCTTTGCAACCAAGAAATTGCTGCTAACAATCTCATAGTTTGGGTTGGTGCTGTCTACGCTTATAGTAAGAGGCACTTTGGTTCTTACGGCCGCAGCAGGGTCTACCGTGACGGCGTTTGAGTTGCTATAAGTTTCGCAAAAGCCAAAAAGCCTAAAATTGCTACCAAGATACAGAGAAGAAACATACGAGTCGGTCAAGGTGTCGGCCGCCATGGCAAGAACGGTGTTTGGCATGGTGAATTTGTACAACTTTGAGTGGTAATTAGTGAAAGCTCCCGCACCGATGATTTGAACTCCTAGCGAAGATGGGATATCAACATAAATTTGAGTGACATCTTGGACCTTGCCTTTTCCGCGGTCGGAAAGGCCAGTGAGAAAGGTGTAGCCGTTACGTTTTTCCACAGCGAAATCTTCGGCCGAATTTAGGGTCATGGTAGTTACAGCGGCTTGGCTGGTCTTTGCTGGGGCAAAGTTGAAAATAAGCCCGAGGCACATTGCGGCTAGGGTCAAAATTCCAAAAATGAATAAACTCTTTTTCGTTTTCATCTTACTTTCTCCCATATTAATAATTATAGTATACCACTATACTGCTATTTTGAAAAGGTTTTTGTCGATTTTTGTTTGCTTTACATAATTTTTTTTGCAAAGTGGATACTACTTAAAGAGGTGTTATATGAAAAAAATAGCCATATTTTTAGCATTTTTTGCATTTTTACCATTATTTTCGGCGTGCAAAGATAACAAGACCGGACAGCAGGGAGACAAGAAGGCGCTGATTAATAATGTTTCTTATAATTCTCTCACCGAGGCCGTCGAGGGGGCCAAGGAAGGGGACACTATCGAGATTTACGACGACCTGCTCGACCATAAAAATGTGGTTATAGACAAGCCGCTTACTATCAAGGGGATCTTGGCTTCTAACAAGGTAAAGCCTAAGTTCTACGGCAGCATAACCATCGACCTTTCGGGAGAGAAGGACAGCGTCAGCATTGAAGACATCGACCTTGTGCACGACGGGGTGGACGAGGAAGGCAAGAACAACGACACCCGCATTGGAATAAATGTCATTGACGGCGGGCTGGAACTAAAAAAGAGCAAAATTTCGGTGTTCGATTCAAGCAGCGCACCCGAGGCGGTGGGAATTGTCATTTCTCGCAAAGAGGGTTCGGTCAATGTCATGCCTTTTGTCATCGAGGGTAACAGCCTTGACGGTTACGATGTGCACGAAGGACAGTTGAACGCAGCCATGATAATAAAGAGCAACAAGGCGGGCAAGCTTGCAAAGCTCAGCCTTGACCCAAGCAAGGTGTATGACGACAACACCTTTGCCCAC
>CANQUB010000049.1 GCA_947626955.1 uncultured Clostridia bacterium | reverse complement strand
AGGAGAAGTCGAGGGTCACATAAGGGCAAGCCTGCGTAGCAGGATTGTCCATAAGCAGGCACTCGAACTTCGACGACCGAAGGGGTGAAAAAAGTATCCGCTTTTAAAAAAGGCGGTTAGCTTAATTGCTAACCGCTCTTTTTGAACTTGAAGTGTGGGGGCTGACGCCGCTACAATGAAAGTTGTAAAGCAGGACGAATGCCATTACTACCATTGACAAAAGTACTGATATCAAATGAGCCAACATAAGAGACCTCCCGAGCATCATAGCCGGTACCGGCCGAGCGCAGCCACCAGTAGGTGGTCCCTAAACGGTTGTTAGTCCTATATGATCCATGATTATCTGATATCATCAAAAAGGAATTATTACTCAACGCATAGTCAGTTGGACAGCAATATACATAATAATTATACGTTCCCGCACTTCCCAAAGGATTTCCTCTCCCGCTTCCTGTTAGTTCGTAATAAGTAAGTAGATATATCTTGTCATCAGTTTCCTTTTCCTCTGGCCAGTATTTGGTATTGTCTGGACTTTGGTTGTGGCCTCCTGAAATATTGTTCTTTAGATGTGTACTTTGTATTGCCTCCCCCTCCTCGCTATTAAAGGCCGAATTTAAAAACTCGCTATTAAGCCAATTTCTTATCCATGATGTGTTCCAGTCATTTCCGTCACTTCTGCTTTCATTAAATTGAATACCTCCTGTTAATACTTCTTCGGCCAGTATCTCTATTGGTTGTCCTGCTAAATACTCTTCGTAATTTAGCACTATCCACTTTATTGGCTCTACTTTGAACCATGCCGTTTCCCCAGTGGCTTTTACTGTTGAATTATCTTTGTATGTGTATGACGAACCACTAGAATTTCTATAGCTAGTTCCCCTGGCATATAGTTCGCCGTCGGTGTATTTATATGAAGTAAATGTACGATTTAAATCGCCAGTTGCGTCGGCATAAGCCTTGTTTACAAAATCTTGTACTTTTGCAGGAGTTGTTCTTGTGTACCAAGATTCCAAGGTTTCATTTAGTTCGTCCCCAACATAGGTTTGTGGATAGTTACCATAATATAAATAATGAAGCTTTAGCCCTGAACCCTTTTTCCCAACCTCAATTGTGCTGACGCTAACTTGCCCTGGCCCTAGAATTAATGAATTATCTTTAACCTCGGCCTCGTCACTAACTTTTACATCGGCTCCTTTTTCAACATATATTGCAGGGGCTGTTTTGGCTTTATTGTTTTGTATTGTCCCGCCTTGGATATAGCAGTGGCCGCCAGCTTCGACATAGATAGCTCCGCCATAGTCGGCGGTATTGTTCTCTATTGTGCCACCTGTCATGGTGAAGGTGGCACCGTTTGAAATATATATAGCTCCGCCATATTTATTCTTATGCCCTGATATTGTTCCACCTTGCATATTAAAAGTGCTGTTTGGTTCAAGGAAGATGGAGCCGCCTTTATAGCCTGCGCTAGCCGTGCTTGCTCCGGTATCTTCTTCCGAGCCTTCTACCCCGTCGGCATAGACAATGGTTGCCGGCTGAGTTTTAGTCTCAGTATCTTCTCTATCAGCCAAACTGGTCGGCAAGATAACACCAAGGGCCACCACTGCCACCATAATAACTGGAATAAAGATTGCTAAAATTTTCTTTGATTTTTTCATATTACCCCCGTTTGGTGCGTACCGCACCACCTTCTTCGTCGAAATTCGAGTGCCGGCTAAAAGCAATCATGCTACGCAGGCTTGCCTTTGCTAACCATCGAACTTCTCATCTCCCCAAAAAGCTTTGCTTTTCGGGGGTCCCTGTGCTCGCTCGTTGGGGACCTCTTTGTGTCGGGGGAGACTTGATTAGAGGACAGTCGTCAATATATAATCTCGCCAACGGCGACGCCCTCACTTTTCACCTTTCACTTTTCACTTATCACTTATGATAGTACTAGTATTCATACTAGTACTATCATATCCCCCCCCCCCCATGTCAAGCGATTTTGGGTGTTTTTTAAAAATTTTTATAAAAAAAATAAAGTTGTATATTTACAACTAAAGTGAAAGCGGATACTATTCACCCCTTCAGGTCTCCGACCAGCTCCCTCCGTCGAGGGGGAGCCACACTTTGCAAAGCCTCTCAATTGTTTCACCGAGCGTCAGCAAGCTACAAGTTCAAAAAGGGCGGTTAGCTTGCTAACCGCCCTTTTTAAAATAGGAGCGCGAGGGACGATGGTCCCTCGCATAAAAATATTTACTTCCCGCCTTCAAAATAGCCTGTAGGGTCGACTAGCTTACCGCTTTCGTAAAGCTCAAAATGCAGGTGTGGGCCATCGGCCTTTTCGGTGAGGTTAGACGAAACAGTGCCAATCTCCTGCCCTTTAGTCACCTTGTCGCCCTGGCTCACTAACGCCTCTTTGCCAAGGCATCTATACACCGACACGAGATTGTTCGAGTGTTTAATGGTTATGACAATGCCGTCCATGGTCGAGTTTTCCACGCTCTCGACCTCGCCGTCGTAGACCGCATACACCTTAGTTCCCTCGCTTGCCTTGTAGTCAATGCCTTGATGGGTCTGCCAAAATTCGCTGGTCTTGTCCTCTAAGAGATGGTCGTCGGCATAGCCTTTCAAAATGACAGGGTCCTCAACCGGCGAGGCAAACTCGATTACGGCATCGCTCCCCGACGGCACAGTAGGCTGATTGGGGTCAATGACCGGCTGCTGACCGCCGCCACTCCCCGCCACATTCACCGCCGTTATGGTTATAAGCGCCAACACCAGCACCACGCAGGCCGACACAGCCAGTGCGTAGGTGTTGCGTTTAATGAAATTCCAAACCTTTCTAAAAAACCTTTTAACTTTCATATAAATCCTCCAAACACATTAAATCTTTACCTAATTGCAAATTTTATACATTCTTTTGCAACTTTTTAGTAACTGCCGTAGATTATTGGGCTAGCCACGGTCATGCCCCTTTGGCTGACTGCAATCATGACATTGGCCTGCCGCCCATCGATATGGTAGTTAAGCCTCGGCGACACCCCTTCTATAATATAATTGTCGTCCACTGTGTATTTTTTGGTAATGGTCAGCCCAAGCTTAGACGCCACCCTGTCAAGGTCAACAAGGCCCAAATTTAGTGTTACGCACTCGCCCACCATCTCATCTCCGACGAGGTAGAACTTGTGGCTGGAGCTGTCGGCCATTTCACATACAAAGCCAAGGTTTAGGCACTCGCCCGTGTTTTCGGTCTTTATATCCAAAGCCTCAGCAAGATAGCCTGGAGCAAACACCAGCACAGCAGCCACAGCCAGCACAGGCAGCATGACAAGCAAAAATCTTTTCATAAAAAAACACCTTTTAAGAAGATGTTTGACAAAAGGCTAAGTTTTATTCATAAAAGTTTGTCTAGATAGCCAAAACCCAAGATTAGGTTCATGCCCGTCGTACGACCGCTGGTCAGGGGCGAGAGCGCAAAGCATTTCTCCACCTCAGGCAGAGTGAACCCATTTTTCTTTAGCCCGTCCACCGCAAGGCTCACTTTGGCCTGCAGGGCAAAGGCGCGGCTAGTAAGTCTGGTGAAAATGCGCTTTAGATAAGGCTGGTAGGCCAAAAACTTTCTCTTTGTTTGCTCGCTTATCAACAGTGTGCTGCTTTCAGCCAGCCGCCCGATGACCAACGACGGTGGCACCTTTAAAAGTTCGGCCAGCGAGTTTATGTGTTTGGACAAATTGACCTGCCCAACCGATGGCGGCGAGGGGAAAAAGCAGCAGTAGGCGTTTAGCACCAGCTTATGTGCCACCGACACCATTTCAAGATAGTCGCTCTTTGGCCTAAGCGTGGTCATGAGCTCGGCCACCGGCCTTTCGGCGCCGAGAAAAAATTTGGTCTGCCCAAAGTAGGTCATGCCCTGCCCCAGTCGAATGAGTGACCATACAAGGTGCGAGCTCTCTTCCTCAGGGCGGCAAGGAGCAAGATAACTTTTCATGGCCGTTTTAAAAAACTCTTCGGCTTTTTGGCACTCGCTCTTGCCAAAGACCATTGAGGCCACAAGATTGTCGAACATGGTCAAAAACTTGGTGGACATATAATAGGCTTGTAGGCT
This sequence comes from uncultured Clostridia bacterium, assembly GCA_947626955.1. Taxonomy (GTDB): domain Bacteria; phylum Bacillota; class Clostridia; order Christensenellales; family UBA1242; genus UMGS2069. The sequence continues at coordinate 1,573 of CANQUB010000049.1, read as the reverse complement.
ATTGACGCTGGTCGGCGGGCAAACAAAAATCTTGTTTGGCTGGGCGGCTTTATAAAAACCCATCTCCACCCCGTCATACAGCCTAGCAAAACTTGAAAAAGTGAAGTCAGCAAAGTTGCCCAAAGGATAGATATATAGCTGACAAGAGTACTTATAGGCGTAGTACTTGGCTAGTGAGATAAGCTGGTCCTGCCCTATTGCCACCACCACATCCTGTCCCTTGTCGGGCAGGCTCTCGGCAAAAGCCACAGTGGCTGTAAACGACGGCAGGTTGATGTGCTTAGCGCCAATGACCCTACCCTCAAGCTCGTCAAGCCCGAACTGATCGGTAAGAAGTAGCGCCTTTGAGTTTTCAACTTTTTGCAAAAGAAGAGATAGTGCATCTTTGTCCACAACTATCTCATCGCAGTTAAGGCTATGCTTTTTGCCGCACTGGCAATCTATTTCTTGCATAGATAAAATAATAGCACGCAAATAGTTGGTTTTTGCGTGCTATTTATTGCTGTTTATATCGAAAATTGCAGTTTTTTGGCCAGTTTATGTGCTTTCGGGCTGGCCGCCTTGGGTATTTTGTGCAATCTTCTTGGTCTTATCCTTTCTTTTGCTCTTCACCATGCGATAAATGCTGTCCCCCGAAGAGATCAAGAAGCCCTGAAGAATGGTAAAGTAGTAGGTCAAAAACATCCAAACTAAGAGCCCCAAAAGCACGGCTGGTTGCTCCATGCCAAGCAGCAATTCACCACTGAACAGGAACATGAACGAAAACTCCATCATGCCCGTTCCGCCAGGCAGCGGGATTATAACCGACGCCATCTGGCAGACAATGAACTTGGTTATGCAAACCAGTAGCAGCATAAATGTGGCTTCGGCCCCCACCACGTTGGATGGCGTCAGTGCCATGACCACAGCAAACGGAATGGCAAAGTATGCCAGCACCTCGATAAGCCCCAGCACTATGCATGAAATAAGCATTCCAAGGTTCTTTCGAAGATATTTTATTGAGCTTTGGTACTCGAGTACGGTGTTCATAAACTTGTGATAGCTCTTGCGGTAGTCCTTAACCAATCGCAACTTATATCCAGTCCTTACCAGCCACCTCACAAGGCTACGCCCCACAATCTTGCCGTTGCCAATAAGGATAAATAGCACACTGGTTATGGCCGTCACGATAAGCCCTAGATAGGCAAGAATTTTAAAGAAAGTGAACATCAAATTGAGTAGCGACGACGATGTTGGCAAGAACGGCACGCCGAAAATTAGGAACATCAGTGTTACAAAGGCGTAGACCAGTTTGTAAATTATAAGCCTAATTATAGGAATGCTGCTGGCAATGCCCGGGCTTATCCCCGCTCTGGTCAAGTTTAGAATTTGCGATGGCTGCCCGCCCACGCTCATTGGAGTTATGGCATCAAAATATTTACCCACCGCACTTACCTTATAGCTTGTCACAAACATCTTTTTGCCCGTGGATTTTTTAACAAGCAAGAAGAAGATCAATGCGTCGGCCAAAATGCTTATAAAGAACAGTCCCACGCCAAGCAATAACCACCAAAGCTTGTTGCCCTGGGCGTGC
>CANQUB010000048.1 GCA_947626955.1 uncultured Clostridia bacterium | reverse complement strand
TTCTCCTCTCCCCATCAAGCTCGTAAACTCGCTTGTCGGGGGCTCCATATTGACCAGCTCCCTCCGTCTAGGGGGAGCCACAAAAGGCGTCGCCCTGCGGGCGAATATTATTAAACTCTCAAAGATTACATATTAAATTTGCAACCCTAATTCGTGCATAGCACGAGTATCATTTGCTCCAAAGGAGCAAGTATCATTCGGCCAAAGGCCGAGTATAATTCGCTCGCAGTGCGAGCGAGTATCATTCGCTTTTCTCGCCCCCTAGTATAATTTTACGTTTTCTCTCCATACTAACCATAGGAGGATTTTTTATGGTAAATATGGACATTTACATGGCGGCAGCTACTAGGCCGTATGAGGAAGTTATAACCGACGTTTTGAAGAGTGGGAGCGAGGACAGCTATTTGTTTGTCGCACCCGAGGTAATTGATTAACTTTTGTAAAAATGCTTGACAGGGTGGGGGGCTTGTTATATAATAGCCGTGCAAAAAATTTATGGGGGCTGATGACATGAAACAGAATATCCATCCTGACTATCATGAAGTTACCGTGACTTGTGCTTGTGGCGAAACCTTTAAAACTGGATCAACCAAAAAAGGCGATGAAATTAAAATTGATGTGTGCAACAAGTGCCATCCTTTCTTTACTGGCGCACAAAAGATTGTTGATGCTGGCGGAAGAGTAGAGAAGTTCAACAAGCGTTACGGCAATAACAATAAGTAGCAAATTTAGTTGGGTGCAGCTTTTTGTCTGCACCATTTTTGTGTAATAACGGTTTAGTAGGGTTATTACACATTTTTATTTAAGAGGGAAAATGGACGTTAAACAAGCCGTGAATATGGCCAAAAAGGAGCTGTATCTCTTTGAAAATCCCACCCTTGAAGCCGAGTGGTTGGTGGCACTTTCGCTTGGCAAAAAGCGAGCCGAGGTGCATGGCGACTATGAGCTGACAAAGGGCGAAGAGAGAATGCTTATAAAAAACATCAAAAAGCGTGCCGAGGGCTGCCCGCTTGAATATGTGGTGGGCACTGCCAACTTTTACGGCTACGAGCTCAAGGTCAATAAAAATGTGCTAATTCCAAGGCCCGAGACCGAGCAGCTTGCCGAAGAGGTGATAAGCGAGGCCAAGGTGGCCCATAAAATTTTGGACATCGGCACGGGCAGCGGGGCCATAGCCATTGCTGTTAAAAAGCAGACCAATGCCGAGGTTGTGGCAGTGGATGTAAGCGGCAAGGCACTAAGAGTGGCAAAGCACAATGCTAAACTTCATAATGCCGATATAAAATTTATAAAAAGCAACCTTTTTTCAAAACTTGCTGGGCAGCAGTTCGATATAATCGTATCCAACCCACCCTATGTTACAAATGCTGAGTATGCTCATCTAGACAGGACGGTCAAAGACTACGAGCCAAAGCTGGCACTTTACGGGGGAGGGGATGGGCTGGATTTTTATAGAAAGATTATCTTAGACGCCCCAAAACATCTCAAAAATGGCGGAAAGATATTTTTTGAAATTGGATACAGCCAGGCCAGCGAAGTTAAAAAACTACTAAAAAACCACTTTAAAGATATAGTAATTAAAAAAGACTTAGAGGGGCAGGACCGAATGGTCATTGCCGCCAAAGGAGACTAAAAATGTTTGAGAAATTGAAGCAAATGAAACTGAGGCTGGAGGAGCTGAACAAGGAGCTTGCCGACCCCGACATCTACCTTGACCAAAAGCACTTTCAAAAAGTGGCCAAGGAGCATGCCGACCTTGAGCCTATAATTGAAAAGTATGAGGAGTACCTGGCTTGCGAGCAGAACATGAACGAGGCCGAGGCCATGAGAAAGGGCGAGACCGATAAAGAGATGCTGGACATGCTCGACGAGGAGTACAGCTCGTCTAAAGCCCGCCTTGCCGACATTGAAAAAGAGCTTAAAATTTTGCTCTTGCCAAAGGATGAGAACGACGAAAAGAACGTAATTATCGAGATTCGTGGCGGTGCCGGCGGTGACGAGGCCGCACTCTTTGGGGCCGACCTCAAGCGCATGTATTATCTCTATGCCGAGAAAAACGGCTATCAAATTGAAGAGATTGACGGCAACTATGCCGACGACGGCGGTGTGAAGTACTGCACATTTATGGTCAAGGGCAAGGGGGCGTTTGCACACCTGAAGTTTGAGAGCGGAGTGCACCGCGTTCAAAGAGTGCCCGAGACCGAGAGCCAAGGCCGCATTCACACCTCGACGGCCACTGTGGCAGTGCTGCCCGAGGCAACCAATGTTGAGATTGAGATAAATGAAAAGGATTTGCAAATTGACACCTACCGCAGTGGCGGAGCGGGTGGCCAGCACGTCAACAAAACCGAGTCGGCCATAAGAATAACCCACATTCCAACCGGCATTGTGGTGGCTTGCCAAGACGAGAGATCGCAAATAAAGAACCGCGAAAAGGCCATGAACTGGCTAAAGGCCAAGCTTTATGACTACTACCAGTCCAAAGCCGACAAGGAGTACAGTGAGACCCGCCGTTTGCAGGTTGGAACGGGGGATAGGTCGGAAAAGATTCGCACCTACAACTATCCACAAAACCGCGTTACCGACCACCGCATAAACCTGACACTTTACAGCCTTGACACCTTTATGAACGGAGACATGAACGAACTTATTGAGGCGCTGAGAATAGCTCACCAGCAGGCACTGTTGACTCAGGAATAAAAAATATCGCTTTCAAAGCGATATTTTTTATTGTCTTTCTCTTTGGGCTTCGTTAACAAAAATTTTGAATTGACGGATTTTGCGTTTTATGTTTCGAATTTCGTCGCTGGCCTTTTGGGTGGCCATTTGAATTTGAGTTTTGGTGCTCCACTGATTGTCTTCGATAAAGTTTTTGTAGTATTCTTTGTTTTTGTCCAGGCAGGCTATGATGTAGTCTATTCTTTCAAATACTTTTTCGGGGCGGTCATTGTTTAAAACATTGGTCCAATAAACGCTGTCAAAGTCGATTTTGTCTACAAGGGCACGGTTGGCAATTCTTAAAAAACCGTCGGTTATGGTCCTTTTCAAAAACAGCATTGGGTTTTCGGGAGTGACCCCTGAAACCTCGTGCATACAGTTTAAGCATAGCTCCTGCATATCTTGTTTAAAAGTTGGGGAAACTTGCTCGTTATTTTCAATTTTATAATCGTATAGAGCGTCGATGGCGTCGGCCAAATTGTAGGAGAGGATCTCGGTTTCATAGTCATGTCTAGCCGATAAAATGCCTTTTTGAAAGGCTGTAAACTTATCAAATAGTGCCAGTGCTTGGCGGTTTGGTGTGTTTTTTTTCATTAGTCGTTATCCTTTTCCTCGCTATTGGTTTTGTGAGTGCGTCTTTCTAGTACTTTGTTAACAGCTATTAGGTGGCGTGAAGCCTTTTCTATAACAGGCCCCACATTTCCATAATCATCCATAACATAATAAAAGCTGTTCTGCAGGTAATTTTTAGCGTCTTGAAGATTGTCTTTGACATATTTTAGTGCGGCATCGTAGCTAAGCCTGCGGTCCTGCCTTTCGACGCCAACTTTTTTGTTGAATATCCCCGAAATGTTTTTAGCCAAAACAAAAGGGTTGATTTGAATGGTCAACAACAGTTTTGCCCCATCTAGCACCTTTTCAATATCGTCTATGCTGGTGGCATTTTGCTCAGCAGGCTGGTTATATAAATATAAAGAGGCCTTGTTGTAGGCTTGAAAAAGCTCATGGTCAGGGTTTATTTGGGTGGGGGTGGGCGAATCGGCAGCTTGCTTTATTACACTTTTTGCCCTTTCAATTTCGTTATACAGACTCAATTTGGACATAATTTTCTCCCTTAGTCGTCAAGCTTAGAATGCTCGCCATTTCGAGATTTTTTCTTTTTTTCTTCAAGGTATTTTATGCGTTTATCCAAAGCCATCAGGCTTGTATTGCCGCTTTTTATGCATTCGCCATAGGTGTCGACACGGTAGGGGAATCTATCCACGTTTTGGGTGAACTTGGCCACATTTTCGCTCACCGCTTTCTTTACCTGTTTTAGGCAGTCAACATAGGGAATGTTCTTGTTTTCTTTCCTCAAAAGTTTGGCAATCAAAAAAGGATTGACCCTGCAATAAAGTTGGTCGTAAACCTCGTTTACAATGTTTGTAAAGTCGAAAACAGGCACCGAGTGTTCGGATGGAATGTAGCTATATAGGTAGCTGTGTGCGTCTTGATAGGTGTAAAATAGTGGGTCATCGCTAGTGACCTCGGTAAGGCCCTGCTTTTTGTATTGGTTTAAGGTATTTTTGCTCTGTCTAACTCGTATAAAAAGAAAATAATCAAAATAACTAAACATTTCTTTTTCTCCTTGGTAAATAAAAATATACCACTTATTTTACCAGTTTTCAATAGGCAAATAAAAATTTTATAAAACTATTTTGAAATGCCAAAGTTTATGCTATAATTGAATTATGGTAAGTGCGAAAATTCATGAAAAAGTGGCACTGCTTCCGCTAAAACCGGGAGTGTATATAATGCGTGACAAGGCTGGCACGGTCATCTATGTCGGCAAGGCAAAAAAGCTTAAAAACCGCGTTAAAACCTACTTTGACGGCTCGTCAAAAACGGTTAAGACCTATAACCTCGTGGCCAATGTTGAGGACTTTGACTACATTTTGACCAACAGCGAGCTGGACGCCTTTTCGCTTGAAAGCAACCTTATTAAAAAGTATAAACCTAAATACAACATCCTTCTAAAAGACGACAAGTCCTTTCCATATATAAAGATAGACCTAAAGGAGCGTTTTCCGCGTGTTCAGGTTGTGCGCCGACCTAAAAAGGACGGGTCGCTGCTTTTTGGCCCATATGTGACCGGGGTTAGGATTACCGAGATTATCGACCTTATCAAGTGGGCGTGGCCGGTGAGGTGGTGCAACCACAATTTTAACGACGGCAAGCTTAGACCAAGGCCTTGTTTGCACGGTGAAATTGGCAACTGCCTTGCACCCTGCTCCTATGCGTCGCGAGAGGGTGAGTATAACGAGATAATAAAGCAGGTCATCGACTTTTTAAACGGCAACAACAAGGAAATCAAGGAGCGGCTGAAGGCCAAAATGAAAGAAAAGGCCGACCGAATGCTCTTTGAGGAGGCACTTGAGATAAAGAACCTTCTCTACGCCGTGGACAAGCTCGACAAGCAGCTTATAACCAGCCTGCCAAACACCTCGAACATCGATGTGTTTACCCTCAGCCAAAGCGAGGAGTTTAGCATTGTAAACGTGATGAAAATTCGTGGCGGCAAGAACATCGGCCAGTTTAACCACACTCTTGAAGATGCGGTCGGAACGCCGACCGAGCTGGTTTCGGGGTTCATCTCCTCTTATTATGACAGCGAGGATTTGCCAAAAGAGGTCTTGCTCGAGGACTATATGCTTGCCGACGCCGAGCTTATCGGCCAGTTTTTAAGCGATAGAGCGGGCAAAAAGGTGGCAATTGTCATCCCTCAAAAGGGGACAAAAAAGCAACTTGTGGACAACTCCAAGCGCAATGCCGATGAGTTTGCCTTCAACTCGCGGGATAAGTTCGTCCGCCATAAAAAGCTGACCAGCGACGCATTAAAGGAGCTTGAAGAAGTGCTTGGCGTTGACGGAATCAACCGCATTGAGGGTTACGACATTTCGGACATTTCGGGAACCAACAACGTGGCCAGCATGGTGGTGTTTGAGGGCGGAGAGCCGAGCAAGGGCGAGTATAGGAAGTTTAAGATTAAGACGGTTGAGGGGGCGAACGACTTTGCTTGCATGAAAGAGACCTTGACTCGCCGCTTTGATAGCCTTGTTAAGGGGCAAAAGAATTTTGACAAAAAGCCCGACCTTATCCTTATTGACGGCGGCCTTGGCCAGCTTGGTGCGGTCAAAGAGGCGCTGGACAGTGTGGGCGTGTTTGTGCCTTGCGTCAGCCTCGCCAAAAAGGAAGAGGAGATATATGTTCTTGGCAGCAGCCAGCCAATAACCTTGCCACGCAGCAGCTATGCATTAAGGCTTTTGCAAAGGGTGAGGGATGAGTCGCACCGTTTTGCCGTCATGTATCACCGCTCACTGCGTGGGCAGAGCATGAGGTCGTTTTTGCAGGATATTCCTGGGGTTGGCAAGGTTTTGAGCGAGCGAATTTGGAAAAACTTTAAGACCAAAGAGGCCATTTTTGAAGCCACTCCCGACAAGCTCGCCGAAGTTGAAGGCATTAGCGCACAAAAGGCGATTGAAATATACAACTGTATTCATTAGTTCCGCGAGGCTTGCCTCGCGGCCCTAATAGCCGCACCTAGCGTGAAATTTAGAATAAAACCCCCGAAGTAGAACCACGCGTACAGCAGTAGTGTTACGCGGAACCTA
>CANQUB010000047.1 GCA_947626955.1 uncultured Clostridia bacterium | reverse complement strand
CCCCCATGTCAAGCGATTTTGGGTGTTTTTTAAAAAAATATCAAAAAATAAATAAAGTTGCATATTCCTGTACAACCATTGTTAAGTGAAAAGTGAAAAGTTAGGGCATCGAGGCGAAGCCTCGAAGATTATATTATCCTCATCAGGCCAAAGTTAGCAGTGAGCCAGCTTCCCCTTAGCAAGGGGAAGCCTAAGAAATAGGATGCCGTTCATGGCTCCCCTCTTGACGGGGGAGCTGGTCGAAGACCTGAAGGGGTGAAACTCGCCAGCGGCGACGCCTTATTTCACGATGTCAACAAATAGCTTTTTAGACTTGTAAAGTAGCAAATAAGTCAAGATTTGTGACAAGAACGAAAAAAGCGAGTGTTTGGTTGACCTATTTGGTCACCGAATACTCACTTTTGAAGTTATTGTTATAAAGGTTGCCTTATTTGCGAAGAGTTGGGAGCGAGCGACAAGTCGCTCGCAACTCACAACAAGGCGCAAAAAAATCTCGGGCACGGCTCGTATAAATAATACGACTGCCTGTCCGAGATTTTTTGCAGCAACACAGTTATAGACGCAAATGTTGCCGTTATCTCTTAGAGAATTGTGGAGCTTTGCGCGCCTTCTTTAACCCATACTTCTTTCTCTCTTTCATTCTTGGGTCACGAGTTAAGAAGCCAGCTTTCTTGATGTCTGCCTTGTAGGCCTCGTTTGAGATTACAAGTGCACGAGCAATACCATGACGGCAAGCACCTGCTTGACCAGCAAGGCCACCACCATAGACGTTTACATAGACATCATACTTCTTTTCAGCGCCAACCAAAACAAGTGGTTGCTTAACAATGCCGATAAGAGTGTCGAGCTTGAAGTATTCTTCAACTGGGAGTTTGTTGACAACAATCTTTCCCTCACCAGCCATAATACGAACACGAGCAATGGCCTTTTTTCTACGGCCAGTTCCCCAAATTTGTTCTTTCTTATTTGCTACTTTCTTTGCCATAATATCCTACCTTTTGCCTTCAAGAGTAATCTTTACAGGTTGCTGAGCCTCATGACCATGATTCTCGTCCTTGTATACTCTAAGTTTTTTGATCATTTCTCTTCCGAGGTGATTCTTAGGAAGCATACCCTTAACAGCTAAAAATACAGCCTTGTCAGACTTTTTAGATAGCATATCCTTGTATTGAACTTCCTTAAGTCCGCCAACATAAAGAGTGTGATAGCGATAATACTTTTGCTCCATTTTGCGGCCGGTAAGAACTACCTTATCGCTGTTTACAACGATAACATGGTCACCAGCATCTGCATTTGGAGTGAATTCGGGCTTATTTTTGCCACGAAGAATTGAAGCCACCTGGCTTGCTAGCCTACCAAGAGGCATACCAGTTGCGTCAACCAAATACCATTTACCAGACTTTTCAGCCGGATTCATCATATAAGTTTTCATTATTTTTCCCTTTTTACAAATATTTGCTTCTAGGCTAGTGAGATGTAGATAGCCCGCAAGCACTTACGCTTAGATATTCTATAATACTTTGTCAAATAAGTCAATGATTTTCAATTTTTTTTCTAAGTTTTTTATGGTTTTTGCCTCTAGTATTCCACTTTTATTAGATACAGGCCATAGGCTGGGGCGGTCTTGCCGGCGTATTTACGCTCTTTCTTCTCTAAAATTTCCTTAACAGTTTCAGGTGGATACTTATTGTAGCCCACATTTAAAAGTGTACCCATTATGATGCGAATTTGGTTATACAAAAACCCGTTCCCGCACACAAAGAGCATATACTCATCTTCCCCCACCTTTTTTATATCGGCCGAATAGATGGTGCGAACAAAGTTTGTCTTGCCACTCTTTTTAGACACGAACGAGCCAAAGTCGTGCTCGCCCACAAGATACTTTGCCCCTTCCTTCATGGCCTCAATATCAATATTGGTGTTCACCCTAAGTGCCCTACCGCAAAGCAGCGGCCTTTCGCAGCTGGAGAGGTAAAAACGGTAGCCATAGGTCTTTTTCTTGGATAAAAAGCGGGCGTCAAAGTCGTCACTGACCCTCTCGGCGTTAACCACTTTTACATCAGCTGGCAAAAAGGCGTTTATAGCATCTTTTACTCGCTTGTTTTTAATCTCTTTTGGCGGGCAAAAGTGCACCACTGCCCCAAGTGCGTGCACCCCAGCATCGGTGCGGCCCGAAGTGAAAGTGGGCACATCTTCATTATATATGCACCTTAGTGCCTTTTCAAGTTCGCCTTGGATGGTTCTCTTATTGGGCTGAATTTGGTAACCAGCAAAATTTGTTCCGTCATATTCAAGAGTAAGTTTAATCTTCATGGCTTTGATTATACCACACAAAACCCGAGATGGAAATAGTTTTTTTGATATATTTAAATTGACTTTAATTTTTTAATTTGACTATAATAGTATCAAGAAAACTTTGAGGTTCAAAATGAAAAAATACATCACCACCGACGGCAACACAGCCGCCGCCAATCAGGCCTATCTTCTTAGCGAAATGGCCTTTATCTACCCCATCACCCCATCTTCGCCCATGGCCGAAAATGTAGACGCTTGGTCAGCTAAAGGCAAGAAAAACCTATACGGCAACCCCGTAACGCTGGTTGAAATGCAGTCTGAGGCTGGAGCGGCCGGGGCTTTACACGGTGCTCTCACCGGCGGCAGTCTTGCCACTACCTTCACCTCTTCGCAAGGACTACTCTTAATGATTCCAAACATGTACAAAATGGCGGGTGAACTATTGCCAGGCGTCATCCATGTTGCAGCGCGAACGGTGGCCAGCCATGCCCTTTCCATCTTTGGCGACCACAGCGACGTTATGAGCTGCCGCAGCACCGGCTTTTGCTTTTTGGCCTCTTCGAGCGTACAAGAGGCGCAGGACATGGCGCTTGTCTCCCACATTGCTGCCCTCAAAAGCTCACTGCCATTTTTGCATTTCTTTGACGGTTTTAGAACCAGCCATGAGATAAACACCATCGAGGACCTCGACCAAGAAACCGCGCTAAAGTTGGTGCCAACCGACGCCATTGCCCGCTTTAAGTCCCGTGCCCTCACCCCATCGCACCCAACTCAGCGGGGAACAGCACAAAATGAAGACACCTTCTTCCAAGCCCGTGAGGCCTCAAACGGCTATTACGCCGCCGTGCCAAAGATTGTGGACGAGACCTTAAAAGAGTTTTACGCCCTGACCGGCCGCAAGTATTCGTGCTTTGAGTACTACGGTGCAAAGGACGCCGAGTATGTGGTAGTTGCCATGGGCTCGGGTGCCGACACCGTCATAAAAACCGCCGAGTACCTTGCCGCAAAGGGAAACAAAGTGGGAGCCATAAAAGTTAGGCTCTACCGGCCTTTTGACACACGCGGCTTTTTGCAAAAAGTTCCAAAGACGACAAAAGTCATAACCGTGCTAGACCGCACCAAGGAAAGCGGCTCGTCCTACGAACCACTGGCCCTCGACGTCATCTCGGCCCTCAATGAATACGGCATCTCCCTGCCCGTGCTTGGAGGAAGATATGGCCTTTCTAGCAAGGAGTTTACTCCGTCGCACGCCTACGCCGTGTTTGAAAACATGACACTAAAATCTCCTAAAAACCACTTCACCGTGGGCATAGACGACGACGTGACCTTCACTTCGCTGCCTATTAAAAAGCAGTTGCAGCTTACCGATGGCGGCGAGCTGGATTGCAAGTTCTTCGGCCTTGGCTCGGACGGAACGGTCAGTGCCAACAAAAACACCGTAAAGATAATTGGCGAAGAGGCTCACCTTTTCGGCCAAGCCTACTTTGTCTACGACAGCAAGAAGTCGGGCAGCGTGACCACCTCGCACGTAAGGCTCAGCAAAAAGCCTATAACTGCACCATACCTCATCACCGAAAGCGACTTCATTGCCTGCCACAACAAGACATTTTTACACAAATTTCATGTACTTGAGGGCATCAAAAAGGGCGGGACTTTCCTTCTCAACTCTACCACCGACCTCAAGGTACTTGAAAAAGAGCTCCCTGCATCAGTCAAGAAAGAGATTGCCGACAAAAAACTCAATTTCTACTGCATCGACGCTGACACGCTGGCAAGCAATGTTGGCCTGAACAGGCGAATAAACCTCATTTGCCAAACCGCCTTTTTTGCACTGGCTGGCATCTTGCCGCAAGAAAAGGCCATAGAGATGATCAAGCAAGCGGCAAGAAAGACCTACGCCTCCAAGGGTGAACACGTTCTTGAAATGAACATGACGGCCATTGATGGGGCCCTTGGCCAGCTTAAAAAGATTGACTACCCTGCCTTATGGCAAGACATAGAGGTCCCAGCCGAGAAAGATAAAATTACTAGCGACTACTACCAAAACTACATAAAACCTATAATGAAACTTAAAGGGGACAGCCTAAAGGTTTCAGCCTTTGACCCAAGCGGCGAAGTTCCAACCGGCACAAGTGCATTTGAAAAACGCAATATTGCAAACGCCCTGCCATGCTGGGACAGCCAAAAATGCATTCAGTGTAACCAATGTGCACTGGTGTGCCCTCATGCCTGCATACGGCCATACCTTGTGCCAAGCGGCAGCAAGGAGAGCAAAGCCCTTGGTGCAAAGCCCGCCCTCGGCGTCCCTGGCTATGACTTTAAAATCCAGCTTAGCCCTATGGACTGCACGGGCTGCGGCAACTGCGCCCATGTTTGCCCTGCAAACGGCAAGGCCCTAAACATGGTTGTGCCTGAGACCATAATGAAGCAAGAGCTCAAAAACTACGAGCTGGTCAAAGACCTTGAAAACCCTAAGACCATTTTTAAGCCTGACAGCATCAAGGGCAGCCAGTTTAATAAACCTCTCTTCGAGTTCTCGGGGGCTTGTGCCGGCTGCGGCGAAACCCCATACATAAAACTGCTCACCCAGCTCTACGGCAAGAATCTTATAATCGCCAACGCCACTGGCTGCTCGTCTATCTACGGCGGCTCGTCGCCAACTTGCCCATACACCAAGGGAAAAGACGGCTATGGTCCTGCATGGGCAAACAGCCTGTTTGAGGACAATGCCGAATTCGGCCTTGGAATAAAAAAATCGGTCGATAAAAATAGGGAGACCTTGAACACTTTGGTGGATAACGCCCTTGCAAACAAATTGGTCACCCCTGCCCTTGCCAGCCTTCTAGAGACTTGGAAGAGCCAGGACAAAAAAGACCAAGCCCTTGCCGAGCAAATCCGCACCACCCTTTCAAAAGCTGTTAAGAGCCAGCCAAGCAAGACCATAAAAGACCTATACAGCCTTTCGGCCGCCCTCTTCGACAGCACTGTTTGGATTGTTGGTGGCGACGGCTGGGCCTATGACATTGGCTTTGGCGGCCTTGACCATGTGCTGCACACTGGCGAAAAAGTTAGAGTGCTTATCCTTGACACCGAAGTCTACTCCAACACGGGTGGACAGGCCAGCAAGGCCACTCCAATGGGAGCCACCGCCAAATTCGCATCGGCCGGCAAGCAGACCCAAAAGAAAGACCTTGGTTCAATCATAATGAACTATCCAAATGTCTATGTGGCAAGCGTGGCCATGGGTGCAAACATGCAGCAGACCATAACCGCCATGAAAGAGGCCGAAGAACACAACGGCCCATCGGTGGTCATTGCCTACTGCCCTTGCATTAACCACGGCACCGATATGTCCACCTCGCAAGCCCAAGAGCGTGATGCCGTGCTGGCAGGGTATTGGAATATATATAGATATGACCCTGAAAAGGGCATGACGGTTGACGGCCCTCAGCCGTCAATGAGCTATATTGACTTTATCAAAACGCAGTCTAGATACTTCACCCTTGCAAAGAGCAATCCTGAGGCCAGCCAAAGGTTGTTTACCGCAGCTGATAGCTATGCTAAAAAGAGGCTCAATAAATATCTAAGCCTGGCTCAAAAATAAGCAAAAAATTATTTAAAATCGCCATTTTAATGGCGGTTTTTTATTTTGCAGCTATTAATTTTGCGTTTTTTGGCCATCATTTATTCATGCGAAAAGATGTTGACGTCATAGCCAAAATGAAAAAAATTGGCCGCATTGAGCCCCTAGAAATTATATGGGAAGACGGCAGGAATTACCAAATTGACAAGATTCTTGATGCTCGCCCCATGGCCAGCACCAAAGGTGGCGGTGCCGGCCTTAGATACAAAGTCCGCCTCGGCCAAAATATCCGCTATCTTTTTCTTGATGGCTTTATCTGGTTTGTAGAAACTGAAAACTAATTTGTAAATATTTAGCAAAATTATCATCTTTTATACAAATTAAAAATAGTTAGTTCCGCACCGCTTGCGATGCGGCCCAGCTTGCCACACCTTCGGCAGCTTTTTGGCTAAAAAAGCCAAACAAAAACCCTCGCACAGCAGTAGTGTTGCGAGGAACTTTGTTTGGCTTTTTTATCTCAAAAATCTATCCGAATCTGCTTCTTTACAAGCACCGCATATCATTTTGTTAACATCGTTTATTAGTGCGTGGCTCCCCCTAGACGGAGGGAGCTGGTCGAAGACCTGAAGGGGTGAAAAAGTATCCTTTTTTTCACGATGTCAACTAACAACTATTTAGACTTGTAAAGTAGCAAATAAGGCAAAATTTGTGACAAGAGCAAAGAAAACGGGTGTTCGGTAGACCTGTTTGGTCACCAAAT
>CANQUB010000046.1 GCA_947626955.1 uncultured Clostridia bacterium | reverse complement strand
TGTTATCTTGCCGACCAGCTTGGCGGATAAGGGTGGGGAACAAAACAGCGTTGAGACCTATGCCGAGGACACGGGGGCTAGCACGGCCGACAAGAGCAAAAAAGGCGGAGCCATATTCTTGGCCGAAGGGGTCAGTTACACCATGAAAGGCGGCAAGATTGAGGGCAAAAAGAAAAAATATGGCGGAGCTGTGTATGTTTCAAAGGATGCCACATTTACCCTAGATGGTGGAACTATTACCAATTGCCAAGCCAAATATGGCGGAGCAATATATGTTGCAAGTGGTGGCCACTGCATAATTAAAAGAGGCACTGTAAACCTCAACAAAAGTGAATCGGGCCCAGCCATCTATGTCGAGACGGGTGGAGACCTCCAGGTGATTGAGGGAGATATTGACAACAACTTAACTGAAAAATATCCTTTAGAGATCGATATAAGTAAAGATACCACTGAAGTAGGTGCAAAAGGCTCGGGAATACAACTTCATTATCTATATTTTGGAACATATCCACAAACCTATGTTGGTGATGAACTAAATGAAACCTTAGAAACCTGGTACACAAGCACAGCTCCTGCAAAAGTGCAAGACTATGTAAACAAAGCCTATGCCGGTGCTACTGAAAATAACAACCGAACATTTACTTCATATAAATACGCCGACGGCGAACTATATGCAAGAGGAACGAGTTATAGATATTCTAATGGTCCGTCATATACATACAAAGACAATTCAACAGTAAAAGCTACTGGTGAAACTGTATGGTTTAAAGTAGAGCCAATAAAGTGGATAGTATTAAATTATGAAAAATATCAAAAAGGCAAATCAATAGAAATATTGGCTGAAGAAATACTAATATCAAGAATTCAATTCAATGAAAGTTTTAATGATGGAAACGATTGGAATAATTCGTGGATGAGAAAATGGCTCAATAACGAGTTCTTAAACTCGGCCTTTAATGATGAAGAGAAAGATGCAATACAAAGCACTCATTTAAAGAATAACATATCAAAAGGATTTGATCAAAGTCCTGACGACATCGAATATTGGCCAGTGGATAAGGAGACTGACGATAAAATATATTTACATACTTATTACGAATTAGACTCAACAGGAAGGGGCAATCCGTTAGGGGGAACAAATAGCACCTATAGGTATTGTAGTCCAACTGACTATGCGCTAAGTAATTATAGTGATTTGAATAAAACATATGAGACTAACAATCGTATAGGTACCGGTTACTGGTGGCTGCGGTCGGCCGGCATGTATAGTTATGCTGCATGTTGTGTCAGTGATCTTGGCTCGCTCAACAGAGGCCGTAGTATCAATTATAGTACCAACGCCATTCGACCAGCTTTACGTATTTCATTGTAGCGGCGTTAGCCTTGCACTACAAAGTCAAAATATGCGGTTGGCAATTTTTGGCCAACCGCATATTTTTAGTTGGGAGCGCGAGGGGGTGTAGGTTGCGAGCGACTTGTCGCTCGCTCCCAACTCTCCGCAAATAATGCGAATATAGCAACAAGAGCGTCGAAAGAAGAACGCCCGCGACCAAACAGGTCAGCGGGCAACCTTTTTTCTTAGCCCTTGTCACCATCTTCACCTTATTTGCTACTTTACTAGCACCTCATGAAATTTGGTTGACATCGTTTTTGAGTGGTGTAAGCCTTGCACTAGCAGTTCAAAAAGAGCGGTTAGCAATTAAGCTAACCGCTCTTTTTAAAATGGGAGCGCGAGGGGGAATGCCCCCTCGCAAATAAAAAAAACAAAAAAACCAAAAGATGAATAAAATAGAGTATGAAAAAGTTAAAAATTCATTTTTTGGGTATTGGTGGAATATCCCAAAGTGCCATTGCACTTATTCTTAAAAGCCAAGGCCACATTGTTTCGGGCTCGGACAGGGTTCGAAGCCGCATGGTGGAGACTTTAATTGCCGGGCAGATACCTGTATGCGTAAACGGTATAAGCCCCGATATTGCTGACGCTGACCTCATTGTGGCAAGTGCGGCCATACATCCCGACGACCCCGAGTATGCTCTTTGCGTAAAGCTGGGTAAGAAAATAATCTCAAGGGCCAAAATGCTAGGCGTCTTGTCTCGTGAGTTTGAGAACGTCATCTCCATTGCCGGCAGCCATGGCAAGACCACAACCACAGCCATGATAGCCGAAATTTTTATCCGTGCAGGTCTAGACCCGACCGTGCACGTGGGCGGCGAGGCCGTCGACCTTGGCGGCAATGTCCGCATTGGCGGCAAAAAATTCTTCATTACCGAGGCCTGCGAATATGTCGACTCGTTTTTGGAACTAAAAAGCGACGTTTCGGTCATTTTGAACATCCAAAGCGACCATCTCGACTACTTCAAGACCTTTGAAAACATCAACCGCTCGTTTGGCAAGTTCGCATCGCACACCAAAGACGGTGGACTGGTGGTCTATCTTGGCGATGACGAAAACGCCAATAAACGCTACGAGCAAAAGAGCATAAGCTTCTCTATCTCAGGCCACGGCGTGCTTGAAGCTCGCAATATCAAGGAATATGTAAAGGGCAAATATAAATTTGACTTGTACATGCTTGGCACCAAGCTTATTAAGGTCCGCCTTGGAGTCTATGGCCACCACAATGTCTACAACGCCCTGGCGTCAATAGCCGTGGCCCTCAACTACGGCATAGACATTGGCACGATCAAGGACGCCATCTACCATTTTGGCGGGGTCAAACGCCGCTTTGAGGAGTGCGGGAGTTTTAAGGGCGCAAAGGTCATAACCGACTACGCCCATCACCCAACCGAGATAAGGGCCACAATTGAGCTGGCAAGGCGGGTGACGCCGGGCAAGCTGTTTGTGGTCTTTCAGCCGCACACCTATTCAAGAACCAAGGCACTGCTGCCCGACTTTTTGACCTGCTTTTCGGGAAGCAAGGAAGTGCTGGTCTACAAAGTCTATGGGGCGAGGGAGACCCCCGACCAAGGCATGGACGAAAAGGAGCTGGCGAGACGCTTGTCGCTTGCCGGGCAGCGCGCCTTCTCGTTTGAAGACTACGACGAGATGAAGGAGTATTTATCGGGCATAATCTCGCCCGGTGACACCATTTTGGTGCTGGGGGCAGGAGACATAGTATCATTTTGTAGCATTCTTGATGCTGCAAAATGATACTCGCTCGCCATGCGAGCGAATTATACTCGCCACTTTGTGGCGAATGATACTCGGCCCATGGCCGAATGATACTCGTCATGCTTTGCATGACGAATTAGGGAATGTTTTTATATGTAATTTCGAGCCAAAGGCTCGACGCCCTAATTTTTCATTTTTCATTTTTCATTTAACACAGCGTCAGCCGCACTTCCAGGTCAAAACGGGCAATTTGATACAAATTGCCCGTTTTTAAATGGGAGCGCGAGGGGCTATGGCCCCTCGCAAAAAAATGCTTGACAAATCGGGTTTGTGATGCTAATATCTAGTTAAATGCGTTTGAGTTAGGACAAGCCATATTAGAATAGCCATATAGAGATGCCGCGGTTGGTGAAAGCGGCTGGCGAAAATAATAGAGGTATCACCTAGCGAGCAGGAGGCTGAACGAGCGGCGGCTCTAATAAGTTTTCCCGGGTATTCCCGTTATAGAAGAATTTGCATGATAGTGCGAAGAGCCGATAAAAAAGCTGTGCCTTTGAGCCATTTTTTCGGTGGCTTCAAAGGCTTTTTTAATTGCACTAGAAGGAGAAAAACATGTACAAAAAAGTTGATAGCAGTCTAGACTTTGTCAAGCGTGAAGAAGAGGTGGTGGAGTTTTGGAACAAAAACCACGTCTTTGAAAAAATGGTGGAGAAAAACAAGGGAGGCAAGATCTATTCCTTCTTTGAGGGCCCGCCAACTGCCAACGGTTTGCCACACATGGGCCACGTGCTGACCAGGACCATCAAGGACTTGTTTTTGAGATACCACACCATGAAAGGCGAAAACGTGCTTCGCAAGGCGGGGTGGGATACACACGGCCTGCCAGTCGAGCTTGAAGTGGAAAAGCAAATTGGTTCCACCGGCAAGCAAGACATCGAAAAATACGGCGTTGAGCCATTTATTGCCAAGTGCAAAGAGAACGTTTGGCTGTATAAGGATATGTGGCAAAAGTTCAGTGACCGCATGGGCTACACAGTAGACACCGAGCACCCATATGTCACCTACGACAACAACTACATTGAAAGCGTTTGGTGGTCGCTTGCCGAGCTGCATAAAAAGGGCTATTTGTATCGTGGATACCGAATCCGCCCATACTGCCCAAGGTGCGCCACCAGCCTTTCCAGCCACGAAGTGGCCCAGGGCTATAAAGACGTTAAGGAAAAGTCGGTATTCGTACGCTTTAAAATGCTAGATGAGCCAAATACCTACTTTTTGGCCTGGACAACCACGCCGTGGACCCTGCCATCCAACGTGGCGCTTGCCATGAATCCAAAAGAGACCTACGTCAAGCTCAAAGACGGCGACGAGTACTATATTATGGCCGAGGCCCTCATACGCTCGCTGTTTAAAGAGGGCGAATACACCATTGTCGACCGCAAAAAGGGCAAGGACTACGAGGGCACAAAGTATGAGCCGCTCTTCGACTTTGTCTATGACAAGTATAAAGACTCGGCGTGGTATGTGACCGTGGCCGACTATGTAACATTGTCCGACGGCACGGGTATTGTCCATATCGCACCGGCCTTTGGTGAAGACGATAGCCAGGTGGGCAAGAGGTATAACCTGCCATTTGTGCAACTCATTGACGAAAAGGGCTGCCTGACAAAGGAGTGCGGCGACCTTGCTGGCATCTTTGCTAAAGACGCCGACCCAATCATCATTAAGCGCCTCAAAGAAGAGAAAAAACTCGTGCGTGAGCTCATGTATGAGCACAGCTACCCTTACTGCTGGCGTTGCGGAACCCCGCTGCTGTACTATGCCGGCTCAAGCTGGTTTGTTGGCACAACCAAGGTGCAAGACAAGCTCATTGAAAACAACTCCAAGGTCGACTGGCGTCCTGACAGCGTAAAGGAAGGCCGCATGGGCGGATTCTTGCGTTCGCTCATTGACTGGGACCTTGGCCGCAAGAGATATTGGGGAACCCCACTGCCAATTTGGACCTGCGAGTGCGGGCATGAAAAGGCCATTGGCTCGATTGCTGAGCTCAAAAAACTTGGCAACCTGCCAAAAGATGCAAAGGTGGATTTGCACAAGCCATATGTAGATAAAATAGTCATAAAATGCGAAAAATGCGGCAAAGAAATGCATCGTGTGCCCGAAGTCATCGACTGCTGGTATGACAGCGGCTCTATGCCTTTTGCCCAACTTCACTATCCATTTGAGAACAAGGAGCTGTTTGAAAAGTCCTATCCTTGCGAGTTCATTAGCGAGGGCATGGACCAAACACGTGGCTGGTTCTATGCACTGCTGGCCATCAACACCCTTATGTTTGGCAAAGCACCATACAAGAGATGCCTGCCACTTGGCCTTGTCTGCGACAGATACGGCCGAAAGATGAGCAAGAGCCTTGGTAACGGCATTTCGCCTTGGGACGTGTTCAACAAGCAGGGTACTGACGCCGTAAGATGGTATTTCTACTATTCCAACGCTCCATACATGACCACCAACTTCAAAGAAGAGACGGTGGAGGAGTACCAACGCAAGACCATGGGCACGCTTTGGAACACCTACGCATTCTATGTGCTCTACGCTAACATAGACAAGTTCGACGCCACCAAGCACACCATTGACAGTGTGAAGCTCTCGCTACTGGACAAGTGGATAATTTCCGAGCTTAATAGCCTTATTAGAAGCGTTGACCAAGACCTTAAAAACTACCTGTCATGCGAGCCGGCAAGGAAGATTGCCGAATTCGTGGACAGCCTGTCCAACTGGTATGTACGCCGCAGCCGTGAAAGATTTTGGGTGAGTGGGGAGACCGAGGACAAGACGGCCGCCTTTACAACTCTTAACTATGTGCTGGTAAACCTTATTAAGCTCATGGCGCCATTTGTGCCTGAGTTCACCGAGGCTGTGTACCAAAACTTGGTTAGGAGCGTAGACAAGACTGCGCCAATCTCGGTGCATCTTTGCGCTTTCCCTAAAGCCAACACAAAGCTTATCGACGATGAGCTCAACAAGGAGATGGAAGCCCTTCTCAACATTGTGGTGCTTGGCCGCAGTGCGAGAAATGCGTCAAACATGAAAAACCGCCAGCCGCTCAGCGAGATGGTCATTGTAAGCCTTAAGCCGGTTGAGCTTAGCCATGAAATGCAAGAGCTTATTAAAGACGAGCTTAACATTGAAAAACTGGAGTTTAAGCGTGACGCTAACCAGTTCCTAAACTATGTTATAAAGCCAAACCTGAAGACCCTTGGACCAAGGCTTGGAAAGCTGCTCGGCAGTCTTAGAAATGCACTTTCCACCATCGATAATAATACCATTGCTGCAAAAGTGCTTTCGGGGCAGGGATACGAGTTTGACCTCGACGGGCAAAAGGTCACACTTACTGCCGAAGACCTATTGATAGAGACCAAGAGCAAAGAGGGCTTTGTGAGCGAGACCGACGGCACAACCACCATTGTGCTAGACACCAACCTTACCGATGAACTTATTGAAAAGGGTAATGAAAGGGAGCTTGCCAGCAAGATTCAAGCCCAGCGAAAAGAGGCCGGCTTTGATGTGGCTGACCATATTCATATCACTCTTTCGGCATCGCCTGAGTTTGAGGCTTTTGCACAAAAGTATGCAAAAATGATTATGGCCGACACCCTCGCCGACACCCTAAGCTTTGAACTTTCCGGCTTCATTAAGGAAAACGATATAAATGGCGAAAATGTAAAAATTGGATTAAGAAGAGTTTAAATTTACAATTTATATATTTTTTGCGAGGGGACATTTCCCCTCACGCTCCTATTTTAAAAAGAGCGGTTAGCAAGCTAACCGCTCTTTTTGACCTGGAGTGCAAGCTGTCGCGGAGATAAAGAATAGAGAGTGCCTATTTTATCCGTGGCTCCCCCTAGACGGAGGGAGCTGGCACACAGCTCCTTGTCGCGCCTGAGGGGTGATACTCGCCAACGGCGACGCCTCTTTTTCTTTTTTAAAAGCGGATACTTATTCACCCCTTCAAGTCGTCGAAGTTCGAGTGCCTGCTTATGGACAATCCTGCTACGCAGGCTTGCCCTTATGTGACCCTCGACTTCTCCT
>CANQUB010000045.1 GCA_947626955.1 uncultured Clostridia bacterium | reverse complement strand
CTTCTTGAGGGCGACGACCAAGACAATGTCGAAGTTTTGCTTCAAAAGAATTTTTTAATGGTTTCGGTCAATAATACTAGAGTTATCACTCGCCTACTAGATGGCGAGTTCATAAACTACAAACAAGTTATACCTCAAAACATAACCACCACTGTTACCATAAACAAAAAGCAGCTCGAAGAAGGGCTTGAAAGAGCCAGCCTGCTCGCCCGTATGGACAAGAACAACCTTGTTAAATATGAAGTGCACGACAAGCTACTCACCCTGTCCTCAACCAGCGACATTGGTAACGCCACCGAAAACATAACCATTTCGCTTGACGGAAAGGACATCACCATTGCCTTCAACGCAAGATACATGAGCGAGTGCATGAGGACCATTGAAGACGAGTTCATAAAGCTCAACTTCACTTCGGCCATCGCACCTTGCACCATAACAGCAACCATTGGTGGGGACTACCTATACCTCATCCTGCCAGTTAGAATTATAACCTAGGAGCAAATATGGAAAAGAAAAAGCATCTTCAATTCAGTTTTACAAATTTTTTACTATGGACCGTGTTTGCACTCAGCTTTGTTCACCTGCTGTTCTTGCTGCTTGGCCTGTTCAATGTTTTAACACCTGAGTGGCTCACCCGAAGCTCGTTTAACTACGTTGTGGCCTTCGTGCTTGTGGGGCTGTGTATGGTGTTCTATATATGCCTGATGATAATCGAGAAGCGTGGCAAACTGATCATTCCAACCTGGTTTAAAGCCGTGCTATACATCGGTTTCTACGTGTTCACCAACATTTACTACTACTTCGGGCTCTATGGCCAGCTGGCCGGGCTTATCGTGTTCTACCTCTACCTTGGGCTGGTTCTAAACATTATCGCCCTTGCACTGTTCTTTAACACCCAAAAGACCGAGAACAATGTGCTTAAGGCCACCACCACCTTTACCGTGGTAACAACCTTTTGCTATGCCGTTGCCGGTGGTGCACTGATTGAGACCATTGTGTCGGCACTAAAGCTACTGATTGCAAACGACAGCATATTCGCATCGCTTTCAATGTTCATCATTGATATGTGCCTAATGGTTTTGGTATCCATCCTGTTTGCAATAGCCTTCAGCCTCTCCCTCTCCAAGTCCAAGACGCTGATAAATAATTGCCTAATTAAACACTATAAGTAAAAAACACTATTAAAGAAGCACCCTTCGGGGTGCTTCTTTTAATTTACATCACTATCAAACCAGCCATGAGGTAAATTATACTCGTCACTTTGTGACGAATTATACTCACTTGTGTTGCAAGTGAATGATACTTGCTCCGCTGGAGCAAATGATACTCGTGCTACGCACGAATTAAGGTTGCAATTTATATGTAATCTTTAGGCAGTAAAATTTTCTTTTAGTTTCAATTATTTTTTAGCTGATAGATTACATATAATGAACATTCCCTAATTCGTCATGCAAAGCATGGCGAGTATCATTCGGCCAAAGGCCGAGTATAATTAATCTCGCCATCGGCGACGCCCTCATTCTTCATTTTTCATTCTTCATTTAACTCGAGCCATAGGCTCGAATCCTTAACTTTTCACTCTTCACTCTTCACTTTTCACTTAAAAAAGACCCTCACGGGTCTTTTTTAATCATTGTATTGTCTTTGTCCGTTGTCGGCTTGCTGATTGCGTTTCTTGAGCTTGATTATAACATATCTGTTAGGCTCATTGCCCTTGGATTCGGTCTCCACCTTTGCGCTGTCGGCGAGGGTGCTATGGATGATGCGTCTTTCATTTGCGTTCATTGGCTCTAAGCGAATGTCGTGGTTCTCACGAACGGCACGAGCAGCAGTACGCTGCGCAAGCACCTTTAGTGTGTCCTCTCGCTTGGTCTTGTAGTTATTGGAGTCTACCACAACTTTTTTGTACTCGTCATGCTTCTTGCCCTTGTTGTACATGGTGTTAACTAGAAACTGGAAGGCGTCCAGGCTCTCCCCACGCTTGCCTATAACAAGTGCGGCGTCCTTGCCGGTGATGTCCACCAAAAACTGCTCTTCTTGCTCCTCCACAGTAACGTCGAGGGTTAGGCCCATCTTTGAAATAAGCTCTTCAACAAGCTCTTTAAGGCTGTTTTCGGTCTCGCTAGAAGTGCCGAGGCTGAGCTTTACCCTGGCCTTGTTGAACAGGCCGGCCTCTTCAAGTATGGATATTTTTACTTGGTCACGAGTGACGCCAAGTTTGTACAGTCCAAGTTCGATGGCTTGGTCAACGGTTTTTCCTTGTGTTTCAATGCTTTTCATATTTATCCCTTCTTTTTGTTTTTCTTTAAACCTTTAAGAGTCTCTTTTTCAAGGTATGCAAGAACTTCTTGTTGCTTTTTCTTAAAGCAAGCGTCAATCACAACGCTGGTCAGTGCCGAAATACCAATCGAGATTATGGCACTTGACACAATGTAGATACCAAAGCCAGCCGACGATGTTAAAACGAAGATGACCATAAGCGCTGGCATTAGAATCTTCATAAACTTCATCATGCCGCCTGTTGGGTTGGCTTCGTCGACAAGCTGGTTGACCTGCTTGTTTTTGGTCTTGCCCAGTCTCTCGGTTATCCACTGAGACAAGAAACTTGTAACACCGGCCAAAATGGCCAAGATGAAATATCCGTTCCATCTTGAGTGCCCTGCCCTGACCGCTCCAGTAATGGTGTTGTAGGTGTCTTTGTCTATGGTCTTTACATAGGCGGTATAGCTGGAATTTTTAGCATTTTTTGCAAGGCTTACAAGGTCGTCATAGCTTGGAAGTGGGCTCTTGTAGCTGTCGGCCACCCAAATGTTGTCCACCCACAGCCAGTTTTCACGAACCTCTTTCCAGGTTTTGGTGGCTGCCACAGCCGCAGGGTCGGTGGCGAGCTTGCCGCTTGCCACTAATAGGTCTTTTATCTGCACATTGCTTTCGGCGTTTGCATCATAGCTAAAGTAGTAGTTGACAATCTTGTAGTGTTCACTATCGGTTGGAATGTTGCTTTGGTAAAACTCTTCAAAGATGCCTGGCGTTACGGTCTCGCCGTCGGTGGTGCCTTCGAAAGCATCTTTCAAAGTGTCATAGTTAAAGCTTGAATACTTGTGGGTTACCACGCCTTCGACCACTTCATCTAGGGTTGCACCCTGCGCCTTTTCATTGAACTTTAAGATAAAGTCGGCCTTAACGTCGTCAAGGTGCGAATTATACTCAGTCATGTAGGACTCTTCGAGCGAAATATACTGCTTTATGGCTCTATATCCCGAAATTTCACGCAATGAAGCAAACAGTGTGAAGAACACAACCATGGTGATTACAAGGTTGAAGATCATGACAAGGCAAGACAGCACGCCGTTAAAGCCCTCACGCTTGTATAGGGCGTTGGTCTGGATCTTGGCCTGGTTTGGGTCGTTTGCATACTTGCGGTTGATTCTAGCCAGCTGTGGAGCAAGTTTTTGCTGAACAAGTGTGGTTTTTTTGCTTGAATATTTAACGAGGAAGTCAAGTGGCATCAAACAAACTTTGACAAGCAGGGTGAACAAAATGATTACCCAGCCGTAGTTTACCACTCCTTTTTCTATCCAGTTAAGTATTATTGGCCACAGCCCGCTAGGAGCTTTTAGTGCAGTTAGCATTACATTAGCCATCTATATTCTCCTTTTGGGTTGATTTTTATAGGGTCTAGTCCCCCCTTAGAAAAGGGGTTACACCTAAAAATGCGTTTTACTCCCAACCATGCCCCCTTAAAAAAGCCCCATTCATGTATGCTCTCGGCCATATAGGTTGAGCAGGTTGGTGTGTATTTGCAGGCGTGGGGCAAAAGCGGAGATATGCAGTGCTTGTATATCCAAACAAAGCCAAGGCCGATATATTTTGGAATGCTAATTATAAAGACAAAAAACTTTTTCATAGCAGCCCCGCCTTGCTAAGAGTGGCCAAAATGTCGGCCCTCACCTCGGGCATTTTAAGCCCGTCTATGCTTGGTTTTGCAACCACTATAACGTTGAAGTTGGGCTCCATTTTTTCAAGATATGGGGTTATTCCTTCGCGAATTATTCGCCTTGCACGGTTGCGTTTAACGGCGTTTCCCACCTTCTTGGACACCGATATGCCCACTTTTACATTTTTGTTTTTACTAGGACTAAAAACTAGCAAAATAAACCTGCCGTGACAGGTTTTGCCTACTTTATAGACATAATTGAATTGATATTTCTTTTTAAGCCTATACTCTTGCAGCATTTTAGCCAGCTATTTTTGCTCTGCCCTTATTTCTTCTGCGGGCGAGCACTCTTCTTCCACCCTTAGTAGCCATTCTTTGTCTAAAGCCGTGAACTTTCTTGCGGTTGGCTTTCTTAGGTTGATATGTTCTTTTCATGTTGGTCTCCTTTAATTTCTTGCCAATAAGGCACAATAAAACGAATTACGATTTATATCGTTAACACATTATAAATAATATAAATATGTTTTGTCAAGAGAGTGGGGAAATTAATATGAAAAATGAATGATACTCGCTCGCCATGCGAGCGAATTATACTCAGCCTTACGGCTGAATGATACTCGGCCGTTGGCCGAATGATACTCGTTTGGCGTTGCCAAACGAATTAGGGAATGTTTTTTATATAATCCATCAGGCCAAAAGCAAGCAGTGTGCCAGCTTCCCCTTGGTAAGAGGAAGCCTAAGAGAGCGAGCTCAATTTGTGGCTCCCCCTCGACGGAGGGAGCTGGTCGGAGACCTGAGGGGGTGAATAAGTATCCACTTTCATGATGTTAACCAATAATTATTGGGTGCTTGTAAAGCAGCAGATAAGGTGAAGATGGTGACAAGGGCTATGAAAGAGGGTTGCTGGCTAACCTATATGGTTGCCAGCGTTCTTCTTTCGACGTTCTTGTTATCATATTCGCCTTAGGTGCGGAGAGTGGGGCCGCATCGCAAACGATGCGGAACTAACCATTCGCCACAAAGTGGCGAGTATAATTGTCAAGTGCAAAACTTGCTTGCATTTGCAAGCAAGTTTTGCACTTGACATCTCTCCCTCTCGGGTCTATAATTACCAGCATGAACAACACTCTCGACACAATCGCAGCTATCTCTACCCCACTTTCGGCGGGGGCAATTTCTATTGTCCGCCTTTCGGGGCCCGAGGCTATTAAAATTGCCGACAAGGTGTTTAAAGCCAAAGACAATTCTCTTCCAAGCACCTTCCCCGCCCGCACAATGACTCTTGGCACCTTTAGCGCCGAGGCATTTACCGAGCTGTGTTTGTGCGTGGTCTTCAAAGCCCCTGCAAGCTACACCGGCGAAGACGTGGTGGAGTTTCACTGCCACGGCGGGGTGACCATAACCCGCGGAGTGCTTGCTCGTTTACTTGCCGAAGGTGCAAGGCTGGCCGAGCCCGGAGAGTTCACCAAGCGTGCCTTTATCTCGGGCAAAATGGCTCTAAGCGACGCTGAGGGCATGATGGACATGATTAACGCCCAAAGCGAGGCCGAGGTGCGCGCCGGATACAATCTTCTTTCGGGCAAACTTAGCCAAATGGCAACTAAGACCCAAGAAAAGTTGACCGACATCATGGCCGAACTTGAAGTTTCGCTAGACTACCCCGAAGAAGACATCGAATATGTGACCAAAGACAAGGCCAAAACAAGCCTTGAAAAAATAAACAATGAGCTTAAAGACTGCCTTGCCACTGCACGTGTGGGCAAGATTATCCGTGACGGCGTCAATGTGGTCATCCTGGGTGAGCCAAATGTGGGAAAATCCTCTCTTTTAAACGCCCTACTTAAAGACGAGCGAGCCATTGTCACACCAATAGCTGGAACCACCCGAGATGTCATTGAGGGCAGCATGCAAATAAACGGTCTGCGTTTCAACCTCTATGACACGGCCGGGCTGCGCGAAACCAGCGATGTGGTCGAAAAGATTGGTGTGGACAAGGCCAAGAAAATTTTACGCTCAGCCGACATCGTTCTAACCTTGTTCGAGGATGGTCAACCCGAAGCCCTTGAACCCGAAGTGGAAGAACTATTAAAAGGCAAAAAGGTTATAAAAATTATCAGCAAGGCCGACAAGAGCGGTAACTATTCGGCAAACGACCAAGTCATCCACCTGTCGGTGACAAAGAATAAAAATATAGATAAGCTAATTGACACTCTCTATCGCCTCAGCGATGGCAACAAGGAAGCGGCCGGCGGTGTGGTGCTGACAAACGAGAGGCATATAAATGCAATAAAGCGCGCCACCGAGGCCATAGAAAAGGTGCTTGACGGCATGGAAATATCCACGCTCGATTGCCTGCTTATAGACCTTCACCTGGCCTACTCAGCCCTTGGCGAGATCACCGGCAACACCTCGGGCGAGGACATTATAAACACGATATTTAGCAAGTTTTGCTTAGGAAAATAGACATGAAAATCACTCTAGATGAATACGACAAAGACAAGTATGCAAAGGTTGTAGAAAACTGGGATATATCGGTCAAAACCGACCCTAGGTTTGCTTCAATCTTAGAATATATCCTCGAAAACGGAATATTTTTTACCATAGCCGAGCTCATAAAGATCAGCCATGACGTCCGCCGCTATGGCGACAATGAGACCAACAAAGTCTTCTTCTTGCGTGGGGAAAACGGCGAGGTGTTTGGCTTTGTCATTGCCGGAATGCTCTTTGACGAGAAGACCATGCTCTTGCGCGAGGTGGCCATCCACCCCGACTTTCAAGGCCAAGGGGTTGCCAGGCAGGCCATTAAGAGCCTTATAAAGGACAGCCAGCAATTGTTTGGCGAAAAGCCCGAGCTAGTGCAGGCATATATCGAAAACACCAACAAAAACTCACTTAAACTTTTTAAAAAGCTTGGCTTTGAAATAAACGAGGTTGGAGGCTCAAGGTTTTTTAAGGCCCTGTGCCACTGTCCTGACCAAATTTTGGAGAAATGATGAACTACGACGCCGTTGTAATTGGAGCGGGGCACGCCGGCTGTGAAGCCGCGCTAGCCCTTGCAAGAACGGGGCAAAAAACTGCCCTAGTCACCCTTGAAGAGCAAGGGGTGGCTTTTTTGGCATGCAATCCAAGCATTGGCGGAACGGCTAAGGGGCACCTTGTATGCGAAGTTGACGCCCTAGGCGGGCAAATGGGCATTTGTGCCGACAAAACCACCCTGCAGCTAAGAATGCTAAACACCGGCAAAGGTCACGCCGTGCAGTCGCTCAGGGCGCAGGTGGACAAAGTGGCCTACCATGAAAACATGCTAAAAACCCTCAAAGAGCAAAACGGCCTTGACCTAATCTTTGGCGAAGTGGTGGAAATTTTGACCGAAAACGGGCAGGTTTGCGGAGTAAAGCTTAAACGTGGCCAAGAGCTCAGTTGCAAAGTGGCTGTTGTTACCTCAGGAGTCTACATGAACTCCCGCACCATCATTGGCGAAGAGATAAATGATTCGGGCCCTTCGGGCTTTAAAAATTCCAAGGGGCTTTCAAGAAGTCTGGAAGAGCTGGGGCACGAGATTCGCCGCTTCAAGACCGGCACTCCCCCACGCCTGGACAAGGACTCTATCGACTACTCTAAGTTCGAGGTGCAAAAGGGCGATAACCACATTCAAACCTTCTCCTTTACCACCAAAAAACAAAACAAAAACACCCATGTGTGCTACCTTGGCTACACCAACCAAAAGACCAAGCAAATAATTATAGACAATCTCGACCGCGCCCCTATGTATTCGGGGGTAATCGTTGGAACGGGGCCAAGATACTGCCCGTCCATTGAGACCAAGATCGTCCGTTTTGCCGACAAAGATCGCCACCAAATTTTCCTTGAGCCTGAAAGCCAAAGCCTAAACGAAATATATTTGCAGGGCATGAGCACTTCCATGCCAAAAGACATTCAGCACCAGATGGTCGAAAGCATACTCGGGCTGGAAAAAGCCAAGCTTGTTCGCTACGGCTACGCCATTGAGTACGACTGCATCAACCCCGAGCAAATATACTCCACCCTCGAAAGCAAAAAAGTCAAGGGCCTATTCTTCGCCGGGCAGGTCAACGGCACCAGCGGCTATGAAGAGGCGGCCGCACAGGGCATACTGGCCGGCATAAACGCCAGCCTTACCCTAAGGGGCAAAGAGCCGGTAATTCTCTCGCGAGACAGCAGCTATCTTGGCGTTTTGGTGGACGACCTGACCCTTAAGGGCACAAACGAGCC
>CANQUB010000044.1 GCA_947626955.1 uncultured Clostridia bacterium | reverse complement strand
TTTAAAAAAAACCCAAAACGGGCAGTTTGGTAAACAAACTGCCCGTTTTTAAATGGGAGCGCGAGGGGAAATGTCCCCTCGCAATAATTTTCATAACCACTTTTTTTCCTCTAACATTGCCACTGGCACATCTAGAACCGAATATGCACCCGATGGAAGATGTGACAGGGCGTTGGCGTAGGCCAGCATAATCTTGGCCGTGAAGGCGGGGTTGCTATCCATCTTAGCTTCAAGCGTCATGCTGGCCTCAGCGTCCCCCGCAAAAACATACCCCTTGTGGTACATTTTTCCCTTCAGCTGCTGCACCCTATTAAGAGAGACCACATTTACAAAAACCTGCTGGTCTTTGAAATAGTTTTCGGTGCTTTTTATCTCCTCTATCACCTCAGTCTCGGGGCGGGTTTGGTCGAGGGCGATGTAGCAGTGACGCTCATGCTTAAGGTTGTCGTCAGGGTGGTAGCCCTTTTCGGTTTTGACCCTCTCTAGCACACGCTCACAGGGCACTGTAAACTCGATGGCATCGGCAATTCCTCTTATGTTTCTAAGGGCCTCGCTGTGCCCCTGGCTGACCCCCTTACCCCAAAAAGTCTCGGGCTTTTCGTGAAAAATTGATGCCGATAAGCACCTCATCAGGCTGAACACTCCGGGATCCCATCCGCACGAATATATGGCCCTGTGGCCAAAGAGATTGGCCACGTTCTCAAGATTGCTTGCGTGCTCTTGTATCCTCGCATGGGTGTCAAAAGTGTCGATAATGTCGAAGTATTTGAGAGCCTCGGGGCTTTGCCAAAGCAAATCTTCTTGCGATCCCCCACACATAAGCATCACATCAATCTTGCCCTCAAATTCAGGCATTTTGTCATAGGCAATTACCTTTGTGCCCCGTATGCTTTGCACCCCCTGCCGACGGGTAAAAATTCCCACCAACTGGTGCTGGCTTTCGAGCACCTTGTCCTCCACCGCTCTTCCAATGTTTCCATATCCACAAATTCCAATACGCATAAAAAAGCCTCCCAAATATAATATGAGAGAGGCTTTTAAAATGACAAAAAGCACACCTTGCGGTGTGCTTTTTGTATTAATTGTTTTTAGTTGTTTGCAAACAAGCTACCAAATAGCTCTTTAAGTTTCTCTTTAGCACCTTCGTCCTGAACGGCCTCGATAGCTCCTTTCAAATTCTCTTTGGTTTGGTCGCCCTCTTCATCCGAGAATACATTATCAAGCAAGCCTTGTGCAGCACTTCCGGCTTTACCAACCGATTCTAGCACTGATGCCGAGCCAGCAAGGGCGTCGACAAGGTCTTTTGCCTCTTGCTCGTCAAGCTTAACATTGCCTTGATCTTCGGATGAAAGCACTTTGTTAGCCACATCATAAAGCTCTTCAACAGCTTTGATGTCGCTTTCAAGCTCCTCTTCGGAGCTGTTCATTGCATTTTCGAGCACTTTACCAATGGTTTCTTCAACCAACCCGGCTGTTTGTTCGTCAACACCGAATTTTTGAAGGTTGTCGGAGTTGGTTAGGTTATCCACAATGTCCTTAACAGGGTTGCCTTCGGCTCCTCCGCTCTTGTATGCGTCAGCAAGATCACGAAGCAGCCCGCCAAGTTCTTCTGGGTTAACCTGCCCGTCGCTCTTTTGCAGATTACGAGCAATCTTAACGGCATTGCCAAGCGAAGTAAATGTGCTTGAAAGGTTGACAGTTTTGTCGTCATAAGCCGCCTTAAGGTCGTCTACAAGGTCGCCAAGCAACTGGTTTGTCTCAACGTCGATACCAGCGACGTCCAAAACTTTGTCAATAAGGTTTTTCGCAATAGGGTCGAAGATCTTAGATTCTCTCATGCCTTCTAGAACAAGCCCAAATGTGCCGAATTGGAAGGTCTCGATAGGGTCGCCTTCGCCGCTATCCTGGATGTCTTTGTAAAGGTTAAACAAGTTTTGGAAAATCTTTTGCAGTGCAACTTTTTCGGTCTCCCACTCATCGTCGGTAATAGTGACGGTGTGGTCAACTTTCTCACCATTTTCAATGCCAAGTGCGTCATACACATAGCTTAGGCCAACACCAACCACTCTTGGAAGTAGGGCTTTTATTGTGCCGCTCTTTAGAGCCTCTTCAACGATGTCCGAAACAAGGCCGTCTTTGCCGAGGGCGTCCACAATGCTTCCGCCGTCAATCTCGGCTTGCGCCTCATTTATCTTAATCATGATGTCAAGACCGGTGGTGATGTCGTTCTTGATGTCGTCGCCATGGGCGTCGGCAAGTTCAGCCAAGACGGCGTCGATAAGGTCATTGATCTCACCATTGATGGTCTTGGTTGGGTCTGAAGTGTCTAGAACTGGCTTTTTGATATCCATAAAGGTCTCATTATTAATCCAGCGCTGAGCGGCATATGGGATGACCTCTTTTACCATGCCCGAAAGGACTTTTGAGCCATACAAGGTGTCAACAGCTTTCTTTACATTTTCGAGGCACTCGGTGTCTTCAATGCTGAAGCCGTGAGTCATGACATAGTCAAGCTCAGGGTACGCTTTAGCCAGGGTTACAACCTCACTTCTAAGCTCGAAGGTCTTGCCCTTTTCTTTGACAGTGGTCAAATGGTCATACATGCTGACCGAAAGTTGTTGAAGCCCGATACCCTTAAACACTTTGTATACCCAGCTGTTTGTTGCGCCGTCTATGTAGGCACTTGAGGTGTTGATGGCTTTTTTGAGCTCACTCTCCTCATTGCCATTTTGCTCGTCTACAGTAACAACCTGCTGCTCGGAGGTCTTCCTCGATGCGTCGATGACAGGCTTGGCAGTAGCGATAACGCCGAAGATAGGAATCATGATAACAAAGGCAACAATGAAGCCCTGCAATGCACCGATAACTGCACCGATGAATTTGTGGCGATCCTTGCCTTCCATTTTCTTTTTATTGAAGCATACGCCGGCAATGATCCAATAGATGATCATTGTGAACCACTTGATAAGGAAGAACAGCACTATGAAAAGCACAACATTGACAAGCATTTGAGGGGCTGCGTTTACAAAAGCCCTAAATGTGTCGCTGGCCTGCACCAGTTCTCCAACCTTTGGAATTTTTTCAAGCAGGTTGACAACAGTTGCTCCAACTGTGGTCACTTTTACCCCGCTTATTGTCCAGCCATGCTTTGATAGATCCATGTTTACAATGGCCTTTGAAATCGGTGCGGCAATGAAGAAGGTCAAGACGGCAACAGCAATGACCATGATGAACCTAGTCAAAGACTTGTTGAGCCCCCTTATCCATCCGCAAACAAAGCCGATGATAACAAAGAGCATCAAAATAGATATTATGGCGGTAGGTAGTATTTGTGTCATTTGTTTACCCATCCTTGTTTACATATTAATGTAATTATATAGCATAATTTTGAAAAACACAATGTTTTTGTGGCCTATTTGTGCAAAATAAATTAAAACCCTGCGGCCTCATCCCCTTCCCCCAGGCTTTTGGCCACAAAAATTTCATATTTAAAAACTTTTTTCATACACTTTATTATATGAAAAGAAAATTCGTGTTCTCTTGTTTTAAAGTTAAGAAAAAAGCATACCAAAGTGATATGCTTTTAAAGATTAAATTTATTTAGCGACTTATTTTTATTTTTGTCAAATTGTATTTTTACAACTCAATTTCATGATCATTGACAAAAATCTTGTCGTCTTTCACACTGATTTTATCTCTATCAAAGGTTATACTTTTCAAAATGGGGCGTCTCTCTCCATAATCATATTCCGGTTTTACTATGCTTACTAAAGGAAAATTGAATTTCATAAACTTTCTTGGAACCTGTTTGCCATCAATAGTTATTCTTTGTTTAAAGAATCCCGGTCTTACACGCACTGCATGACCATTTATAAAATTATCATAAAAATTCATAAGTTCACCTCTTTTTTGTTTTCGTCTACATTATAAAACAAGGAGAGGGTTTTTTCAATAGTTTTTGAAAAAATTGTGAGAGAAAAGTGAAAATTGTTTGATCTTTAATCATATTGAAAAAGAATGTAAATATAATTATAGCATGAAAAGAAGTAATCATTTCTTTGCCTGTTTTAAAAAGGGCCCGGCCATATTTTTGCTCGTGGCAATTTTTCTTGCCATGAGTTTTTCCATCACCCTCGACCTCGCCTCGG
Organism: uncultured Clostridia bacterium; assembly: GCA_947626955.1. Classification (GTDB taxonomy): domain Bacteria; phylum Bacillota; class Clostridia; order Christensenellales; family UBA1242; genus UMGS2069. Next base: position 4,365 of record CANQUB010000044.1, on the reverse strand, counting down.
CCACTTCGCTAAACGAGATTGAAAGCCTGGACTACTGTGTTGTGGTAGACGCCGGCCACGGTGGCATCGACCCAGGAAGTATAGGCTATAAGACCAAGGTCAAAGAGAGCACAATCAACTTGGCTGTATCTAAGTTGCTTGAAAAAAAGCTGAAACTCATAGGCCTGAGAGTGGTCATGACCCGCGAAAACGAGGACGGGCTCTACGGCCTGTCCACCGCCAACTATAAAAAGCGGGATATGCAAAAGCGGCGGGACATCATAAAAGAGGCCAACCCGCAAATTGTGGTGAGCGTGCACATGAACAGCTATATACGACACAATCTTCGTGGAGCACAGGTGTTCTACGACAAGTCCAGCGAGCACAGCGAGGATCTTGCCCTGTGCATTCAGGACCAGTTCGCCGAAAAGCTAGAAAAGTCGGACAAAGGGGTGGCCATTGGCGACTATTATATGCTCAAATGCACTCCGTCGGCCTCGGTCATTGCCGAGTGCGGGTTCTTGTCTAACGAAGAGGACGAAAAGCTACTCATCTCCCCTTCCTATCAAGAGCTTATTGCCGAGTGTATATTTGCCGGGATTGTGAATTACTTAAATCTGGATTAGTTCCGCTTTTCAAGCAACCGGCCCCGAGTTAAATGAAAAATGAAAAATGAGGGCGTCGCCGTTGGCGAGATTGCAGTTTCGCCCCCTTTGGTGCGTACCGCCCCACCTATCTCCCCTCGTCGGGGGAGACTTTAGAAAATGAAGTTGTCACTATTTATGGCTCCCTCTCCGACGGGGGAGCTGGCACACTGCTCCTTGTCGCGCCTGAGGGGGTGATACTCGCCAACGGCGACGCCTTTTTACGATGTTAACTAATCACAATTTCATGCTCGTAAAGTAGCAGATAAGGTGAAGATGGTGACAAGGGCTAAGAAAAAAGGTTGCCGGCTAACCTTTATGGTTGCCAGCAATCTTCTTTCGACGCACTGGGCACTATATTCGCCTTAGGTGCGGAAGAAAGGGAGCGAGCGACAAGTCGCTCGCAAAAGATATCACAATTTAGCGTATATCTCTTTGGCATGACCTACAGGCACAGGCGAGGCCTGAGAGGAAACGGCTCTATCTATACGAATAACTTTGGCACGAGTGAGAGCATCATGCTTGCCAAAGGGCACGACCACAATGTCGCCAGCCTTTAAATCGCTAATCTTATTTATATACCAAAAGATTCCGCCCTTAGACGAGCCTTCCAAAAGCTCGACTTTGGCAAAGTCGTTGACTTTAATTTTTCTAATGTCGCCACCGGCGAGTGAATGTATCATAATAAAATTTTAACATTCTTGCCGCCAAAAAGCAAACAAAAAGCCCTATATTGCGATCGACTTGTCGCTCGCATTCAATTCTCTACACTGTGCGAGATCATGGTTTTGCTCCCGTTTTGTTCGATGCAAAAAGAGGGATAGAAGGTTACAATTATTTTTCAACAAAAGGATTACATATAATGAACATTCCATAATTCGTCATGCATAGCATGGCGAGTATCATTCGGCCATAGGCCGAGTATAATTCAGCCGTAAGGCTGAGTTTAATTCGCTCGCAGGGCGAGCGAGTATAATTTACTTATGCGGAACCAAAACGCTAAAATTCTCATCCTTCACCTTCACCAAATACTCCCGGTCTAACTCTATTGCTCCGCGGTAAAAGATGTGGGTGTTTTTCTTTTGCCCGTCGTCGAGGGTATAGATAATCTTGTAAAAATTGAAGCCCAAGATATTCAAAAAGGGATTGATAAAAAACAGCTTGTTTTTTATATACACCACCCCAATCATGGCTTGAATGATTATAAACACCACAAACATGGACAACCGCGACAGGTCAAAGGTGACGGCGAACAATACAAACAAAGAAAAGTATCCTAAAAAGTGTCGATCGGTGATGTTATTGGCCTCCACAATTTTTACAAGCACCGACTTTTGCTTTTTGTTTTTGGTGGCCATATAAATTCCAATAAGTCCCAAACACGACAAGACCACCAGCAACACTATTACCAGCCATGCCAGCCAATTTAGGGCAATGTTTTTTAGGCAAATTTCCACCACCTCTTTGACCAGCATAAGAAAATACATGGGGATAAAAGCCGAGAAATATAAAAAGATATGCTTCACATATCTATATTGGCCAAATTTTCATTTTTTAATTTATAGTTGTAAATTATCGACAAATTTACACAAAATTATACATCTTTGTTTTCATTTTGCATTTTTTCGGTCTTTTTCTTCTTATGGTCCATTATGTATTTTTTCAGCGGATAATACCACCTATTCTCTTCTTTTAGCGCAAACTGCTCATACAAGACCGTAAAAACAAACACAAGCAAAATCCCCATCCCGCAAATTAGGTAGCTGTTCAGCCATGGCAGGCTTTCAAAGTATGGTGCGGTGATGCCCATGATGTTTGGCACTGGGTGGTTGAAGGCGGTGTAGATAATGATGACAAGACAGGTGCTGACAAGCACCAGGCACAGCCCCCACAGCCCGCTTATGACATTGCGCACTCGTATCTTTATAAACCCGCCCACAAGCAAATACAAGCAGCCCAGCATCAGTAGCGTGTGGCTGACAAGAGACTTTATTGTGCCAATATTTGTAAGGGTTGGATTGGCCTTGTAGTAGACGTTAAAGAGGTTGCCAAAAATGGCACCAAGGATGCCAAAGTAGAATAAGAACTCAGCTAAAACTCTAAACACCTTGGAGTTTTTGTCCATAAACGAGATTATAAGTAACAGCCACATGGCCAAATTGCATGGAAAAATTGGGAACAACAGGGTGTCGTCAACATAGGCCTTGCCCGTCTTTAAAAATTTGTAGTAGAGTTGGAGATAGTGAAAAAAGACGGTCAAAATGGCAATGATCTTGAGGGTTCTCTCCTTGCCTTTTTGGCTTTTTATGGTGAAGAAAAACAGCACAAGAAGCCCGGCCACAACAATGGTCGAGAGCACCATATATAAGATGTGCTGCGTGTCAAATAGCATTTGTCTTCTTCCTTGGTTTATGATTAGATATTACATTATTGCGTGAAAAATAGCAAGCATTTTGGCTGCCCAAAACAAGCATAAGAAAAGGCACTATTAAAGTGCCCTTTCTCTATAGTTTTTCAATAATGTCTTTGCGTTTTGCGTCGTACTCTTCCTGAGTGATAAGCCCCTGATCGAGCATTTCTTTAAGTTCCGCAAGGCGTTTTTTGGCATCAGGCTGATCCTGCTTTGTGCCGGCCATATCGGCAATCATCTTGCGGTCTTCTTCGTCAATGTCCTCGGCAATTGTAGTGTTGGCAAACAGGCCTCTTCTTCGCCTAAAGCCGTACTTTGAGCGGTTCATGATGGCCGAAGCAATCACTGAATACATAAAGGCAATGGAAAGCAAAACATATGCCCATTTATCCCCCACGTATGTGAGGCTGGTGACAAATTTAAATCCGCCCGCAGATATTTTCATGCAAAGTATGAGCGAGGTGAAATAGAAGTCAATGTATATTAGTGATACATACATGATGATTTGGAAGACAATCCACTTTTTGCCAAACTTCAGTATATTGCTGGTGATGGACGATGCCACGCAGAACTGAATGGTTATAAGTAGGCTGGCCTTGATGGTGTTTAGCATATCAGCGGTGGTCTTGTCGCTCATCTTGTCGCCCTCTTTAAAGATGCCCACCATAAGCACAATGCTTACAATCCACAAAATGGTGCACACGCCCACGAAACATAGAAATACAATGGACAAAATTTTATGCTCTTTGTTTGCAATGTATCTTATCCAAGGTATGACTAGTAGGCTTGACAAACAAATAACGCCAATGATGCCAATGGCCTCGAACAGGTTGGTGCTAAATGGTATAACCCTAAACAGCCCCAAAACCACCAGGGCAACGTCAACAAACAGGCCGATAATTGCCACATATGTCAAGATGCTTAAAATTTTTGCTCTCTTCTTTGGTGGCTCAGCTTGGCCACCATTCGCTGCCGCCTGAACAGCAGCATCTTCATAGGCTTCTCTTCTTCGATTTCGCCTAAAAAATACATCTCCCAAAAGTCCCATATCTATCTCCTTTATGGTCTTAGTATATTAATTATGCAAAAAAAATATCGACAAGTCAAACGAAAATGAAATTTTTTCGCGAGGGGACATCGGTATGGAATGCGTTACCTTATGTGGCTCCCCCTAGACGGAGGGAGCTGGCACACTGCTCCTTGTCGTGCCAGAAGGGGTGATTCTCGCCAACGGCGATGCCTATTTCACGATGTTAACCAATCACAATTTTATACTTGTAAAGCAGCAGATAAGGTGAAGATGGTGACAAGGGCTAAGAAAGAGGGTTGCTG
>CANQUB010000043.1 GCA_947626955.1 uncultured Clostridia bacterium | reverse complement strand
GCCCGGCAAAAGCGTAATTTCCTATTGCTGAGCTTTCAATATTTAGCTCGGTAATATCTACGTTGCCTATGGTCAATTCATGCGCAGCACTGACAGGGTTGGAATAGTATGATTGAAAGTCGATGTTCATCCATTGGTTAATTGAGCCCAGGTAGGTGACATAGTGGAAGTTGTCGCAGTTCTTAAATGCGTCTTTACCAATCTCAACAACTCCCTCGCCCAAGGTAAGGTCGTTGAGGGTTTGCATTCCAACAAAGGCGTATTGCTTGATGTTTTTGTTGATGGTCAGGCTTACGACATAATCGGGAGCCAGGTGATTTATTCTTGCCACCTCGCTCTCATCCTCTTCTTCCACCCTCAGGCGGCCGCAGCTGCTGGTTGGGTTTGAATAGTATGAAGAAAAGTCGATGTCTAGCCATTGGTCAATGGTACCGTGGTAGACAACATCGTACATTGTGCAGTCTTCAAAGGCGTTTTCATAGAACTTTGTAAGCCCGCTGTAAAACTCGAGGGTGTGTAGTCTTGCACCCTTGAAGGCCTCCCCTCCAACCTCGGTTACACTGCTTGGCAAAACCACATTGTTTAAAGCTAAACAGCCGTTAAAGGCTCTATTCCCAACACGGAGCACGCCCTCGCCAATGGTTACATTTTCTAGCTTCAGGCAGCCATCAAAGATGTTGTTAGCAATCTCGGGCACTCCGCTTGGAATGGTGGCCGCTGTAAGTTTTTCGCAGCCGGCAAAAGCCGAACTTTTAATGGTATTTATGCTGCTTGGAATTGAGATCGTCTCAAGGTTTTTGCAGCCGGCAAAGGCCGATTGACCAATAGTTACAAAGCCGTCAGGTATGGTCACGCTCGACACGTATTTGTTATCTTTAAAAGCCTCATCGGCAACGCTGGCAATTGGGTAGCCATTGAGCGAAGTTGGCAGACTTATTATTGCCGTCTTGCCGATGTAGCCGCTTATGGTAAGAGTTATGTTTCCGCTAAGCGAAAGGTCGTTGTCAAAATCAGTGCTGAAAATTTCTCCAACGTCGTTGCTCCACTTGGCGTAGAAGGTGTAATTTTTCTTTATTTGAGTTGAAAAGTCAAAGGCCTTTGTGTAGTTTTTGTCCACATACCAGCCCATGAAGACATAGCCCTCTCTTAGTGGGATGGTCTCGTCCAAACATGATGCAGCCTCAACCAGTGAACTTGTGGGCTCCTGGCCGTCGCAAGTGTCGTAGGTCACGGTGTAGTGCGTAGGTGGTGGGGTTGGCTTTTTCTTTTTGCCGCAGGCAGTGAACACCACCCCGCAAAGGCTCACCATCAACGCAATTATTACAAACATTCTAAACTTTTTCATAATTCGCTCCTGACTTTATTATAACACAATGTTTTATAAATGCTATATATTTTTATAAATAGTTTAGTGAAATATCTAAGTATACTATCCCGTTATCGGCAAAAATATCAACCACTTTAAAGCAAAAAATTGCCGATATCGGCAATTATGAGTTGCTCACTTTGAATTTTCTAATCAATATCTAAATTTTCTCTTTTGAACAGGTCATCATTCAAAAATTCTTGGATGGTCATGCCAAAAGCATCGGCAATTTTTATAAGAGTTTCAAATTTAATGCTTTGATATTCTTCATGAATAATATGTTTAATCGTGGACCTATCCGTGCACATACGTTTGCTAAGTTCATATTGAGAAATATTTTGTTTAACTAATAAGTTGCTTATTCTTAAAGCTACCGCCCTTTGTATCTTCATTTTTTCACTTCCCTACAACTCTTTTATTCTCACAAATTCTTTGTGGTTTCAATCAGGCGGGTGTGGTAGCCGTTTTTCTCGTAAAACTCTATGGCATTTTGGTTGTAGCCAAACACTCCGATAATTATGTTTTTGCAGCCCTGACTTTTAAAAAAGTTTTCCATGGCGGCAAGCAAGGCTTTGCCGTTGCCTTTGGAGCGGCTGTTTTTTGAGACAATGAGCTCGGTAACTCTTCCCCTCTTTGGAGCGCGAAAGTCATATTCGTCAACTTGGTCTATAATAAGCCCCACGATAAGCCCGATAATCTTGCCATTTTCCTTATACAAAAACATTTTGCCACTAGAGTTTTTAATCTCGTCCATGGTCTTTTTGAAATACTCTTCCCTGTAGGAAGGCGTAAGGATGTTAAAGCCTTCTTTGTCGAGGCTGACGATATATTCTTGCAGCTCTACAAAAAGGTCTTTTATTTGCTCATCATATCGGCTATTGTAGTCAATAATCATTTTTCACCTCTTAAGTTGCCTCTGGCCAAAACTTTTTAAAGGATACTGTTACTCTTTTTGCTCACTTTCGGGGGAGCTTATGGTTATGTTTTGGATGGACTTTGCCAGGGCCAACATCTCTTTGTTTTCTTGATTGCGCTCGATAAAAGCCATGTTCACCCCTTCCCAAACAAAAAGGGTCCCACTGATATTGACAAGGTCGAACCAGAGGTCATGATTTCTAAGAAGATAACTTAGCAGCAACACCGCAGCTCCAACGCCAATGAGCGACCAGCCCCCCGCCCGCTTTTTGTTGTTATCTTTTATGACCTTGTAGACAAATAGATAGAAATTTTGCTTTATAATCTTATCGCATTCTTCTTTGGTATAGGAGCCAAAGTCCTTAATTTCCACAATCAAATTGAGCTTGTATTTTCGCGGCAACAGCGAAACCGCCTCCCTGATGTCCGAAAAGAATTTATCGTTCAGCTTTTCAATTTTGTCATCACCAAAATTTGGGTTTATAAGCTCGGAGAAAGTATCGTAGACCAATTTTAGCGTGGCCACTTTTCCCTCAATAGAAAAATAGTGCTGCAAAATTTCAAGTTCCATTTCTTTTTTGCTTTTAATCTTTTCCATTTGTTCTCTTCCTTAAAGTTATTTTAGTATATATTTTTTATGGCTTTTGCGTCAACAAAACCAAAGCTATCAACTCAATTTTTTAGCCATTTATCGGCCTGCATTTTAAAATTTTAATACTTAATTTGTTAAATATTGCACATTTTTTCTAATAAGTTGACAAATAATAAAATATATTTTATAACTTTCACTAAACAAACGTAAAGGTGCGACTTATGAAAAAATTTTTCCAAATACTTTTTGGCAGGCTGACCCTTGTCATTCTTGCCTTCCTACTACAGATAGGCATTTCCTTTGTTTTGCCCATTGTGCTGTCGGTCTACTATCCGCAGTCCTTTGGCAAACTGCTATATTTAATCAACTTCATATTCTCTATTTTGGCCATAATTTTCACAATCAAGATAATAAACTCAGACATGCCGGTCGAGGGCCAGCTCATTTGGGCAATAATTATCCTATTCTTCCCCCTGCTTGGAATTTCGGTCTACTTCTTGTTCGTCCGTCGCAGGCCAGCAAGGAGACACAAAAAACTTTATAAGCGGGTCAAAGAGGAGTCCATCAAGTATTACAGCGACGATGAAAACTCAAAGCTTAAGCCAGGTCTTGGCGAGGCCTATGGCCAGTTTGAGTACATAAACCACACCACTGGGCTTAAGACCTACCAAAACACCGACGTGAAGTATTACAGCATTGGCGAGGACTTTTCAAATGAGCTAATTAATGAACTCAAAAAGGCCAAAAAATACATATTCATGGAGTATTTCATAATTGAGCGTGGCCAGCTTTGGAACCATATTTTGGAAGTGCTCAAAGAAAAGGTTCAAGAAGGGGTCGAGGTCAGGGTCATGTATGACGACTTTGGCACCATGACCAAGCTCCCGGGCGGCTACCACAAAAAGCTTATAAAAGCTGGCATAAAGTGCGTGCGTTTCAACGCCTTTGGCCCCGTGGTTTCGGCCATGCAAAACAACCGTGACCACCGCAAAATGACCATAATTGACGGCAAGGTGGGCTTTATGAGCGGACTAAACTTGGCCGACGAATATGTCAACCTCACCCACCCATTTGGCCACTGGAAAGACACCGGGATAAAGCTTAGCGGCGAGGCGGTTAGAAGCATGGTAATAATGTTTTTGCAGCTATACGATGTCCAAAACCAGCACATAGAAGACTTCTCGCCTTACTTTAGTGACGAGGCAAATATTCAAGCCTCGGGCTATGTTTGCCCATTTGGCGACGGGCCAAAGTATTTTTATAGCGACTATGTTGCCATGAATGTCTACCTAAACCTAATTAACCAAGCTAACAAATATGTGTGGATAACCACCCCGTATTTAATCATTGACAGCAAGCTGACAAACGCCCTAATCTCGGCCGCAAAGCGAGGGGTGGACGTTCGTATCATTACCCCTCACATCCCCGACAAAAAGATAGTTTTCAGCATCACCCGCTCGAGCTACAAGGCCCTGCAAGAGGCAGGAGTCAAAATTTACGAATACGCCCGCGGCTTTATCCACTCAAAGCAGGTGCTAGTCGACGATGACCTGGGCGTGGTTGGCACTATAAACTTTGACTACCGCAGCCTACTTCACCACTACGAATGCGGCACCCTCATGTATAAGACCGACTGCCTAAAAGACATGAAGGCAGACTTTGAAAATCTATTTAACATCTCTATCGACATGAAGTTCTTTAAGCAACGTGGCCTGACTAGAGTGCTGTGTGCCATACTAAAGCTTTTTGACCCACTGCTATAAAAATTCAAAACGCACATTAAAAAAAGCATCATAAGATGCTTTTTTTACTTGTAATTACATATGCACAGCCCAATTCCAAGTGCTCCCGGCCCGGTGTGGCAGGACACGCTGAGCGAAAGCTCGTCGATATATGTCACTTTCATACCTAGTTCTTGCTCGGCCTCTTCTTTAAATTTTTCGGCCTCCTCGCCAATTCGGGTGTGAGCCATCAAAAGCAGCATTTTGCCCTGCTCATGCTCGGTCTTAAATTCGGTTTCTAGCTCGCTCTTTATTTTGTCAATCATCTTCTTTTTGGCTTGCTTAAACGACATGGTTATGGCAAATTTGTCAAAGCTCTGTCCACGGGTGTAGAGGATGGGTTTGAGTTTTAAAAGGCTGCCAAGGGTGGCCACAGCCGGAGTGACCCTTCCCCCTTTTTTCAAATATTTTAGCGTGTTTAATGTTATGTAGATTGAAGATTTGTCCTTTGTTTTTTCCAAATAATCTTTGATTTCTTCGGCCGAAAAACCCTGCTTTTTCATGCTGATGGCCTCATAAACGCTGATCTTTTGCGGCACTGAAATTCTAAGGTTGTCCACAACCAGCACTCTTCCACCATACTTTTTTGCATAGGCCTTGGCATTTTCGCAAGTGCCGCTAAGTCCGCTGGTCATGGGGATGTATAGCACCTTGTCATATGTTTTAAGCAGCCTTTCGAACATCTCTTCAAGATAATATTCGCTTGGTTGCGAGGTTTTTACGTCGGCCCCCTTTTCTAGCAATTCGAAAAACTGATCTCTAGAAATGGTTATATCCTCTAAATACTCTTCTCCATCAATGGTAAAGGGCATTGGAATCACTTCGATGCCAAGCTTTTTGCCCTCATCTTGACTTATTCCTGAATTTGAATCGGTCACAATAGCAATTTTTTCCATTTTCTTCCCTCGAAAAACACTATCATTTTAAACAAGTCAAAAACTCATGTCAAGGGTTTTGTTGATGTGTCAACAAAATTGTATGCATAAAAAAGAGGCCATAGGCCTCAAAAATGAAATTTATTTAGCTATTTCTTCTTTTATTGACCAAATCGGCAATCCAAAATGGCGAGGACAGGATGATATATACAGGTACAAGCAGCACATATGCCGGAATAAGCAGCCACAAGACTGGAAAGTAAAAGTCCTTGCCGCCATTTAGGTTGAAGGCGTCGGTCCGCAAGAATTTCGGCGTGAGGGCGTCAAAGAAAGGCTTGAGGGCGTCGAAGTCTGGAATTACTCCAAACACAAAACTATTGTTCCTCACTCCCCTATCCAAAAACTGCTCCCAAGTGCTGTCCACAAGGCCGGTTTTAATGAGTATGACTTCGTTTAAGCAAATGATGGCCTCTTGCACCAAAAACAAGAGCGGAATGGCCCAAAACATTTTGAGTCTTGGCCTATAAACATGAAGGACGGCCGCCAAGAGTGGGACAACCACCAAATGGATATGGCAAAAGTAGAAGCGGATGGTATCAAAGGCAAATGGAGCATGGCCTATGGCCTCGGTTGGATAAAACAGTGCCCCCAACCCGCCACACAGGCCAATAAAGAACACATAGTCGTGCAGCACGTTTTGCTTTTTGAAAAGATATATAAATGGGAAAATGACGGTGGAAACTGCACAAATATTTTCTAGCGTCGAGCGTCTCCACGAGGTTGGCCAGCCACTGTGATACGGCTCAAAAAACTGTTTTATAAAGTGGGTGGACATATTTACAAACAGCAAGATTGTAAGAACAATATGTATTGTCTTTTGGCTCTTGCCACGCAGCAAGAAAAAGAGCAAGACAAAATATACCACCGCTATGGCGATATACATAAAGTAGTATCCGTTTCCAATTTCAACTGTCTTCATATGTTTATTATAATCCCAAAGTGCAAAAAAGGCAATGTTTTAACAAGATATATTATTTTTTGCTTATTTTTACCTATCTTTATGATTTTTTACACCTTTTTCGACCATTTTTGGCAAGTTTTTGCGTTTTTTAAAAGTTTTTTGACATGTTTCTTGCCTTTTTTGTTATATAAATTCGCAATTTGGTTTATGGAACGCCGCAAAATAGTATATTTTTAAATGTTTGTGGCAAAATTGTTTTAATAAATATAGTCAAGAGGTGTTTTATGTCAGACACAATAGAACTTCTAAAAGAGTGCGACGCAGGGATAAAGATGGGCATTGAGGCCATCGATGAGGTCATAGAAAAAGTGCAGGATACCGAGTTTAGGGCAAAGCTTGTAAATTACAAAAAAGACTACAATTTTTTGCAAGATGAGATTGCTAAAATGCTAGATAAATATGACAAAGAGGGCAAGGACATAAATCCAATTGCCAAGGGCATGAGCAAGATGATGACGGGAATGAAGGTGGCCTTTAACAATAAAGACTCCACCATTGCCGACATCATTTTTGATGGCTGCAATATGGGAGTGAAGTCCATAAATAAATATCTAAACCAGTACACCGGGGCCTACGATGATGCCAAGGAGCTTTGCAAAAAGCTTATTCGGCTGATGGACCGCCAGCAAACCGACATTAGAAAATATCTATAAATTAAAATGGCTAAAAAAAATTAGCAATTTTTTTATAATTTATTTGCTATTAAAAATAAAAGTGCTAAAATATTGCTTGTAAAATTTACAAAAGGAGATAAAACACAAATGACTTGGAGTGAATTTTGGACAAAAGTCAAAGACTTTTTTAGTTCAAAGCTAAGCATTACCATCTTGATCTTTGTTGCAGTATTTATTCTTGGTATCATCGCAGTTAAGCTGATTATGCGCTTGCTAAGAAAGATACTTAACAAAACCAAAATGGAAAAGATTGCACAAAACTTTCTACTGGCAATCATCAAATTTATACTTTACCTAATTTGGGTACTTGCACTGCTTTCAATCATCGGCATAAACATCACGGGCATTATAACCGCCTTCTCGGCTATCATATTGGCTATAGGCATGGCGCTAGAAAGCAACATCGCCAACCTTGCCAATGGTATCATCATTGTATCCACCCATATGTTCAAAAAGGGTGACTACATCGTGGTTGACGGCAAAGAGGGAAACATCACCGAAATAAACTTCCTCTTCACCACCATCATGACAGTGGACAACCGCAGGGTTACCATACCAAACTCAACAATAGTCAACAGCTCGGTTATAAACGCCGGTGCAAACAAGAAACGCCGTGTAGACTTCACCTTCTCGGTTGCCTATGAAACCGACGTTGAAAAGGTTAAGGATATTGTGGTAAAGGTCATGAAGAGTGACGGCCGCGTCGACCTTGACCCAGAGCCTTTCTGCAGGCTCAAAACCCTTGGAGCAAGCTCAATTGACTTCTTTGCCAACTGCTGGTGCGACAGCGAGGACTATTGGGGCGTTTACTACTACGTTATGGAAAATGTCTACAACGAGTTCAAGCGTAACAACATCTCTATTCCATACAATCAGCTTGAGGTGCGCAACCGTACCGATAAAGTGGTAATGCCATATAGTAAGGCCGCCCTTCCAAAGAGAGTTGAAAAGGTAAGACCAGAAGAGCCAAAGCACTTCTTTGACCTTGAGCATGACGACTTGCCAAAGCCTAAAAAAGACAAAGAGGCTAAAAAGCAAGAGAAAAAGGCTCAAAAAGAGGCCAAGGCAAAAAAGGCCGAAAAGGCCAAGACTGAAGTAAAGGCCAAAAAAGAAACCAAGGCCAAAACTCAGCCTAAAAAAACCAAAAAGTAAAAAATAAAAAGAGCCACGGGGTTAGCCCCGTGGCTTTTTTTTATTTCTTATTATATGATTCTATAACCTCTATAAGGTTTTTATTTACAATCTCGAGGTTCTTGTAAAACTCTTCCCTCTCCTCTTCCTTTATTCCGTTGCTGCCGCGAGCCACCATTTCGGTGGTAAGCTTGTTTATTTTAGCTCCAAGCTTTCTTCCCTCGGGGGTTAGCATATATGGGTTTTTGTACTTTTTGTCCTTACTATCTTCAACAACGTATCCCTGCTTTATAAGGTTTGAAAGCCCACGAGACATTGCCCCTTTGTCTTCAACGCAAAGCCTGCAAAGCTCGCCAAGGGTCAGCCCGTTTTTAGAGTTGTAGAGGTGGAACATGCATTGCACCTGGTTACCCTTGAGCCCAAGGCCCACCATTTCGCAGGATTTGATTTTAACAATGCTGCGGTTTATGCTCAAAATTAACGATGTGAATTTATCGTATCTACTTTCCATTTTATCACCATGAATATTATATCACCCAATTGTTGACCGGTCAACAAACCTGGCCACTTTATGTCAAAATTGTTATAAAATATAACAAAAAATGCCCAAAACCGACAATTTTACTTGAAATTTTTTTATTAGTTGTTATACTTAAAAAAGAATGTCTATTTGCGAGGCAAAATATGCAAAACATCCTTGACCAATTTGAAAAAACAGCAAAAAAGTGGCCAGATAAAGTGCTTTTTAGAGAAGAGGGCCGAGAGATAACTTTTCAAGAGTTTGAAACGGCCTGCAAGCTTTTAGCCACAAGAATAATTTCTTTAAACATCAAAAACTGCCCCATCGCAGTTATAGATAACCGAAATATAAACACCTTAGTTGGAATGTTTGCCGCCGTCTACAGTGGCAACTATTATGTTGTTCTCGACAGCCAAAGCCCGCTAGACAGGCTTTGCACCATATGCGATGTTTGCAAGCCTTCGCTCATCTTGTGCGAAAATGAATTTTTGCATTTGG
>CANQUB010000042.1 GCA_947626955.1 uncultured Clostridia bacterium | reverse complement strand
CGGAACTTGCCGCCTGCAATCGCTTGGCTTCTCCTCTCCCCACCAAGCTACGCTTGTCGGGGGCCCTTGCAAAATTGGCCAGCAACCCTCTTTCATAGCCCTTGTCACCATCTTCACCTTATCTGCTGCTTTACAAGCACCAATAATTAAGGGTTAACATCATGAAAGTGGATACTTATTCACCCCCTCAGGTCTCCGACCAGCTCCCTCCGTCGAGGGGGAGCCACGCAAGGTCCTCTATCTTAGGCTTCCTCTTACCAAGGGGAAGCTGGCACACTGCTTGCTTTTGGCCTGATGAGGATAATATTATCTCGAGGCTTAGCCTCGACGCCCTATCTTTTGCCCTTTGGGCAAAAATATCACTTTGACCGCAAGGTCAAAATATCGATTGGCCGTAGGCCAAGATATCACTTTTTGCCTTACGGCAAAAAATATCACTTAAGCCATGAGGCTTCGCCTCATGGCTTAATGCATTTCTTCTTCAACACCTGATACTCTTGGTCGTTGATGAGACCGGCTTTTCGAAGCTCTTCAAGCTGCATAAGCTGCTCGGCCAGCTTTACAAAGTCCACTTCGGCGTTCTCTTTCTCGGTCAGCGAACTAAGATACCTGCGGTAAAACTCTTCTTTGCCAAAACTCCCCTCCTGCCTTGGCTGCTGATTAAGCTCACTATGGGCCAGCGTGGCACTTGATAGGTCCTTAATGTCCTCACGGCTAAGGCTTTGATTGGCAAACGGAGTGTCGTTCGAACCCGATGTCTTTTGCTGGTCTTTTGAGCTCTCGGGCTGACCTTTGAGGCGTTTTTTGTGCTCCTTTATCTCTTTCATAACAAGATAGAACGCCCCAGCGCAAAGCAGCAAGGCCACCAGCGCTAGCCCGCATATCGACCATGTGAAATTTGACGGAATAAAACTAATGAGGGCCACGATGATGCCAATAATGCTTATAATTGCGATTATGACATAGTAGACCATGGCCGAATAGAGTGCACCCTTGTAGGCCGAGAACTTTTCTTCGTTGCGGGAGGAAATGAATATTTCTTTGACGGCAAGCACCCCGCCGAGACAGCCGAAAAATATGAAAAAACCGGCCACTACCAAAAGCCCGCCCACAGTTGGGGTCATTGTGCCTATTGTGAGGTAGTTCACGGTCAAGGTCACATAGCCAAGGTAGGCACCGAAGCCCAGCGAAATCAATGCGGTCAACATGGTCAAAATGGCCGATAGAATTATCCTGCCCCTTTTGACCTTGTCTTTTTTCAACCTTTTCATTTCAGTCCTCTTTTTTACTATTAGTTTCTAGTTAAGAGGAGAAAAATATGCATGAATAATATATTTTTGCACCAAATTGTCGTCGTTAGGCCAAGCCGCTAAGTGTTTATTGGCTAAAAAGCGACGTTAAGTGAAAAATGTTTAGTTCCGCATCGCTTGCGATGCGGCCCAACTCGCCGCACCTTCGGCAGCTTTTTGGCTAAAAAAGCCAAACAAAAACCGCTCGCACAGCAGTAGTGTTGCGAGGAACTTTGTTTGCCCTTTTTATCTCAAAAATCTATCCGAATTTGCTTCTTTACAAGTCTAAATAATTATAGGTTAACATCCTGAAAATTGTCCCCTTTCTACAAGTCTCCCCCCGCCGAGGGGAGAAGGTGGTGCATTGCACCAAACGGGGGCATAACAAAAGCCTCGCCAACGGCGACGCCTTCATTTTTCATTTTTCATTTTTCACTCTTCACTTTTCACTTATTTGTGATACGGCAATCCTTCGCTTATGGTAAATGCACGATAAATTTGCTCGAGGAGAATTACACGAAATAGCTGGTGCGGAAAGGTGACTTTGCCAAAGGATATGCTGGCATTTGCCTTTTTTATAAGCTCGGCACTTACGCCGTTTGACCCGCCGATAACAAAGGTAATTTCGCTTGTCCCATTGCTCTTTAGACCGTCAATAATTTGGCTCAGCTCGGGGCTGGACACCTCTTTGCCCGCGCGGTCAAGAACTATCACCTGCCCACGAAAATGACTCATAAGCGCTCGGCTCTCGGCCTCAACCTTTTTCTCGCCCACAAGGCTGCTTTGCTCGGGCACTTCGACAATACTGAGGCTACAAAACCTGCCTAGCCGCTTTGAATATTCGCTTATGGCCGCCTCAAAAAACTTCTCTTTTATAGACCCCACGGCCAAAACATTTATCTTAATCATATCCCCATTATACCTCATTTCATCCCATCTTCCAAGAAAAAACAGCACAAAAAAAGAACTAACCTTTCGGCCAGTCCTTAAATGTTATGCAGCAGCTTTATCTTCAAGACCAATGATAGCACCCATACCATTAAATATGTATACATTGCAATACTTACTTGCATTGATACCATCTACCCAGTTTCCATCAGTAATGTTAGGTGTATGTTCTGGTGTTTGAAGTGTTCCGATGTCCATTATTCCACCTCTATTGCCTTGTAAAATAATGTTACCTATTGCAGCATCTGCAGCTACATTTGCTGTAACTAATGAAGAAAGATTCATATTTCCGTATTTAGATACGCCGTTTTGCGTAAACATATCCAAGCCATATGGCTTTTTAGTACTATCAATACTGCGACGATCTTCAACGGTTTCGCCCTCTTCAGTAATTCCATAGAATTCTTTATATTCCTCTTCGGTTTCAAAAATTCTAATATACCCTTTTAGTTTGTGATTACCTTTTCCGTCGTTATTTTTAATTAATGCAATAAGATTAATATGGTTAGTACCTTCGATATTTTTTAATATTGTTTTATTAGTTCGATAAAGTGTCGAGAACAATCCCTCACCAAGTACCAGGTTGTTAATTAATGGACCTGCATCATATGAAGCCAACCAAGGAGAATCTTTGGTTACCCAAGAAGAGATCTTAGAATTATATATATCTACACCTGGTGCTGAATTACCTGCTGTATCCTGCCCCGCATCGGCAGTTTTATCATGGTCTGCGATGATTGCTGGTCCACCTGAGCCATCAAATTCACAATTTGAAATAACAATTTGCTCAGCATTGTTCGAAAAAACGATACATTGATATGAGTCATATGCCTTACAACTATCAATATAGAAATGACCATCCAGTTTATATAATGGATTAGGCTCCCCACTTGATAGTGTTTTGTTCTCCCTTGTACCGGCGACAGGTGCGTCAGGGAAATATGTAACATAGAAGTTTTTAGAAATTGTGTTATATGCGTGTAAGTTAACACAGTAAGACTTAAATTGCATCAAACCGCCTGAATATTGAGGGTGGTCAGATATAGCAGAATTACCAGTGAAATGCATATTCCTAACAAAAACATCGGTAGCTTCGGTTAATGAACCATTACCTACCCAAAATAAACTTTGGAAACTTGTGATGTAGTTTTTGTCTCCATCATATTCTTCCATTTTAGTACTATCTGGTACAAAAGTGGCGAATTTACTTTTTCCGGCACTTGAATAATTTTCAGGTTCGTTTTCAAAAACAACCAAAGGGAAACCGCTTGCATTAATGTTGAAATAGTTACCATTAAACATAAAGTCTGTACCCGAATTGATGGTCCTTTTATATACGCCCTCACCATAATGGTTCTTAGCTGATCCAGTAAGATCAATATTGAAAGTCTCTTTTGCCCAAAGTGAAACTTGATCTGTCCCATCATAGAAATAATAGGATCCAAGATATTGAGGGGTTATCTCTATATCAGCTTGTAAAAATAGTGCATTTGGTAATTGAAATGTAGATGGATCCAAACCATATTTTTGCATGACGGCATCGCGCACATTTTTTTGATTTACGGTGTCATCAAACATACTAAGGTCTTGTGCATCATACACGTTGAAACCTTTTGCAACCTTAACAACAGCTGTAAAGCTTACTTGTTTTTCCTCAGCTCCTTCTGCTGATTTCACCGCTTTATACTTGAATTGCAAAACTTGATCAATGGCTGCATTCTTGAAGCTTATAGTGTAATCATTGTTTATGGTGAGCAGGTCGTCCAGCTCTGTTTGAGTTAGTTCATCCCATTGATTATTTTCTGTTTGCTCAAAGTCATATGGACCGACCAATTGCGATACGGTAACTTCCATTTGATTAGGCACTTTTGTAACAGTATCTAATTGTCCTTCGACAACAATAGTTCCAGCGATACGAAAATTGAACTTGTTGTCAGTACCTGCATATAGAAAATCGTTTTTGTCCATATACTCTAGTGCTTTTCCTTGAACTTCGTTTCTAGACTCGTACTCGTTCCAAAGCATACTTTCAAGTACTTCGACAGTGTCAGGCTCTTCACTTGGAGCAGCAGCTTCAACAACGTTTATTTCAACATCAATATAATGTTTTACGGACTTTTCTTCATAGGTAATTCTTAATGTTTTAGTCCCAACTTCGCTAGTGTCCACATGACTAAAAGTTAAATTGGCGGAAGTAACTCTTTTCGTTGAGTGGTCCGAATAAGTTACGACTACCACAACACCACTGGTGTTTACTTCACTATTTTGTTCAACAGTGGTATTTAATGTGCTTTGATCTAGTGCCATAGACTTGAAAGTTACATCTTTATTATCACAACCACCAAGCCAAATACCACTTGTCAAGCATATTATAAATGCCAATATTGAAGTAAGTATTTTTTTCTTCATGTTTTTTCTCCTTTTTTATATTTTTTGTTTTTTTTGTATTTTTATGCCTATATGCGTATCGCCCTTATTAATAAGTTGAACTTTACTCCACTTCCGTCTGCGGCTAATATGGTCAAATTAAATGTTGCCGGAGCGAAGAAGAGCACAGTTCCAAGTTCTCTACCCGACTCGTCTTGCACGAATTGAAAGTTTTTTCGGGTTTTATCATAAATGAATTGTACATTATTGTCGGTGGCATTATCGGGATAAACTCGCCATCTGAGTTGTAAGATTGTCCCCGACATATCATTAGCATTTGCTGGCTCAGTAAATTTAACAATAATAGTAAATTCATCACCATTTTTTCTCACTATCGTTTTTTCATCGGTTTCGTTTAGACATTCGATCTTTGTAACAGGATAAACTTTTCGATATATCTTAGGCACAAGGCCGAAAACCGATATTATTACAATAGACGCAATATATATAACACCAATAATAATCAAAGTTGATTTCTTCATTATTGCTTCTCCTTGTAGTAAACTTTGATTTTATTGACATACAGCCAAATACGAAGTAGTAAAAACAGTGCGGCAAATATGGATATTCTGACAAATACCATTCTCTCTCCCTCTCCAATCAAGAAAAATGTTAGGAAAGCAAAGATTGCCGACAATACAAACGAAGTCAGTGTGGATTTTAGGCTATTTGGATTGTTAATGTGCTGACCTGTGGTTTGATATTGCCTGTTTTGTGGATTCATGAAGTCCATTTCTGCACTCCATAACAAGTGCGACAAGTAAACAAATTCTATAAAGAGAAACAGTTCAAATATAACTAGTCCGCTAAATTTGTAAAACTTCCCAAACACTATTGTTGTAGCTATAATCGACAAGCTTACAAGAACGGCGTTTATAACCAGTTTCAATGACAGTTGCTTCACGTATGTTTGTGGATTGGTTTTTATAAGGTATGCCGATGCCCCCTCTTCACTATATATCTGTGCTATTGAAGCATTGGTCGCAGTGACAATCAACAAAATTATCAAAACATTAAACATTATTTGCAAATATTTTCCAAGCAGCGTTATGTCCATTGCCATATAAAATTTATTCAGCATAAATATAGCTATAGGCAAGAAAATTACCACAGCAAGTAAACTAAACATTTTATTTGGCGTTCTATAAAGCAACAACAACTCTTTTTTAAGCACTGATTTTGCTGGCTTGCTCTGTTTATTTCGTTTAGGCTTTACCTTAACTCTTTTATACTCAAATGGTGAACTTGCCATTTTAAAATATAGAGGGCGAACTATCAAAAAGGCGGCGGCAAAGGCGACCACAATTACACCCAAAGTCGAAAATAAATATATAAATTGTTTTGAGTCGAACATGATATTTGAAATGCCATATCTAGTGCCTGTCACCATGACAAACAGCCAAGTGAAAGGCAAACATATTTTACCAAATTCATTCATAAAGTCTTGGATTTTCCAAAATGTGGTTTGCCAATTTGCGAACAAGTCGAATTTTGCAGGTATTTTATAAACCACCCATATGACTAAAACCACAATACCAACCGACAAAATTGTTAACAAGCTATAAGCAAACCATTTGTGTTGTTTTAAAAAACTAATAACAAACATCATAGGAATGCTTAAAAATGCACCCAAAACCACAGGCACAGCGGTTAAAATGCCTGTGCCGACCAGCACCCAAATATAATAATAAAATGGCTGGGAGTTCAAATATCCATAAACAAGAAATAGTGGTAAAAAGTAGGTTACGTTTCTTATCAATTCATAGATATAGTAAACAATGATTTTCGAAGTAAAAATTTCAGTCCGGCTAGCTGGCAAAGTTAATAGCACTTGGTTGTCCTTAGCAAAATATAATGATCGGCTCATACCAACTGTACATACAAACAGACTTAGCAAAAGCATTAGAGTAAATACACATACCATGAAGTTTTGCGGTATTCCTGGCAAAATACTTACAACTCGCAAATAACTAAGTACATACAATGCTAAATAGATAATAGCCGTGATAAGTGCGAACTTGATTAGCCAAAATATCGTCTTAAATAAAGCTTTTTTCCATGAGGAAAGGAAGGACATATCAATTTTGTCCTTGAGCTGCATCATAACTAGCGTTTTTAGTGCTCTCATTTCCTTCCCCTTCTATTTTTTGGATTTTTGTTTGGGTTTTCCTTCGCCTTTTGGTTCATCGGCGGCCTTTTGCTCCACCTTTGCAGGCTCTTCGGCCTTTGGCTGCTCTTGTTTAGGCTCTTCGCCTTTTGGTTCTTCAGTCTTTTGCTCGGCTTTTGGCTCGGCCTTTGGCTCTTCATTGGCGGGTTTATCTTCGGGTTTTGATTCTTCGGCCTTGGCAGGCTCGCTAGCCTCTTTATTCCTACGTTTGAAGAATTTTAAAAAGCGGTTTTCCTTTTTAACTTTGCTTTTTTTGGTGTCGTCGGCCTTTTCAAGGTCGTCAATAGTGGTCTTGGTAAGGCGCAGGTAAAATTGCTCTAGACCCTCGGTATTTTCGATGTTTTCGACAGTGTCGCTATACAAGATATGGCCCTTTTTGATGATAGCAACCTTGTCGCAAATTTGCTTTACAATGTCGATAAGGTGGCTAGAAAAGAACACAATGTTGCCCTTTTCGGCGTGCTGTTTCATGCACTGCTTAACCTGGTAAATGCTGGTTGGGTCAAGGCCGGTGAGCGGCTCGTCTAGAATCCATACTTTTGGCTCATGCACAAGAGCTGAAATTATGGTAACCTTTTGCTTCATGCCGTGGCTGTAGGTCTTAATTTGGTTGTCGAAGGCGTCGGCAAGGTCGAAGAGGTTGACATAGTAGTCGATGGCCTTGTTTCGTTTGTCGGTTGGCACCTCGTATAGGTCGGCAATGTAGTTGACATACTCACGGCCGGTCAGTTTTTCGTAGAGCGCATATTGGTCGGGCACAAAACCGATAAGCTTCTTGGCTTCGATAGACTCTTTTTCAACATCGTAACCGCATACTGTAATGCTGCCGCTGGTTATAGGCTGAATGCCCACAATGCTTTTAATGATAGTGCTCTTCCCCGCACCGTTGTGACCCAAAAAGCCGTAGACCTGCCCGCCTTCAACTTCTAGGCAGGCGTCTTTAACGGCGTAGCGGGTGCTGCTTCCATACCGTTTTGAAAAATTGTTCAAAACCAGCTTAACTTCTCTATCCATATCCACCTCAACATTTTTTTGTTTGCTAATTTCCAGCGCAAGCGTGTCCATCTTGATCTTGCGTTTGCGGTCAATAATGTCGTTGACCGTGTCCACAAAGCTATACATGGCCTCGTATCCAAACCACATGACCAGCGCAATTAGGATATATACAAGGAAGAACAGCAACTGATACAGCGGGTAGAAAGTAAAGGTCAAGTCCTTAATATGGAAAGTCCATGTGATCTTCATGGTGTTTTCGGCCCATAGTCCAAGCTTGTCCACAATGTAGTCGCTGTTGGTGTAGAAGTAGTCGCTTGGGCCGTAGTTAGAAAACCATGCGTTCAAGAATAGTATCAATACAAAGTAGGCCAAAAAGCCAAGGCAGGAATACAAAAATTGCTTAAGCTTTGGCCGGTCGAAAATTCTTAGCCCCACGATCACGATTGGCATAAAGAATGCACAATAGTGGTTGATATAGAACTTTACAATGGTTGGGTCGAACAGGTTATACGAGACTGCGTAGTCGGGTATTGCCATGGCAATAAACGCCCCGAACACGTTGATAAAATATGTGAAATAGAAAAGTTTATCCCACTTAAATATCAGGCAAAGAGGAATTATATACATGGCGGTGTGGCACAAATGGAATGGCCAGTGGTTGATGCTCTTGAGGTCGATAAATTTGTAGTTGAGGCAAAAGCTCATAAGGGTTGCCAGGGTGATGAAAATCATTATCCCCCGCTTTTGCTCCTTGTCCAGCCGCTTTAATAGCACATAGAGCAGTATAGGAACCACGATGGCCATATATAGCACCCAACGGTGAGGCTGGTTGAAGTCGTCAATTATGGCAAAGATGCGGTATGGCCCAAACAAGGCGTTGAGCATATACGACGGCATGGTGGCAAGCAGCATCACAGGAATGTAGGCAAAGCCCCATGCGTCATTCTTTGCGATCTTGAAGCCGCCCTCCAAAAAGAAGGTGCTAATGCAGTAGCCCAGCATGATTCCAAGGCAAATGCCAAGCAGCAGCCCGCGGAGTGAAAATGCCGAAAGCGAAATGCCGAGGTTGCCCTTGTCGATTACCGCCATAAAACCGATATTGAGTAGCACCACAGGAGTGGCGTAATATTTTACGAGTGCGGTGTATCGTCTTTCTTTAAAGAAAGGATACAAAATAATTAGCAGCACGGCCGAGAAGTAGGTCCAGTTGCAAATGAGGGTGAAAAAGTTTAGGGCTTTGTTATTAAGCAAACCACCCGACAGGGCAACCACCCTTTGAATCTCGTCATGGCCGAGCATGAACTCAAAAAAGAAAACAAGCCCAAGCGAGAGTGATACAATCTTCATTGCTAGGCTTATTTTTTCTTTTTCCTTAAACTTGATTACCAAAAAAATGGCTACAACGATAGCCGCGAACAAAAGCATGCTGGCGTATTGTCCATAAATCATTTTTTTGGCCTCAACAAAATTAGTTTACGCAAAAAAAGCGATTATTAAATTGGATATATATTTTTTATATATTTGTATAACCAATTTAGTGCAATATAACCCATATTTTTTTCAATGTCAAACAAATTTTGACAATAAAAATCAAAAAAACATTACCCC
>CANQUB010000041.1 GCA_947626955.1 uncultured Clostridia bacterium | reverse complement strand
TGGACATGTCAAATAAAAATGTCAGAGGGGCGGGCCTCCCTTAGACCGTGGCCAAGGGGGGCGCCGCACTTGACAACTGTAAAAAATTATTATATAATAACGTAGGATTATTCCTTAGCGGCCGCCGCTTCATCGGAGACCTGCGGCATACGGTAACCGTCAGGTTGAGTTTTATGTTTGGTTATGGTAAGAGAGTAGAAGCCACCGTCCTTGTCCATGAAGCTCATCTTACCAGACGTCATCTCTTGCGGCGCTATAAACAAGCCCTCGACCGCCATGCCCTCAATAAAGGTCCATACAGCGTTTATGATTTCAGTCTTGTTGCGGTCCGCTTTCTTTTTAGCTTTCATTAACTTTACTTTATCAAGGGGCGAGCCTTTACGAGCTTTCTTCTCGGCCTTTACGTCAGAGATGCTCTGTTCTATTGCGGCGACCTCTTGATTGTCCACTTCATCATGATCAAATGCCCACAGTTCCTCAGCTTCTTCTCGAGAGATGCCCAGAACCTTCATGTTCTTTTCTATTGCGGCCTCTCTCTCCTTAGATTTCATAGTAGCTTTCTTGCTCATTAAGCATGACCCCTTTCATTTTATTTTTTATTTTTTTTCTTTTTCTATATATATTATACCATAAAATTAAGAAAATGTTAATATGCAATTTTAACAAAAATGACCAGAATTTTTTGTGCAATTTGTACAGCGGCACGGCGCATATGGGGGCGCTCCTATGAGATTCTTTTTTTGGTATTATAACATTTTCGGGAAAAAATGTCAAGCGACGCGGGGTCGATAAAGTCCATGAAAAATTTGCATATGGACGACGCGTCGGCAAAAGCCGGGCGCAAACGGCCGGTCTAACGCGCCATAAGGACATTTCGGGAAAACGTCCGATAAGGTGTATGATATTTTGGATAGAGTAAAAAATATGAACGAAATTTCGGGCGGCAATTGCGGCCGTGGCCGAGAGGCTCCAAGCTGTACGAAATTTCATTTACTGAAATATCGTATAAAAAAAGAAGCTCCCCAAAGGGAGCCTCCACCGTAGAGGAGGATTACTCCTCCTCGTCCTCAGGCAGGCGCTCATAACGAGTGTGACCTGCCTTAGGCGCAATGGGCTTGAGCTGTACATCACAATTCGCACCACCGACAACTATAGTGCCGTTAGTCATACCATACGCCTGACCGTCCGTCACCTCATAGCCCGCATCGGCGAGAGCCTTGGTAACGATAGTCATAACCTCGGACTTGGCAACGTGCTTAACGTCAACTTTTTTGTTCTTTTTCATAACGACATCTCCTTTTCTTGCGAAGGCCGCAACCCAAATTTTTAGATTTAAGAGGTTTTCCCTCTCTTCATCTTACATACTTATTATACCAAAAACTTTTTGCTTTTGCAATAGGCAATTTGCACAAATTCTAAATTCTTTTTTGTGCAACTTTACCAACTGACCTCGAGTTCGTAGTTAGGGCTGGCTAACTCATCACTTATTGTTTTTGCCCAGGCCTGTGCTACCATTTCCCAAAACTGAACCTCCGCCAGGCGTTGCGACCTGTGAATAGTATGTGCATAGGCCGTAATAGCGTTATCAATGCCTTCACTATCGGGATAGTGAATAGCAACGTGCAAATCAATGGCTTTTCCCATAGCATCGCCTCCTATTAAAAAGTTTCTGCTTCTGTTGAATATGTCCAAACCGCCTCCGATTCGTCGTATTCTGATGTTAAATTGTACGTCTCATCCAGCATTGCAAGAGTGATAGCATCGCAAACGTCTTTTGCGTACCAGTTCACGGCCTCCTGCATGGTACGGATGGGTTTCCCCGAATTTTCACGCATAGTCTGAACAAACTTTTCCTGCGGGAAGTTCTCATTCAGAAGAATATCAAGGGTAACTTTTACTCTATTCATAGGCTACCTCCTTTCCTTAGCTTACGTATATATTATAGCATAAAATATAGACCAGTGCAATAGCAATGTTGTACAAAGATGCGGCTTTGTTTTTGTGCAATTTGCACAATTACGGGAAACGGCTGGTGAGGGCGAACGAAATCTCGTTCAAGCAGCAAAATAATGAACGAAATTTCGCGCGGTAATTGCGAGCGTCGGCGAGCGGCCCGCCAAACGAAATTTCGTACAAAAGGAAATGAACGAAAAATCGTTCTGTCAAATTCTGTCAGGAGGGGGCAGGAGGAAAACCCCTCCGTAGAGGGGCGCCCTTGATTAGTCCTCATCCTCGGGGAGGGGTTCGTAGCGGTTCACACCAGCCTTCGGGGTTATGGGCTTAATCTGCACGTCGCAGGTCTGATGGGTAACAACGAGCGTTCCATCCGTCATGCCGTACCCTTCGCCCTTGGCTATAGGATAACCTGCATCGGCAAGAGCCTTCTGTATTACCTCCATAACCTCCAGCTTCGCAACTTTCTTGACGTCTACTTTCTTGTTCTTTCTCATGAAAACATCTCCTTTAGCGGTAAGTCGCCACCTTATTTTATTTTGTAGGCCTCGGGGCTTAACTCCCGCCCCTCGCCTTACATACTTATTATAACACATTCGTTTGTGTTCCACAAGGGGCAAAGTGTACAAATTTCATTTTCTTTTTTGTGCATTTTGCACAATTTAGAGGGAGGCCGCAATTTCCTTTAACTGAAAAATTATATCACTTTCAGTCGGATTTATTGTATCGCCGTATTTCCAGCTCTTGCATACTTCTTGATTATCATCAATAAGTATAGCTTTTTCTTTTGCGCTGTTTATAGATTTGCGGATGCTTTTGCTTTTCGGGGTGCCGTACTGTACACAATGTATTTTATTATAGGGGAAGTCAAAAGAATCAAGCCATTCTTTTTTAGCTGCTTTTGTGCGCTGTAAAAACTCTTTTGAGCTGTCTTTTGCGCCCCAGGTGATTATACGGATTTCAACGCCCTTTTGCTTTAGCTCGTTTAAGACTTCTACAAGAGCCTCCATGTCAAATATAGGATCTGCTTCTGAATAGGGGCGGACATTGTTATCTCTTAAATCGGATTCCCAATTATTGACAGCATACAAGTCGGCGATGGTGCCGTCCATATCAAAGCAAATCATCTTCAAGACCTGGGAGGGGCGTTGCCCCTCCATGAACTCTTTGAAACCCTCCTGCGGAATTTTCCAACAATTTCTATTGATTGACTTATCAACCTTCTTATGTTGTCTTAAGACCTTGGACAAGATTTTTGCTTCAATCAGGACATCATCAAGACCTTGATGGACTTCTGAAAAGTCGTTATCACCTGAAATATAGCTGTAAACCTTTTCCGCATTAGTGATTAGATTTCCGTTTCCGCTTATCCAGTTATTAGCACTTGCCATTTGATAGTAGCTCTTTTGTTTGCAAAGCGTTTGAGTTGCCATATGCCAAATACAATTAAAAGTTATACCGTAAGGGAAAAACCAACGTACACGAGATTTAGTTAAATATCTTATGGTATTGTTTAAAGCCTGTTTATCAAAGCGTGCATTATAAGCGTAAACTTCATGAATGTTGTACTTTTCAATTACTGTCTTAACAATGCTTCTTGCCTGATAGATATTGACAAGCTCTTTCCTGCCTTGCCTCCAGTCCTCCCAATAGGCAGGGAGCTTTTTGTTGTAGTAGGCGGTAGCCATTATGTCCTGCATATCGAAAAACAACTCTTTAAGCATTAAAGATTTTGTCTCATAGATATTGCCGTGCTTATCTACAACGGCAAAGCCCAAATCATAGACAAGCGGATTTTCTACAAAATTTGCGGTTTCAACATCAAGTACAATGAAGTACCTGCGCCGATGGTCGATATTACCCATTTAACATCAATTCCTTTCTTCAACTTACATACCTATTATACATCAAAGCGCAGACAATAGCAATAGTAAAATTACACAAAATTGTGACCTTGCCTTTGTGTAAAATGCCCAATGTCAAATTCTGGGAATGTATATTTTAGTGATTGCCAGCTTTTGCCAGTGAATGAAAAATCGTATACGAAATCTCGTACAAAATTGCGGCCGCCCGCGGCTGACCCCACGAACGAAATATCGTTCAAAAATTTTGGGCGCAAAAAAGCCCTGACAGTTAATGTCAGAGCACCCTTGCCTTAGCGGCGTTGACCAAAAGTACAATCAAATTATACGACCAGTACATCGGGTCAGGCGAGGCGTTATTGTCTACAATGTCAATAAGCGACAATAGAAGCCAAATTGCAAGACATACCGCAAGAAACTTAATAGGAATATACTTTGTCATTTTTATCTTCCTTTCTCATTTTCTATATTTATTATAGCATTTTCTTTTGAAAATTGCAATAGTAATTTTGCACAAATTTAAAAAATTTTTTTAGACATTTTGCACAAAAGAAAAAGCGCCTCGCAGGGCGCCTTACCAATCTACCTCCCAATCGGGCAGGAAGTCAATTCGCTGGGAGGAAGTGTTCGCAATATCCTCAAAAATGTTGGGAATTACTTCTTCAACGTAGAAGTCACATCTTGCCTGATCTACATCGGAAGAGCTTGTTTCTTCAGGGTCATATCCCATGTCATCCAGATAGTTCATAAACTCGTCCTCGTACTCGTCCTCCTTAATGTCAATTACGATTGTTGCGGTTACTTGCATTTTTAAAATCTCCTTTTCTCTTAATTTCTGTATTTATTATACCATACTTTTGCGCTTTTGTCAAGGGTTTTCTTAAAATTTTTTATTTTTTCTTTCAAATTGTTTGAAAAGTGGGCTATCAAGCTTCAAAAAGCTTGCAAACCATACAACCTCCTGTGTGCAATCGTGCCATACTGTAAAATTTTCGGTTATGTTTTTAAGAATTAAAGTGTTCATAGGGATAACATTTTTATTGTAGTGACCTGCTGTAGAAGTAAAATATTTGCCGTTTGTCTCTTCTTTTGTGCGGAAATGCTTTACCCACCAAAAAGGGATATAGCGACTGGTACAGATGTCGGAATCTACACAAAACCACATTTTAACTAAAAGCAGTTTTGCAAGTAAAATTGTGAGAAGCTGTCCCAAAACACAAACAAGATAGCCGATGCCCATGCCTGCCTTTGCGGTTGTCTCTTCATTCTTTTTTGAGAACAGGCAAACAAGAGAAGTAATGATTTGCCATACCAAGGCGCCGATGATGATTTTTAACATTTTTAAAACCTCTTTCCTTCATTTTCTATAATTATTATAGCATCTTTTGTGGCCTCCGTCAATAGGCAAGTTGCACAAAAAGCGGCCGCAGGTTTTAGTAAATTTGTACAAAAGGAAAAACCCCTCCAGTTGGAGGGGCTTGTCGCTTTTAGTCCTCGTCAGGTATAGGCTCATAGCGAGTTACGCCTGCCTTCGGAGTTATAGGCTTTATCTGAATGTCGCAGGTATCGTGACCGACAATCAAAGTGCCTTCAGTCATGCCATAGGTCTCACCTCTGGAGGTCTCATAACCTGCTTCAATCAGAGCCTTCTCAATAACGTTCATAACTTCGAGCTTAGCGACTTTCTTGACATCAACCTTTTTGTTCTTTCTCATGGAAACATCTCCTTCTGACGTAGGTCGTCACCCAAATTATTTGTAGATTTCAAGAGGTTTTGTTCCTCTCTTCATCTTACATACTTATTATAGCATCAAATGGTTTTGATTTCAATAGGCAACCTGCACAAATTTTAAACTTTATTTTTGTGCAGGTTGCACAATCGAGATTAGAGAGCCTCTACTGTAACGTTAATGTTTGCATTTCTTAACGCTTCCTGGTCTTGCAACTCATACTCTATGTTTTCCGCAATAGAGTTAAGAGCTTCAAGCCTTAACTTGTCAATCACTCGATACACTTCATCCAGTACAGAACCTGTCGGATTGGGTATAGGATTAAACTCCAGCTCTGTCAAAAAGCCGTCAGGTATATCATCATCATAAAACGACAAATCAACAGAGATACGATATTTAGTTTGCGTCATGTCCTTTCACTTCCTTTCTACAAGTATATTATAGCATATAGGGACGCCCTCGTCAATAGGCAGATTGCACAAAAATGCGCCTTGCGTTTGTGCAATTTTGGGAAGTTAGCCTTGCCTAACGAACGACCAATCGTTCACTCGAAAAGTTGTGAACGAAATTCTGCTCACGATTGCCGGGCGCCAGCGACCGGCCGACCTATACTAAATTTCGTTCATTCACTTTTGTTCCGAATTTCGTACAAAAAAAGAGGCTTAAGCCTCTTTTTCAGTTACTGATATATCGTCAAAAGTGAAAGCATCATACCAGCCAGCCAACAGGGGGATGAGGTTCTCAAGCACTCCCGCCAGGTTGCATTCCGCCTCCTCTTTGGTGATGTCCTCATCAATAAAGGTGATGGGGATTTCGATGTTGTATTTGCGTTTCATTATTTACGACCTCCTTTTTTGTTTTTGTGCTCCCATACGTGGGAGGGGTACCAATGTTCACCTTCAATGTCCTCGTAGCATTCGATGTTGCCCACATGAAAGATGTCCTCGGATGCTTTCAAAGATTTAGCAAATTCGGTATTCTGGAACGCTTCATTTACCGCAGCTATGAAAGCTTTCTGAAATTCACGCTCAGAGCGGTTGTCACCATTTGCTTTTGCTTTGTCAAGGTAGTCGCACCAAGCATCGGCGTTCATTTGGATTTCAAGCTCCATGTCAAAGTTGATTGAATTGTACATCATTGTTTTTACTTCCTTTCTTTTCTCTCTTCATCTTACAAGTATATTATAGCATCAAATAGATAGCCTTGCAATAGGCAGATTGCACAAATTTCAAAAAAGTTTTTGTGCATAATTTCGGGATTGCGGCCTGCGCCAGCTTTCGGCCTCGCCGTTAATTTAAATTCTGATGACCCAAATTTCGTTCATTTCGCCGACCGCTAGCGGCGCTGACGGAATTTCGTTCATTT
The DNA here is from genome assembly GCA_947626955.1 of uncultured Clostridia bacterium. GTDB lineage: Bacteria > Bacillota > Clostridia > Christensenellales > UBA1242 > UMGS2069. The sequence goes on along the minus strand of CANQUB010000041.1, from coordinate 2,573 downwards.
ACTTCTGGCAAAGAAAAAAAGCGGCCTGGCCGCTTTAATCTACTAAGTGCAGGAGCTGCACAATCAAGTTAAAATTGGAATACGATGGATTAATTGTACCATTATTTACAAATACTTCAATCCACGAGGCCGCAAACCAAATTATCAAGACGGCCGCCGCAATTTTCGCCACAATCATCAAAGTTTTCTTCATCTCTTGTTTCCTCTCTTTCTTTCATCTTACATACTTATTATAACATAGACTCCAAGATAAAGCAATAGGCAGGTTGCGCAATTTTGATTACTTTCTTTTGTGCAACCTGCCCTGGCCTTTTGGTTAAGCCTGTAAGCACTTGTAGCTTACGACGTCCTCGCAATTATCAAGGACTTTCTGATAATTAACGAATCCGTAAGTCTTCACAGGCTCTTCATTTTCGTGACCTCTGTAAACAATGTAGTAAACGTAAAGTTTCATTTTTGTTTCCTCTCTTTCTTTCATCTTACATACTTATTATAACATCCTTTTCTTTCTTTTGCAATAGGCAAATTGCACAAATTTGCAAGTTTCTTTTTGTGCATTATGCCCAAGACGGCGCCAGGCACGCCCTGGGCACAACACAAAAGAGAAGGAAAGAAAAAGATGTAGAAAATGGCTTAATTAATTTTTTCTTTCATGTCTTTAAGAACCTGCAGGTTTGTAGCACACCAACGAGCGCTTTTTATTTGTTTCTTTGCAATCATTTCATTTAATTTACGTTGATAGACTTTCATGTAAGTGTCAATCCATTGATTCATAAATTCAATCTCTTTTGTCGACATCTCAACAGATTTGCAAGCTTCTTTTTTCTGCATTTCTGATTTCCCCTTTCCTTTACTGTACATTTATTATACCATACCACCAGGCCGCTCGTCAATAGTCAAGTTGCACAAAAATTAAGCCCGAATTTTGGGCAATTAGTTTTGACTAATTCAAGCGACTTTCCTCGGCGTAATAAATGCGAACATATGTTCCCCTAGGTACTACGGCCGCCGGCGGCGCTGACGATATTACTCGCTAGCAAAATACCCCAAGAAATTCATTCCAGTTATCCGCACATCATCAACCGCTTCATGCTCCAAGATAGACAAGGCCGCCCGCTTTAGAATATTATCCCAATAGGTTTGTTCTGCTATCTTTTTATCTTGTTTAGTTACAGCGTCTACTCTGTAAAAGTATTCATCTCTTATTGCTGGATATTTATCCTTATCAATAGAGAAGCTAATAGTTACATCACCACTATACAACATTTAATACTCCTTCTTTCTATTGTGCTTATCATTGTTGTTGCTGCTGCCGTCCTTGTCTGTCTCTCTGCTATTGAACAGCGGGACATAGCCAAGGCTATGCAAGACCTGTGCTATCTGTTCCTTTGTTATCTTCTGCTTCTGCATTTAATACTTCCCTCTTCCTTTTATTATTCTTATCTATTGCACTTACTATTCATCACTCTGTTGTGCCGTGCCATACACCAAGGCCATGCTTTACTCACCTACCTATCTACCTACCTGTGTGCTGTAGGGTGTACTAACATAGTTAGTGTGTGCTACTACTCATTGTTGTTGCTGTCGTCATGTGCCAAGCCAAGTCATGGCCTGTGCCTGTCGTGTTATGCTGTACTGTGGTGTGCTATGCTGCCCGCCGCCCCAACGCACGGCCGCCTACTCATAGTACCTGCTCACCCTCGTGGTTACACATTACAGATAGAGAAGTAGAAAAAGAAAGCATTTTCTTTTTTCTTTTTAGAACATACACATCTTTATCTTTATTTCTTGCTTACTGCCCTTGCATTAAGACAGCGGGATGATAGCCGAGCCGCAGGCCTGGCCGCCGCTCTGCTCACCAAGCAAGCCCATCGTTGTCATACTCATACACTACATCATCAACACCACACATCATGGCTGTGCCGTTGGCCAAGGCCCGCATCATGGCGACCTCCATGGCCTCGCTCATAGTGTTATACACGATAGCACCGCTCGTCTTGACGCCTGCGGCGTCAACCCAATAGGGCTTATAGTAGGTCTGCTTCATCATTGTGAGTTCCCCTTTCTATTCTTTCCTCTTGCTTAAAATATCTTTTTAATTTATTTCCTTTTCTTTTTTCAATTATATTATACTATAATTTTACGAAGAAATCAATAGATACTTTGCACAAAAATGACCTCTATTTTTTGTGCAAATTGTACAAGAAAGGAATTCCATTAAATTTTGAAAAAATGTACGAAATTTTGTACGCCCACGCTCCCATCGAATTCGGAACCAATTTTAGGAAAATTTTTGCAAGGCGAACAAATGTTCGAGCCGAGCGCAAGAAATGCGAACAAATGTTCTCTGTGGGTTGGCGGCCGCCCGCGGCCTAGCGAGAGCACTATCACTTGCTCTTGGAAGTTTAAGAACAGCGGGACCTTGCGCCCAGCCGCCAGAATCAAAAATAAACAATTTTTTCTAAATAGGGTGGCCAAATAGGGGTGCGGTTCCAAGGAGCAGAGACGGGGGGTGATTTCGGGAAAAGGAAGTTTATTTTTTCGAGTTAGTGCTGTCGCTCGTCAATTTCGAC
>CANQUB010000040.1 GCA_947626955.1 uncultured Clostridia bacterium | reverse complement strand
TATGCTGAGCTCTATGCTGCCAGTGAGGACACAGGGGCAAGCACAGCCCCTGCCAGCCAAAAGGGCGGGGCAATATTTCTTGCTCCTAACACCACCTACAAAATGAGGGGTGGAAAGATACAGGGCAAGACAAAGAACTATGGCGGAGCAGTGTTTGTATCCAGCGGAGCAACATTTATCATGGATAGCGGGACAATAAACGCCTGCTCGGCTGTCTATGGTGGGGGAATCTATGTTCAAGCCGGAGCCACTTGCATAATAAATGGCGGGAGCATAACAAGCTGCACAGCCACCAAGGCCGGCCCAGCCATCTACATTGAAAAAGGTGCCGAGTTCACTATAGACCCCAAAGCCAATGTCGATGAAAATGAGATTGTGGACCGAAACCTTCTAAAAATAAATGTCAGCACAGAGAAGACAAGAATGGGAGGGACTTCGGATGATGGTGCAGTCTCAAGCATAAGTCTTTACACGGTTGAGCTTGGCTCTTATCCTCAAACATATGTTGGCGGAGATATGAACAACGAGTTGGAGACTTGGTTTGAGACAACAAATCCTTCAAAGGTTAAAACGTATACAATAAGAGAAAAGACAATATCATATTATGGAAAAACTTTTGGGGTATGGGATGCTTATTTATATGATGATGGAAATATGTATGTGAGAGGCTATAGTTATTTTGATTACTCCAGAAGAACTTATTCATTTAGAAACGGAGAAAATGTCGAGGAAAACCAATGTGTTTGGTTTAAAATTGAGCCAATAAGATGGTTAATATTAAATTATGAGCAGTGGCAAGCCGGAACAGAGGCTATAGAGTTGTATAGCGAAATTATACTTACGGGCATGATTCCTTTTGTGACTACTGGCTATAGTAATACTTGGGAAAATTCGTTTGCACGATACTGGTGTAACAATGTTTTTTACAACGACGCTTTCTCAGATAGAGAAAAAGAAATAATACAATTAAGTCGAGTAAAAAATAATTTAAGGGGTGAAGATCCCATCCCCAACTTGCCGACAAGTGATAAGGATTCACTTGCAACCGAAGATTATGTGTATTTAAAAAGTCGTTATGAAATGGGCAGCGGATTGTTTACAGAAAATGATAATTATGCAACTAATGGAAATGCTGCCAGGTTATGTTCACAAAGTGACTTTGCGATTTGTAATGATCTTGAAATTTCTAGCTTTAAGACATTCTATCGCCCTGAAGGGAGCAATTCAACATATTGGTTAAGATCGGCAACAGAAAATGAAAGCAAAGCATATTGTGTTGCGGCAATGGGCACTTTGGCAACAGGGGCATCAGCAACTAGAACTAATGGAATAAGACCAGCAATAAGGCTGATTGTGTAAACGTATAACACCTACGGCGACGCCAAGATGTCATCAGCTTGCTTTATTTGCTGCTTTACAAGCACCTAAAAGCTTTTTTGTTTACATCGCTTTTAGGGCGTCAGCCTTACACTACAAGTTCAAAAAGGGCGGTTAGCAAGCTAACCGCCCTTTTTAAAATGGGAGCGCGAGGGGGTGTAGGTTGCGAGCGACTTATCGCTCGCTCCCGTCTTGCCGCACCTAGCGTGAAATTTTGAATAAAAGCCCCAAAGCAGAACCCGCATACAGCAGTAGTGTTATGCGGAACCTGTTTTGGAACTTTTATTACTAAATTTCGCACTATCTGCTATTTTACAAGCACGAAATTGTTGTTTGTTTACATCGCTTTTAGGGCGTAAGCCTTACACTACAAGTTCAAAAAGGGCGGTTAGCAAGCTAACCGCCCTTTTTAAAATGGGAGCGCGAGGGGTGATGACCCCTCGCATAAAATTAAATAAATTTCTTCATCAACTGAATCACTTGTTTTTTGACATCTTTGATGGCTTTTTCTTTTTCGGTTACAATGCGGTAGATAAAGCCGGCAATTTGTTTCATCTCAGGCTCTTTCATGCCGAGAGTGGTGACAGCAGGAGTGCCCAGTCTCAGGCCGCTGGTTATGGTTGGTGGCAGGGTCTCATTTGGTATGCTGTTTTTATTAGTGGTAATGTTAGCAGCGTGCAGCAGCTCACTAGCCTCTTTGCCGCTGATATTAAATGGGGTGAGGTCGACAAGCATGAGATGATTGTCTGTTCCGCCCGAAACCAGCCTAAAACCATACTTTTTCAGCTCATTTGCCAGTACTTTTGCGTTTTTTAGCACCTGGCAGATATACTTTTTGTACTCAGGACTGAGGTCTTCTTTAAGCATTACAGCCTTGCCGGCGATGACGTGTTCAAGCGGCCCGCCTTGGCTTCCTGGGAACACAGCACTGTCTATCTTTTTAGCAAGCTCCTCTTTGCAAAAGATCATCCCGCCCCTTGGCCCACGCAAGGTCTTGTGGGTGGTGGTGGTGACCACGTCGGCAACAAGGCAAGGGTTGTCATCATAGCCCGCGGCAATGATTCCGGCAATGTGTGCCATGTCCACCATGAGGTAGGCCCCCACGCTGTCGGCAATCTGTCTAAAGCGCGCAAAGTCTATCTTTCTTGGGTAGGCACTGGCACCGGCGATTATGAGTTTAGGCTTGACCTCTCGAGCGATTCGCTCAACCTCGTCGTAGTTAATGACCTCGGTGACCGGGTCGACGCCGTAGCTATAGGCCGTGAAGAATTTGCCCGAAACATTGACTTTGGTGCCGTGGGTGAGGTGCCCACCAGCCGGCAGGCTCATTCCAAGCACCACATCGCCGGGCTTAAGAAGAGCTAAAAATACAGCAAAGTTGGCCTGTGCACCCGAGTGCGGCTGAACGTTTACGTGCTCAGCATGGAAAAGTTTTTTGGCCCGTTCAATGGCCAGGCTCTCGACGGTGTCGATATTCTCGCAACCGCAATAGTATCTGCGGCCAGGATAGCCCTCGGCATATTTATTGGTAAACACGCTGCCAACGGCCTCGCGCACGGCGAGTGAGGTGTAGTTTTCGCTGGCTATGAGCTCAAGGTGCTCACGCTGACGCTTTTCTTCTTTTTTGATGGCCGAGTAGACCTCGGGGTCGGTATTCTTTAGATATTTCATGTCAAATTTCCTCCTGTTTTGATTTAAGTGTAGCAAAAAAATATAAAAATAAAAAATGTATTTAAAAGATTTGCAAAATTTTTTTTGGTCGTACATAATCAAGTTATGAAGATTATTGATGGAAAGTCCTTGGCTGCAAAAATTAGGGCCGAGGCAAGACAAGAAGTAGAAAAAAATTACCTAAAAAAGGGCAAGCCTGCACCATGCCTGGCTTGCGTTATTGTCGAGGGCGACTCGGCAAGTGAGATCTATGTTAGAAACAAGCAAAAGGCTTGCGATGAGTGCGGCATGACTTCAAAGGTCGTAAGACTTAAAAATGACGTTAGCAAAAACACATTAAAAAAGACCATCACTGAGCTAAACGCCGACCCAAGCATTTCGGGCATACTGCTGCAACTGCCCCTGCCAGCCCAGCTTGACGAGGTCGAGGCCACAAACTGGATAGACCCTAAAAAGGATGTTGACTGCCTGACCTACCATAACCTTGGCGCACTGTTTTCGGCAAGGGGAGCACTTGCACCATGTACAGCCACCGGAGTTATGGAAATCCTAAAGAGTGAGAACATAGAGGTTGCAGGCAAAAAGGCAGTGGTGGTTGGAAGAAGCCTGCTTGTGGGTAAGAGCGTGGCCAATCTCTTGGAGCAGGCCAACGCCACAGTCACCGTTTGCCATAGCAAGACAAGAGAGCTCTACAAAGAGACCAAGACGGCCGACATTTTGGTAGTGGCAATCGGCAAGAGTAGGTATATTACTAAGGAATATATAAAGAAGGGTGCCGTGGTCATCGACGTTGGCATAAACCGCACCGAAAGCGGCCTTACGGGGGATGTGGACTTTGAAAACGTTAAAGAATTGACAAGCCACATAACTCCCGTTCCGGGCGGGGTGGGGCCCCTTACCGTGGCCTGCCTTATGAAAAACACACTAATTTGTCACAAATTACAGCACAAAGGAGAATAATTATGAGCTATGCAGACAAGGTCTTTATAAAAAATGTCAAGGACATTCTAAAGCACGGCACTTATGACACCGACCAAGAGGTTAGGCCAAAATGGAAGGACGGCACCAGCGCCCACACCATCAAAAAGTTCTGCATAGTCAATCGTTACGACCTTTCAAAAGAGTTTCCAATGCTGACACTTAGAAAGACCAACTACAAAAACTGCATCGACGAATTGCTGTGGATTTGGCAAAAGAAGAGCAACGATATCCACGAACTTCACAGCCACATTTGGGACTCGTGGGCCGACGAAAAGGGCACCATTGGCAAGGCCTACGGCTACCAACTGGGAATCAAGCACAAATACAAAGAGGGCATGTTCGACCAGGTCGACCGTGTGCTCTATGACCTTAAGCACAATCCGGCCTCTCGCAGGATCTTGACCAACATTTATAACCACGCCGACCTCAGCGAAATGGGGCTTTATCCGTGCGCCTATTCGGTGACCTTTAATGTCAGCCGCGGCAAGCTCAACGCCATCTTAAACCAGCGCTCGCAGGATATGCTGACGGCCAATAACTGGAATGTTTGCCAGTACGCCGTGCTTGTGCATATGATTGCAAAGTCGGTGGGGCTCGTGCCGGGCGAGCTTGTGCACGTCATCGCCGACGCACATATATATGATAGGCATATACCAATTATTAAAGAGGTTATAAAACACAAAAAATATCCCGCCCCAAAACTTACAATTGATCCAAACATTACCGACTTTTACAAGTTCACGGTGGATAGCTTTAAGTTCGAAAACTATAAGTATAACGACAAAAAATACAAGATTGAAGTGGCAATATAAAAGCGGGGCAGAGCCCCGCTTTTTTTTATGCAAAAATATAATTATTCGTCGCCGCCTGGCTGGTCGCCATTATCGCTGGTGTCTTGGTCTTGGTCATCTGTAAAGGTTTCGTTTGCCTCTTGGCCTTGGACGGTGGGATCAATTGAGCTTTCTTCGGTGTCAGTTTTCTTATGTTTTGGCCTATAAATTTTCGAAACCAGATCTTCGGGTCTTTTCAAGAAGAATTCATTTGAAGAAAATAATCTAAAAAAGCTTTCGAAAGAGCCCACAACTTTGATGTGCTGCTTGGTTGACTCAAACACCATAACCCCGCCCGAGAAGGTAGACTTAACATATGGAATGTTTTCGGGATTGATATAATAGTGCGTGGCGTTGTGGATGAGGGCATTTCTTATTCCTAGAAGTATATAGGCCTTGTCTTCGGGAGTTTCAGGCGTCAATCTTTTGCCATTGTTATATTTGTAGAACGAGAGGCGTTCCATATTTATCTGGCCGATGAAGTCTTTTTGAGTCTGGTTCATGTCAAAGAAGGAAGTTTCGGTCAAGACATCGTCAACAAACGAGCTGGTCACAAGCGAGTTGAAGCCCATCAAACACAAGATGTTGAAGGCTGTTTCCATTGTAAGGTTCTCAAACTTGCTCGACGAGAAGAGGGCCATGTCGCTGCTGGTGTATTTCTGTTGACTGCTGTGCTCGGCCAAAATTGCCTCGGCCTCTTTTTTGAGACTGTCATATTCCTTAAATAGCTTACCAAGTATGACTCTCGAAGTTGGGGTTTGTATTGGAAACCTTTTTTGGTGGTTTAGAATCTTTTGTTCAAGCTCGGTCTTTTTGTTGCTGAGCTCGATAATTTCTTGCACTTTTAACTGTTCAGGAGTGGCAAAAACTGCATCGCGTTTTTGAATTTCGCCATCCATAAATTTGAGCAATAGATAGATTACGTTTGGATTAACTCTTTGGTGTCCTTTTATGTAGTACTTGGAGTTAAAGTATAAAATGTCGGCCAAAAACTGAATTTTCTCTTCAAGCGGACGATGCAAGATATATTCGGTCCACCTTGTTCGAAGAATGCAAAAATCTTTGGCGTATTTGAAATGCTCGCTAATCTCTCCGTGCACCTCGTCTTTTAGAGCGTCGAGGATGGCTTCTAGATCGCTTATGTTTTTAAAATGAAGATGATTCTGTTTAATGACGTTTTCAATCTTGCTGTATAGGCTGTCGGGGTCCTCGACGTTGGCTTTTTGAAGCTCCATCTCGTTTAAGCCCCTCAGCCACAATGCCGAAATTTCGGCGTCCATGCTAATGGTCTTGAACACCAGCTTGTTGCCGTTGATGATAGGGGACTCGTGGGCAAGGATGTTTCTAAGATATGTCAATATTTGTTTGTCGTCAAGGTCCTTTTCATCGGTGTAGATGGTAACAGGGTCGGTATCAAGGAAAAGCTCGCCCATAGATTCCAAGTGGTAGTAGCCGTTCTTGACAATAAGGGAATACACCCCGTCGTTTATTGGGGCTAGCTTTATGGTCTGGCCGTGACCTTTGTCAATCTTTTTGCCCACGTTCTCGGCAAACTTTTCAACCTGCTCATAGCTAAGGTTACGAAGCTTGAAGTGTCCGCCAAGAATTTCGGCAATCTGCTTGTCGGTGGCGTGATTCAAAATTTCGTCAATCTTTAAAATTGCCATATAAACATTGGCGCGAAGCCAAAAGTCGCCCAGTTGTTCGGCCTGGAAAGAAGAGAGATCGACCCTCTTGTCAAAACCCCAAGTGGCGTCGGCCTTGTAGAGAGCTTTTAAAATTTCATTTTGCTCCTCGGCAAGTTGGCGACACTTATCTGACAAATGCAAATTTCTTTTTCTTCTATACATGCTTTTATTTTAGTACTTAAAGTTGACTAAGTCAATAGCCATTTTGGATAAAGGCCAAACTAAAGGTAAAAATGTTTTAAATTTGTGTATTTTTTATGTTGCTTATTTCGACAAATGTTATTATAATATTACTAAATCATAATGGGAGAGAAGGTCATGCTGAGATTAAATAAAATTTGTAAAGACTATGTGGTTGCCGATTCCAAGGTCGAAGCCCTCAAAAAAGTGGATTTGGCTTTTCGCAAGAGCGAGTTTGTCTCCATTTTGGGGCCGTCAGGCTGCGGAAAAACCACCCTTCTAAACATCATTGGTGGGCTGGATAAGTACACTTCGGGCGATCTTTTCATAAATGGCCGCAGCACCAAGGAGTTTAAAGATAGGGACTGGGATGTCTATCGTAACCACCGTGTTGGCTTTATTTTTCAAAGCTATAATCTTATCCCGCACCAAACCATACTCGGCAACGTCGAGCTTGCACTCACCATTGCCGGAATTGGCAAGAACGAGCGTGTTCGCCGTGCAAAGCAGGCTCTAGATAAGGTGGGGTTAAAGGGACAGTACAACAAGATGCCAAACCAGCTCTCGGGTGGGCAGTGCCAAAGAGTGGCCATTGCCCGTGCCCTTGTAAACGAGCCTGAAATTCTTTTGGCCGATGAGCCAACCGGCGCTCTAGACACTGTTACCAGCAAGCAAATCATGGAGCTTATACGGGAGATTTCGGCCGACAGGCTAGTTATCATGGTAACCCACAACCCTGAGATTGCCGAGGAGTACTCGACCAGGATTATTAAACTGCTTGACGGCAAGGTGCTCGACGACAACAATCCGTTCACAACCGAAGAGGAAAAAGCCGAGGTCGAAAGGCTTAAACTTGAGACCAAAGAAAAGAACAAAGCCATTGAGGCCGAACTCATTGCTAATGACAAAAAACTGCAAAATGAGCTCGAAAATGTTGAAAAAACCGATAAAAAAGCCCAAAAAGAGCTCAAAAAACAAATAAAAACCAATCAAAAGGCACTAAAAAAGCAAAGAGAAATTGCCGAAAGACAAGAGATTAGGCACTTTGCAAAACGCAAAAAACGCGGCCAAAGTGAAAAAGCAAAGATGAGTTTCTTCACCGCCTTCAAGCTTTCGGCCCGCAACCTGTTTTCTAAAAAAGGCCGTACCATTTTAACCAGTATCGCCGGGGCCATTGGTATCATTGGCGTGTCGCTGGTGCTGTCTATTTCGTGCGGGGTGCGAACCTTTATCGACGACATGCAAGACGACATGATGTCGGGCAACCCTATAACTATTTCGCAAACAGGCATCGACTTTGGTGCCCTGATGCAGGCCAGCACCACCGACGACCGAGTTAAAGCACTGAAAGAGGGTGGCTTTGTAAACGTGGACAGCATGATAGCCTACCTCGTTTCGCGCTCGGCACAGGCCAACTCGTTCACCATTTCAAACACCATAACCGAGGACTATTTAAAGTTCCTTGAAGGACTGCCAGAAGAGGATGTGGCAAGTATGTTCTACGACTATGGCCTTGACCTTTCAAACAACATCTTCACCGACTTTGTGGGCGAAGCGGCGGCGGGGAGTGAAGAGCCTGCTGAGCCACAAAACATTTCTCTTAGCGCCATCAAGACTCTCTATACCTCGATTTTGAAAAAGACCGACTACGCGCAGTACGCCACCTTCGTCACCAGCCTTAGCGACACCTTTATGCAAGCACCTAAGGACAATGACTATATCCTGTCGCAATACAATGTGCTAGACGGCAAGATTGCCAGCGGCAAAAACGAGGTCATGATTGTGGTCAGCCGTGACCGCGACCTAACCGACCTATTGCTGGCACAGCTTGGCTACTACACCCAAGATGAATTTATGAACATTGTTTGGCGTGAGACCAACAACGCCAACAAGTATAAGCCTGAGCTAGACAAGAAAAAGTTCTCGTATGAGGAGCTGCTTGGCAAGACTTTTACCCTTTACCAAAATGATGACCTTTACAACATGAATTTAAATTTTTACGACCCAAATCGCGAACTTGGAATGTACAACTACGGAACCTATAATTATGACAGCTCAATGTTTACTGCAGAGGGGACTGAGCTTGAGATTGTAGGCATCCTTGAGCCAAAAGAAGAGATCAACTACGGCTGCCTGCAAAGCGGATTCTTCTACACCGAAGAGCTTGCCAAAGACTTTGTTTCAAAGAGCCTCACTTCAAAAATTGTCACTCTAATGAAGACCATCAATCTTCCAACCATCCCTGGTGGATACGATAAGGGTGGAAGCTACGGCATCACCTATAACTACGACTTTACTTTTGAGGGTACAAGCTATACAGATCAGGTTGGCTTTGTGGGCTCGGTCGACAGCTTTTCTTCCATGATTGGTGGCTACATGACCGGCCAAACCAATGAAAACTACTTCTTATCCCTTCAAGAGCTTGGCGGTAGCGACGTTCCAGAGACCATTTCTATCTACCCTGTGGACTTCACTCACAAGGACGCCGTGCTTAATTACCTCGATCGCTGGAACAGCGACGAAGCCCTGCAGGTGGGAAGCAAGACCCTCACCGCCGACCAGCGTGACGACATCACCTATAGTGACAACATTTCGGTTATCATCAATATGATTGACACCTTTATTGATATCGTGACCTACGCTCTAATAGGTTTTACCGCCCTTTCGCTGGTGGTATCCTGCGTCATGATTGCCATTATCACTTATGTGTCGGTTGTGGAGCGTACCAAGGAAATTGGCGTCATCCGCTCACTTGGTGGCCGCAAGCGAGACGTGGCCTACCTGTTCAATGCCGAAACCTTTATCATCGGCCTCGGCTCGGGACTTATTGGTATTGCCGTGACCTACATAGCCTCGGCCATTGCCAATGCCGCCGTTAGGTCGGTGTCGATAATAAACGCCATCGCCATATTCCCATGGTACGACGCCGTCATTATGGTTGGC
>CANQUB010000039.1 GCA_947626955.1 uncultured Clostridia bacterium | reverse complement strand
CCCCCCCAGTGTCAAGCGAATTTAGGGTGTTTTTGAAAATAAATCAAAAAATTTTAAAAAATGTTGTATATTTCTATACAACCATAGGTTAAGTGAAAAGTGAAAAGTGAAAAGTGAAAAGTTAGGGCATCGAGGCAAAGCCTCGAGTTTGTAGTTTCGCCCCCGTTTGGTGAGTAAACTCACCGCCTATCTCCCCTCGACGGGGGAGACTTTGTAAAATGAAGTTGTCACTATTTGTGGCTCCCCCTAGACGGAGGGAGCTGGTCGAAGACCTGAGGGGGTGAATCTCGCACAACGTGCGACGCCTATTTCACGATGTTAACTAATCACAATTTTATGCTCGTAAAGCAGCAAATAAGGCGAAGATAGTGACAAAGGCTAAGAAAAAAGGTTGCCCGCTGACCTGTTTGGTCGCGGGCGTTCTTCTTTCGACGCTTTTGTTGCTATATCCGCCTTAGGTGCGGCTATATGTGCCGCCGGCTCGGTAGAGAGGCGGAACAAACGGCTTTTTACAGTATCTTCACTCCAAACGTTCCGTCGCCGAAAGAGTACATCCTAACATCGCCCAAAACGTCCATGCCGGTGACAAGGATCTTGCCACACTCGGTGGCAAGTTTTTCAATGGTCATCTCGTCCTCAGGCGGGAAGATGAATTGGATCAGCAAATTTAAAAGTATGTCGCTGTCCTTTTCAGTACGCCCGTTTATGCTGACGTGGCTGTCTTCGAGCACATATGAGCCTTCTTGCCCCAGCCTTATTTGGTAATTCACGGTTATGTACATGGTCTTTGGCACGATCATGTTTAAAAGAAACAGCGGGGTGTCCATAGCCGAGGCCATTTGACTGCGCACAGCCGAGGTGTCCAGTTTGAAGGTGAAGGAAATTTTTGCACTCTCATCGTCATAGACCTTTTGGCCGTCAACCTCATCTATGACCGGCGGGGTGATTATAAGCTCAAGCACATTTATATTGATGGTGTCAAGATATTTAATGTTTGGCAGTTTGCTGGCCAAAATGCGGCTGTCGTCTTTAAGCATTTGGTCAAGAATTGAGGCGATCTCCTTATCCGAAAAGACTTCCCCACCCTTAATGGTGAAGTTTGCACCGTCGGCAATGGCCATATAGTCTAGCTCGGTGGCCGACTTTGCCGGAAAGCCCATGTTAATAAGTTTGGTTACCGCCGTACGCTGGTCGTAGGTGGTGTAGGGGTTAGAAAGCATGTCCTCTTCGTCGGGAGAGTTATACAGCGTTCGCACCATGGCCACAAGGTCGTGCATATCGGTTATGCCGTAGCTGCCGAAATATTTCGGAACGATGACCTTGTCCAAAATAAAATAGCCCGAGACCACAAGTGCGGCTAAAACCCCGAGCACTATAAACAAATTTATAAAAAAGTGACCCCTGCCCTTATCCTTTTTCATGAAACAATATTGGAGTGGATTAGACCCCTAAGAAGCAAAAACAGCCCGACGCCGCAAACAATTACAAAAAGGATTATTCTTAAAATAGACCATCCTCTTCTTCTAAAAAATCCCATTTTGCTTCTCCCCTTTATAGTTTTAGTATATCTTTGAGCCCGCCTGCTGTCAAGAAAAACTGGCCCACTTTATTTTGTTACTCTCTATTATATTTTATCCTATAGGCCAATTTTGTGCTCATTTGTATCTTGACCTGCTCGCTAATTCCAAGCCCGGCCACCACCAAAACTACGTTGCCCTTTGCCAGCACGGGTATCCTCTCCCGTTTTCTTCTTTCAATCTTTTTGTCGGTGTAATAATCGGACAGCTTTTTGTTGTGCGAATTTACAGGGCAAAAGGTGTCCCCCGCCCTAAATGTTCGCCAAACCGCCCCGTCGGGAATTTTATCGGCATCGACATAGTGTACAAGCTCATTTTGCGTAAAATCGGCAAAATTATCGGCTTTTTCAACCAAAATCTCGCCAAAATTCGCAAAATGTAGGCTTTTCACCCCAAAATCCTGTTCAAAAACATTGTTTTGCTCAATTTTTTCTATGGAAACCCCGTCATAATCCCGGTGGGCCACCAAGCCATGCACAAGGTTTAGGCTGGCTCCGCTCTTTTTACTAAACAGCTCGAGCACTGCATCAACGTGCTTTTGCTCAACATCTTTGTGCACCCCTAGTTTTTGCGTGGCCAAGATGACCAGCCGTGACGAAAGGGGGCTTGGCAAAGTTTTTGCCCCATCCAAAATTTTAACCTCGCTCTTGCCTTCCACCAAAAGCTCTTTTGGCAGCAGAGAGTCGATATATTCGTTGTCGCTTTTGGCCAGCTTTGCAAAATTTACAAGGGCTGAAACGGCATTTGGATAAACCTGCCTTATCTTTGGCAAGACCTCACTGCGAATAAAGTTGCGACTATACGAAATGTCGGCGTTGGTGCTGTCCACAATATAAGGCACGCCATTTTGCTTGTTATAACTTTCAATATCTTCTCTTTCAACATTCAAAAGCGGCCTGATTATCTTGTCCCACTCTTTTTGCATCCCGCTTGCCCCCCGCAGCGAGCCCCCACGCAAAATGTGCATGAGAATGGTCTCGGCCTGGTCGTTTTTGTTATGGGCCACGGCAATAAGATCGATATTCTTTTCTTTCGCCACCTTTTTAAAGGCTTGGTATCTTAAAATTCTTGCTCCCTCTTCGGTAGTTGTGCCGTGAGATTGGCAATAGTTTTTAACGTCGACATTGACAACTTCAAGGGGTACTTTTAAAGTTTTGCAATAATCCTCGACCAGCTTTTGGTCTCGGTCGGCCTCAGCTCCACGCAGCCCGTGGTTTATGTGGATGGCGTAAAGTTTATATCCAATTTTGCCCCTAAGGCCGGCCAGCAGGGTTAAAAGGCACATGCTGTCCGCCCCGCCGCTCACCCCAACAAGCAGGCTTTGCCCAGGAGTAATCAGGCCGCTAATTAGTTTTTCATCAATCTTTTCCATGCCCTAAGTATGCCACAAACAAAGCATTTTTGCAAGCATTTGCTCTTTGGTTGGCTTTTTAGGCTTTTTATATTGTCAAAATGGCAAGGTCTATGTTATACTGAAAAGTCCATGGAGGTGAATTATGGAATTAAAAGACATACGGGTATTCGTATGCGTTCCCGGGCTTGGTAAAACCCACCTTGCCGAAAGAGATTCGCGTTTTTTGGATATGGACGCGCTCAAAGGGGAATACAAATACGGGCTCAGCAAGGCCGACAAGGCCGCCTTTGAGGCAAACAAGGGCAACC
This sequence comes from uncultured Clostridia bacterium, assembly GCA_947626955.1. Lineage (GTDB taxonomy): Bacteria > Bacillota > Clostridia > Christensenellales > UBA1242 > UMGS2069. The sequence goes on along the minus strand of CANQUB010000039.1, from coordinate 6,439 downwards.
GCCAAACAGTTGTCCACGAAGACGCCAACAAATACATCGAGGACTTGTTCATCAAGATGTACAACACCACCGACAAATTGTTTTTGTTCGCGCCAAACCCTGCAATGGTCGAAATGATCAATGCGCACAATATTCCATACTGCCTAGTTTACCACGCCAAAGATCCGCAAACACTTGAGGACATCCGCCAACGCATGAAGGCCAGGGGCAACCAAGACAACTTCATCGACTCAATGACCAACCCCGAAATTGTGGAAAGGTTTTATGAGGAAAACTCCACCGACACTCGCCCAGCCTTCAAAATTGAACTAAAAAAGGGCGAATACCTCGCGGACAAAATTTTGCCACTTCTTGAGCCTAACCCTCAATCAACTTTATAGCAATGACCGTCTTGTCGTCAGGGTGATCGCTCTTGCGGCTCTCGGCCTCTTCAAGCAGGTTGTCGGCCAGCATTTGCACGTTTATCACCCTCTCGTTGTTGACGAAGTTTAAATATTCTTCAGGACTGTCGAAGGTGTCCACTACCCCATCCGAGGCCAGCACCACGATGTCTTGAGCTTTCAAAATTATATGCCTTGTGTAGGGGCACACTTTTTTCATTATTCCAAGCGGCAGCCCCTCGCCCTCGACCAGCCGTGCAGTGTTTTGGCTTTTTATGACGCTGACGCTCGATCCTATCTTTATAAAGTCGGCCACGCCCAGCGAGGTGTCCAACACGCAGGCATCCAGGCTGGCAAAATTTTCTTGACCGCTGCACGGAAGAAGCAGCCTGTTTACCGACGAAAGCACGGTTTGCCCCGAGAATCCCGACTTGTAGAAATTTTCAACCAGCGACAGGGCCGATGAAGATATTTTATTTGCCCTTTGGCCGTGGCCCATGCCGTCGGACAGGGCAAAAAGATATTTGCTCTCGCTGAGCTTTGAAAAGCTGTAGGTGTCCCCCGACAGCTCGGTTTCCTCTTTTGCACTGCTGGCAAAGCCCACCTGCACCAGATATTTAGGTGCAGGCACAAACACCAGCACGCTCCACCCGGCAAGGCGGGTCATCTTGCGTGCCGCCACCATAAATTTTAGCTTTAGTACCTCGTTCAGGGTGCTAAGCAGCTCCTCTCTCAGTGCATGGCTGTTTTTGACAATGGCAATGACCTTGCTTATGCCCTCGTCTCCCTCAAGCACCACCACCTCGTTGACTATAATCTTGTTGAGTGTGAACTCGTCGAGAAGGTTTCTAGACAGTGTGGCGTTTATCTTTTCACTGCCAATACTGCCCGAGGCCAGCTCGGAAAAAATATCCCCCGTCGAACCAAGCTGCTCGGCCACCAGCAGTTTTGAACTGTCGGTGGTCTTTATGGTCTTTTCATACTCAAAGTAGCTAGATAGCATTTGGTTGACCTCAGCCACCAGCGAAGACAGGCTGATGCAACTGGTGGTCAAAAGATTGTTGGCGTCAATTTGGGTAACCTTCTCCTTTTCCATGCCAAACTCAAAGAGGCTGGCAATGGCCTCACAAATTTTTTTGTTCTCAAGGCAGGAGTTATATCTTTCGCAGCTGGCGCAGTGCTGAGCCATGACATCCTCGGCCAGCGGTGCGCAGGCACTCTTGCGGTCGACCTCACCCATGGACAGTGTGCGGTATGAGGCCTGCATTTGCTTAAACAGTCCCGACAGCCTCAAAAGCTTGTTTTTGGTGTTCTCACGCTCGCCGCAAACAATATATTCGTTGGCCAAACTGCCCTCGTAGTGGTATGAAGCCTCTCTAAAAAACGCAAAAACACGCTTTGGAAGGCACAAAAAGACCACAAAAACCACCAAAAGTGGGATAACTGTTAGGTAGGAATAGTAAGCGTAGGCCGAAAGGAAAAGTCCAAAGAGTGCATCCACAATAATTATGGCAAGCGGTGCAAACACCCTTGCCCCGGCCGACAGGCAAGCGGCAAGCACCCCGTAGGTCACATACACAGCCAGAGGAACAACCGAAGCCGACGCAAGGGCCATTCCAAAGCCGGCGAGAGCCGAAAAGTATATGACAAAGGTCTTGGAAAAGCAGCGAGAAACCACCAAGATAAGCAGCATAACTATGGCGTTAGACAGCCCGACCCGGCCGATATATATCCCGTTTAGCCCGGCAAAAAAGCTTATTAAAAACAGGGCAAAGCATATGCTTTCGTCAAGGGTGAAGCGGCTGGACACCCCGCGGTAGATGACCGCCGAAAAGGCGGCAACATAGATGTAGAGAAACATCATGGAAACGCAAATGCTGGCAAGGCAAACAAAAATTTGCTCGGGGTTTTGAAGGTGAAAGTATAGATAACCGGCCTGCCCAAGCAGCAAAAATAGCATGGACAAAAATATGTTTGGTCTCTTTTTGGCAAGCTTTAAACTTAGAAAATATACCAGCATGGCCGAGACCAGGCTTGTCGCCTCAATGACCCCTTGCAGGGAAAAATTGAACAAAATATAGCACAAAAAATGCCAAATTCCAATGATAATTGCGTTTTTTTGCAAACATACCATGGCCATGGCAAAGGCGGGCGCAAAGGGTGAAATGGCCGAAACCACACTTGCACGGTTCAAAACCAGCAGCGCAAGCATTAAAGCCACATAAAAAAGTATGTCACCCTTTTTCTTTAAAAGCCATTGCCTAAACTTTTTCATAAAGCCATATTAGCACAAAAGGCCCCAACTTTCTAACCCACTGCGTGGGCAAAAATGAGGGGTTTTGTCATAAAGAAAAGAAATTTGTTTTTCTTATGGTGCATAAAAACCCCAACTCAAATAAACACTAACACAAATGGAAAGTTTAGACAAAAAGGTTTTGAAGCTCTTCAACAAAAATGCTGACATTGCCACCCGCAAGTTGACCGCAGGTGGCAAGCAAATTTTTTTGTTCTTTATCGACTGCCTGATCGACCTCGAGCTTATGACCAACGCCATTATTGAGCCCATAAAAAAGCTTAAAGCTGACGGCGACACCATTAAAGAGCTTGAGGAAAAATTGCTTGGCGTGGGTGCGGTCAAAAAGCTGACAAACCTGAGCGACATTCCCGAAGAAATATTCAACGCCTCGGTGGTCATTGGGGTGGAAAAAGAAAAAGAGTTTTTGGCCGTGACCACACCGGGCTATCAAATGCGCAGCATTGCCGAGCCCCCAACCTCGTCGGTGGTGCGTGGGCCGCGCGAGGGGTTTATTGAAGACCTTGAAACCAACCTCAGTATGCTCCGCCGCCGCCTAAAAACTCCGTCGCTGGCCATCAAGCGTCAAAACCTTGGCACTCGTACCAAGAGCAAGATTGCCCTTGTCTATCTTGAGGGCGTGGTCAATCCAAACATTGTAAAAAAGCTGGAAAAGAGCCTGAAGCAAATAAACATCGACGGCATAATCGACAGCTATTACCTTGAAGAACTTTTGGAAGAGAGCAACGAAAAGTTTTTCAAAAAGCTGGGTAACAGCGAAAAGCCCGATGTGGTGGCTGCGCGCATACTCGAGGGCCGAGTGGCCATACTGGTGGACGGCTCGCCCATCGCCCTTTCGGTGCCCTTTATCTTTATGGAAGACCTGCAGTCGCCGGGGGATTACTATGACATCTCCCCTCGCACCACTTTTGTGCGAATCCTGCGCGTCACCGGACTTCTCCTTGCCATACTTCTTCCGGGAATGTATGTGGCGCTGCAGTCCTTTCACTATAGGGTGCTGCCCCTGAACTTTTTAATCAGCCTTCTAAACAGCATTGAGGGTATAAGCTTTCCACCAATAATTGAGATCCTTTTCGTGCTGTTCTTGTTCGAAATTTTGAACGAGGCCAGCGTGCGTATGCCAAAGCAGTTGGGCATGGCGCTGTCCATAATCGGGGCGCTGGTTTTGGGCGACACCGCCGTGCAAGCCGGAATCATCACTCCTCCAAGCATTGTGGTGGTGGCAATCAGCGGAATAACCCTATACATCATCCCAAACCAAGCCAGCGAGGCCACGCTTTTAAGAGCAATTTTTACAGTGGTTGGCGGCTTTGCCGGCTTTTATGGAATATTCCTTGCATTTATCATCCTTGCCACCTACCTCGTGTCCATTCAGTCTTACGGGGCGGCCTACATGGCGCCATATGCCCCAAGCGTGGCCACCGACAAAAAGGATGGGTTTATAAAAGTTCCACTCTCCCGCATGATATATAGGCCAAAGAGTTATATCACATTAAATACAGTGCGGCAGCAACCATCGCAAAACGCAAAATACAAGGTCAAATCCCGCAAAAAAGACAAACTTAAAAAAGACTCGGAGGAAGAATATGGAGCTGACTAAACGCCAAACCATCTTCATATTAATCACCTGTCTTTTTGCAAACAAGGTGCAGCGCCTGCCCAGCCTTACCGCCTCTCACCTTGGCCGCCACGGCTACCTTTTCTTCCTTGTAATGGGGCTTATTGACACCTTGATGCTGCTGGTCTGCCTTGGCTTTAACAAGCTGGCCGGGCACAGGACCTCAACCTATATCCTGCTCGAAAAGACGGGAAGTGCGTGGTTTTCAAAGCCCATTTTTATCCTCTTTGCCGTCTATTTTCTATTCAATGCACTGCTCCCCTACGAGGCCATACACGACATGTTTGCCAGCGTGCTTTTTGACAATCTGACTTGGGAAATTTACTCGCTCTTAATGGTGCTGACCGTGTTCTTTATGGCCTCTCGCGGGCTCAAGACCCTTGGTCGACTATATGAAATTTTCTTTTACTTAATAATTGGCAGCTTTGCCATTCTTCTTTGCATGGGGGCGGCCACCACCAACTTTGCCCGCTCACTTCCCCTTTGCGACCTCAATGTCGCCAGCTTTGCCAAAACCTGTTTTGAGTATAATTTATGGTTCGGCGACTTTCTTCTCATATATATGTTCGTTGGCAAAATTAAGCAAGACGACGGCTATCTTGGCTGGCCTATCATTCTTGCTCAGGTCATTTCTACCCTTGTTCTCAGCTTTGCCTACATGGTCTTTTACGGGCTTTATCAAAACCTTGCTCCCAACCAAAACAGCCTAATAAGTTCAATCTCGCTCTACTCGCTGCTTGGGCTAAACATTGGTCGGGTGGACTGGTTCTTTGTGCTATTTTTTCAAATTGGAGCTGTGCTTTGCGCGGGCACATACCTGTTCGCCTCGGCCTACTGTTTGTATGAGGTCCTTTCCCGCCATCACCTAAAGGGTGTCACTCAATCGGGCTTTTTGAAGGGCGAGGACAAGAAGGCCAAGAAGATGATGTTCATACTCCTTTTCTTGGTGGCTGTCATATATGTGGCCGACACCAACCTGTTCAAAAGCAATCAGCAAGGGGTGGCAATACTTACAAACATCACCAAATACTTCGGCACTTTTATGGTCATAGTCTTGCCATTTATCCTCTTAATTGCAGCTGCTGTTTATCACAAAAAACGCAAAAAGCAGGATAAAAATATACAAAACCGCTTCAAAAACCCGCTTTTTGTCAAAAAAACTGCAAAAATTAAAAGTGGCAAGCCAAATAAAACCAAAAAATTAAAAGTCATGAGGAGCGAGAAATGAAAAAGATTATAACCTTTTTTAAGCGCCGCTCATGGCTGGCCATCCTGCTTGCCTTCTTTCTTTTTGTTCCTCAAAGTTTCAACTATCAAGCCAAGCTCAATATGCGAGTAATTGTAACCGGTCTTGCCATAGACAAGCAAGGCGAGGACTATGAGGTCACCGCACAGGTGGTCATGCCCGACCCCGGAAGTGAGGCCGGCGGCACAAGCTCGCGGCTGGACTTTATAAGCGAAAAAGGCAAGAGCATAAACGAAGGCATACAAAAAATTGAATACAAGATTGGCAAAATGGCAGCCATATCCCACGTGGGCTTTATCATGATTGGGCAGGATATGCTTGACGAGAATTTGGTCTCGTCCCTCGACTACTTTGTGCGAAACCCACTGGTCAGCCCAGCCACCACCCTGTTTGTTGCAACGGGCACCGGCAAAGACATGATAAAGCAAACCAAAAACCTCGAGATGCAGGTGGGCGCCGGGCTACACAAAATATTTTTATACAAACAAAGCTCGCTAAATGGCATTGTCACCCCGGTTGACGAGTTCGTCAACAGCTCCTTCAATCTCTCAGGCAGCGGAACAATAAGCGGCATAACCATTTCGGCCGAAGGCAAAGAAGACTCCATGAGCTCGCAGGGTGAACAGTCGGGGGCTGGCGGGCTAGAAGACCTTGAGGATCCCGAAAAGAGCGGTTCAGGTGGCTCAGATGAAAGCTTAAGTGGCGGCTCGGGTGGCTCTAGTAATGGTTCAAGTGGAAGTTCGGGAGGTTCAAGCGGCTCGGGCGGGTCAAGCGATTCGGGTGGTTCGGGTGGAGACTCGAGTGGCGGCTCGGGTGGCCAAAGCTCAACAAGCGGCGAAAGCAGCATGACCAATCAATCGGGGCGAATAACCTATCTTAAC
>CANQUB010000038.1 GCA_947626955.1 uncultured Clostridia bacterium | reverse complement strand
GTGGGCATACACCACTTTTTTTACTCCATACTTTTCAAAAAGCTGGGTGAACGGGTTTTCTTCTCTTTTGTGGTTAAAAGGAGGAAAGTGCATCATGCAAATTATAGTGTTCCCTTCCTCAGCAAGCTTTTTAGCCGCCTGCAAACAAAGCTCAAGGCGAATTACTTCCCTATCGAAGATTTTCTTGTTTTCGGCCGTAAACTTTGGATCATTTTGGCTTTCGGGAACATACCAACCTCGAGTGCCGGTGATGACATAGTTTCCAACTTTGATGGCATCATTTTGCAAAGCCTTAACGCTTGGCGGCAATATCTCACGCACGGCCGAGATGGACTTCCACCAATATTCGTGGTTGCCACGAATGATTATTTTGTTTCCGTTTAGCCTTTCAAGATATTCAAAGTCCTGCTTGGTGTCTTCAATCCTCATGGCCCAGCTAAGGTCGCCTGCCACCAGCACAAGGTCATCTTCTTTAACCACACTTTGCCAGTTCTCTTCAAGGGTCTTGGTGTGGTTTAGCCACAAGCCGCCGAAGATGTCCATGGGTTTGTCTACCTCAAAGGAAAGGTGAAGGTCGCTGATTGCAAAAATTCTCATGCTCTCTCCTCCTTGAAGTTTTCAATTAACTGCTCCATTTTGGCAAGCACTTTGTCTTTGCCGTATCTTGTTTGGTTGCTCATCAAAATTATATTGTCTTTGGCAACTTTAAGCGTGCCGCAGATGTCCACCTTTCGGCTCTCCATTTGGCTTGGCTTTATCTTATCTTGCTTGGTGGCCACGATAATGGTTGGAATGTTGTAGGTGTAGAGATATTCGAGCATTTGCTTGTCTTTCTCGGTTGGAGTATGGCGAATATCCACAAGCATAACCACCCCGGCAAGAAAGTCGCTTTCTGCAAAATAGCCGGTGATCATACTCTCCCACTTGCCCTGTTCCTCTTTGCTGGCCTTAGCAAAGCCATAGCCCGGAAGGTCGACAAGTACGAAGTTTTGATTGAATAGGAAATAATTCACAAGCCTTGTTCGGCCAGGAGTGGACGAGGTTTTTGCTAGCTTGTTTTGATTGGCCAAGCAGTTTATAAAGCTTGACTTGCCCACATTGCTTCGACCTACCACAGCAATTTCGGGCAGGCCAAAACCGGCATAGCTAGATATGCCACTCTCCGACTTCAAAAATTTAGCGTTCTTTATTTCCATACGCCTATTTTACAATTTTATCTATGGTTTTGGCAATACTTTTTGCATCAATTTTATAGGCTTTGAGCAAATTCGTGCGGCTGCTCTTTAGCTGGCAAATTTCCTTTTTAATGCCGATTGGACGATAAATTGGCCTGTTACTTGACATTTTAGCCAAACACCGCTCAAAAACCCCACTCAGCCCCCCTTTGAGGCAATGTTCTTCAAGAGTAAAAGCATATTTGTAGTTTTTGAGTATTTTTGGCAGGGCTCTTTCTAGCCTCTCATCCAAAACTGGGCAGGAATACACGGCCAGCCCGTCCACCATTTTGGCAGCCTTTATAGCCTCATCAACAATTGCACCCGTGCAAAAAATGGCTTTGTCTTTCCCCTCTATCACCCTAAAAGGCGGAGTGGACAAAAGCGGGTAGTCTTGCCCGGTAGCTCCCAGCCTTATATACTTTGGGCCTCTTTCTTTTAACACTTCGGCCATGACCAATTTGGCCTCATTTAGGTTTGCCGGGTTATACACCTTTATGTTGGGCAGGCTTAAAACGCAGGCCATATCCTCGGTGGCCTGGTGCGAAAAACCAAGGTTGCCATATTTCAGTCCTGCCCCGACCGAGATTATATTGACGTCAAGGTTTAAAAAGCAAATGTCATTTCGCAGCTGCTCAAGGCATCTCAGCGAAGCAAAATTGCCAATTGAGTAGACAAAGACCTTCTTGTTTTCAAGGGCCAGCCCAGCGGCCACACTCATCATGTTTTGCTCGGCCACACCCATATTAAAAAACCTTTCAGGAAAAGAATTTTGAAACTTCTCCACCACATTATAGCCAAGATCACCCGTCAAAAACACAATGTCCGGGTTAGTTTTGGCCGCCTTAACAATTTCGGCAAGTACAAGCTCTCTCATGCTTTTTTCACCTCACCAAGTGCGATTTTGAGCTGCTTTTTGTCGGCATAGCCATAGTGGTAGTCGGGATTGTTTTCCATAAAACTCACTCCCTTACCCTTTATGGTGTGAGCCATTATTACAAGGGGCTGCTTCTCGTGTTTTACACTAAGTGCCGAAGTTAGGTGCTCGAAATTGTGCCCATCCACGCTGACCACTCGAGCGTTGAAAGCCTCGAATTTTTGCTCAAGGCAGCCCATATCCATGCACTCACTACTATGGCCCATGGCCTGCATATGGTTGTGGTCGACAATGATTATTAAATTGTCCAGTTTGTAGTGGCCAGCCGCCATCATGGCCTCCCATACGCTGCCCTCGTTGCATTCGCCGTTGCCAACCACAGCATAGACAAGGTGTTTTTTTCTATCCATCTTTGCTGCCAAGGCCAGCCCGACCGCCACACCAATCCCGTGCCCCAGCGAGCAGGACATATATTTAACGCCGGGCAAAAATGGGCTGCTAGGCCTTTTTTGATGGTAGTTGTCGTAATAGCTATCAAAGGTCTTTTTGTCAATAATCCCTTTTTCCATCAGTGCTGCAGCCACCACCGCCCCGGCGTGCCCCTTTGAAAGCACAAAACGGTCACCGCCTGAGCTAAGATCCATTTTGGAAAACAACACGGCTAAAATGTCGGCCATGGAAAGCATACTTCCAATATGGCCAACCTTATTTTTGCTGGTCAAAATTAGCACATCTTTTCTTATCTTCATGGCTAAATTTTTCATCATAAAAGTTTATGATTTAGCCCAGTATTTTATGAAAAAGAAAACCGCCCAAATGGGCGGAAATTTATGCACTTTGTGCGTTATTTCGAATGAATATTGTAGTCAGTTCCTCGTCACTATCGGGCTTTGTGTCGATGACAATCTTGGTTATGGTTGGGTCGCTTGGAACGTCATACATAAGTGGCAACATGGCGTCCTCAAGTATGGTTCTAAGCCCTCTTGCACCAGTTTTAAGCCTGATGGCCTTTTTGGCGAAACTCAAAATTGCATTGTCGGTAAACTCCAGCTCCACCCCATCCATATCAAACATCTTTTTATATTGCTTGATAAGTGCGTTTCTTGGCTCAACCAAAATTTGTCCAAGTGCCTTTTCGTCGAGGTCGTGCAGAGAGACAGTGATTGGAATACGGCCGATAAACTCAGGAATAAGCCCAAATTTAATGAGGTCGTCAGGCTTAACTTTTGTGAGTAGCTCGGCCTTTTTGTCTGAGTTGTCCTTATAGTCTACCTCGCTGCCAAAGCCAAGTCCGTGCGGATTCAGCCTCTTGCCAATTATGTTTTCAAGTCCCACAAAGGCACCGCCGCAAATGAACAAAATGTTGGTGGTGTCAAGCTGAATGCACTCCTGGTTTGGATACTTCCTTCCACCCTGAGGCGGAACAGCAGCAATGGTGCTTTCCAAAATTTTTAATAGCGATTGCTGCACACCCTCGCCCGAAACGTCACGGGTTATGGACACATTCTCGCTCTTTTTAGCGATCTTGTCGATCTCGTCGATGTAGATAATGCCTCTTTGCGCCCTCTCAATGTCGTAGTCGGCAGCCTGGATGAGCTTCAAAAGTATATTTTCAACGTCGTCACCGACATAGCCAGCCTCGGTCAGGGTTGTGGCGTCGGCAGTGGCAAATGGCACGTTCAAAATTTTTGCCAGTGTTCGAGCAAGCAGGGTCTTTCCCGAACCGGTTGGCCCAAGCATCAAAACATTGCTCTTTTCAAGTTCGACATCGTCAGGGAAATATTTGTCAGTCTTGCCCGCCGACTTTCTTTCAATGAGATAATTTATGCGTTTGTAGTGGTTATAAACGGCCACCGAAAGCACTTCTTTGGCCTTGTCTTGGCCAATTATGTACTTGTCTAGCTCGGCTTTTATCTTTTTTGGCTTAGGCAAATCAAGCTTGTTGTCAAGCTTCTTTTTGCGGCTTTCGGCCTCTAGCACCTCGCGGCAAATTCTAACGCAGTCTTCACAAACAATGACATTGCCCTCAGGATTTACCACAAAGGTTTTGAACATTGGCTTAGGTCGTCCGCAAAAGGCACACTTTTCAGGCTCTTTGGTTTTGTCTTCTTGGTTTGAGCTAGCCATTTTTACTTCCTTTTATCAAAAATTTTATCAATAAGCCCATAGGATAGAGCCTCTTTTGCACTCATGTAGTTGTCACGGTCGGTGTCAACAGTGATTTCATCAAGGCTCTTTCCGGTATTTTCGGCCAAAATTTTGTTGAGTTTGGTCTTGGTCTTGGCCATTTGGGCTGCCTGGATGGCAATGTCGCTGGCCTGACCCTGTGCCCCGCCAAGAGGCTGGTGAATCATGATCTCGCTGTTAGGAAGAGCATATCTTTTGCCCTTTGTGCCCGACGAAAGCAGGAATGCACCCATCGATGCTGCCATGCCGATACAAATGGTGGACACGTCGCACTTTATGTAGTTCATGGTGTCATAGATGGCAAAACCGGCCGAAACCGAGCCGCCAGGGCTGTTTATGTACATCATGATGTCCTTGGTTGGGTCCTTAGCTTCCAAAAAGATGAGCTGAGCCACAACAAGGTTGGCAGTTTCGTCGGTAATTTCCCCCGACAAGAATATAACACGGTCTTCTAGCAGTCTTGAATAAATATCATAACTTCTTTCGCCACGGCTGGTTTGGTCAACAACCATGGGAATTAGCATATCTTTTTCCCTCATACTTCCCTCGCTTATTTTATATTATTAGTTTCCTTCAAACGATTTATAACCTTTTCGCTAAGAATAGTGTTTTTTAGGTATCCTTCTCCGCCTTCTTTCACTTCACGCTCAACGTCGGTCACATTTCTCTTTGTGGTCTTGGCAATTTCGTCAATCTTGGCCTTGATGTCTTTTTGTGTTACTGTGATTTTCTCTTGCTTTATGATCTCTTCAAGCACAAGCGAAGTTCTAACGCTCTTTTCAGCCACTTTTGCACGGTCAGCTCTAAACTGCTCCATTGTAGTGCCGATATATTCGAGATATTGCTCAAATTTCAGACCTTGGTGCGAGAGCCTGTGGCTCATGTCGTCAATTTCATGGTCAATCTGGCTGTCTATCATAGCCTTAGGAACATCTACCTTGGCGCGCTTAACAACTTCGTCAATAAGCTTGTTTTCGGCCTCGACTTCGACATCGTGAGCCTTGTGCTCTTCAATGTGCTCCTTTATATGCTCCTTGAGTTCTTTTAAAGTGTTTTGCTCGCTGACTGATGCTGCAAACTCGTCGTTTAACTCAGGCAGCACCTTTTCACGGATGGCAAGAAGCTTAACTTTAAATACAGCTGGCTTGCCCTCAAGCTCTTTGCTGTGGTATGGCTTAGGGAAGGTTACATTTATGTCCTTCTCTTCTCCAATCTTCATGCCAACCACCTGCTCCTCAAAGCCGGTTATAAAGGTGTGAGAGCCAAGCTCAAGCTCCTGATCCTTGGCTGCTCCGCCTGCAAACTCAACGCCGTCCACGCTGCCGGTATAGTCAATGTTTACAAGGTCGCCATTTTTAGCTTCACGGTCTGACACGTCGACAAACCTTATTTGTTTTTGACGAAGGGCTTCAAGCTCCCTATCAATCTCTTCTTTTGTGGCCTTTGCACTTCTCTTGGTAACTTCAATGCCGGTGTACTCACCAAGAGTAACCTCAGGAAGAAGGGTTACAACTGCCGAAAACTTAACCCCGTCTTTGTCCATCTTTTCAAGCTTAATTTCGGGATAGTCGACTGGGAAAAGCTGCTTTTCTTTATTTAACATTTGGGTGTAGTAGCCAGGAAAGCTGTCGTTGAAGGCATCTTCATAGAAAAGATATTCGCCATAAGTGCTTTCAAGCACTTTTCTTGGGACTTTGCCCTGCCTAAAACCTTCCTTTTTGTACTCGCCTTTGTGCTTTTGGTAAGCCTTTTCAACTTCGGCCTCCCACTCTTTTGCGTCAAGTTCAAAATTTATGGTAACTTGCCCGTTTTTCTTCTCGCCAATTTTGTATTTCATATTTTTCTCCTTACATAATATCCTATGGTATAGTTTAGTGCAAAGGGTGGTTAAAAGTCAAGTAATTACTGAAAAAAAGGTATGACCTTAATTTTAAAAATTTGCATAAAAAAAATAAGGCCGAAGCCTTATTTTTAGTATAGCACTAGTACCACAAAAGTGAAAACTGTGAATAGCCCGAAAAAGATTGCACCAACAATCGACCAGAACTTTTCCCTGCCCACTTTAACAACTTCGGCCTTTTGGCCGTCTTTTAGTGTGACATCCTCGGTCTTTTGGTCTAATGTGGTGTTTTTATCTTTGAGCACGTCGTCGGCCTTAAATATTTCCACGCACCTGACAATCATGGTTGTGGTCATAAGGGCAAAGGCCACTATATACAGTGACAATGCCAATGTAATACAAACAGGACTTGAAAGGAATTGGAAGATCATAACGCAAATTGTAGCCCCGATAAAGGCCACATATTTTGCAATATTAAAAGCTAATAAAAGATCTTTTTTGTTAATATTTAATTTCATATTTATCCCCTAATTAAAAGAGTGGTAAAATTAGACCAATGACAATAAGTGCTACCGAAACGCCCCATACAATCCACAGCCAAATGTTTCTTCTTCTTACAATATATCTGCAAGAAATGAAGACCAAAATGGTGTAGGCAATGACTTGGGCAATCATTGAAAGAACTCTTGAAATTTCACCGTTTAGGCCCACGCTACTAAGCAGCAGTGAGATACCAACGCAAATAACTGCCACAAAGCTAATGAGGTTTAGTAGGTAGTTGTTGCTCCTTTTGGTTGTGTTTGTAGAGCTTGATTGAGATTTTGATTCTTTTGCCATAATTTTCCCTCCATATATATTTAAGTGTAGCAAAATTGAAATTAAAAGTAAAATTAATTAAAACATTTTTACACTTTTTTCAACTTTTTTAATGTCTCTTCAAAGTAGCCAGGAAGCGGAGCCTCAAAGGTCATCTTCTTTTTGGTGGTTGGGTGGCTAAGCTCTAGCTTTCCCGCATGAAGCAGTTGCCCGCCAAGCTTAAACTTTTGTTTAGCGTATCCATAGACCATGTCCCCCACTATTGGATGTCCAAGGTATTTGGCGTGCACGCGTATCTGGTGGGTTCGGCCGGTTTCAAGGCTGAATTGGCAAAGAGTGTAGCCTTCGTATCTTTCTAGCACCTTGTAGTGAGTTATGGCTCTTTTGCCGGCGGATGAAACTGCATATTTGGTTCGGTCGGCCTTGTCTCGGTCAAGGTAGGTATCAATTGTGCCCTCATCCTCTTTTAAGTTGCCTTCTAGCAGTGCGGTATATGTGCGTCGTGCCGAATGCACTTTGAATTGTTCAGCCAACCTGGCATGGGCAAGGTTATTTTTTGCCACCACCAAAAGCCCCGATGTGTCCTTATCTATTCTATGCACAATCCCTGGCCTGCTGGTATTATCTTGCGACAGCGAGGAGAAGTGATACAAAAGTGCGTTCACAAGTGTATGGCTATAGTTGCCGGGTGCTGGGTGCACCACCATGCCCTGCGGCTTGTTTATAACCGCAATGTCGTCATCTTCGTAGACAATGTCAAGCGGAATGTCCTCAGGCAGCACATCCTCAAGGCCAAACTTTTTCTCAAAGCTTATTAAAATTTCATCCCCGTTTTTGACCGGCCACGAGGCCTTGGCAGGCTTGCCATTTATTAGTGCCCCGCCCCCATCTATTTGCTTTTTTATTTGCGACCTTGTCCAGTCTTCCAGAACCTCGGCAAGGTAAACATCTACGCGGCAGGGTTTTTCAACACTTGCAATAATCCTCTGCTCCATCACTCACCCTCACTTTGCTTGGGTTTTTCCAACTCGTCTTTTGTCTTCTTTTTCTTGCAAAGCTCAACAATAAGGCCAATAATAAGCATTATAACACCAATGGTAATGGCCATATCTGCCACATTAAAGATGGCAAAATTTATGCTTTTAAAATAGATAAAATCCCGAACTCCGCCAATAAACACCCTGTCAATAAAGTTACCGATGGTACCGCCAAGAATAATTCCAAGGCAAATTTTTATGAATTTATTGTTTAGTTTTTTGGTGCAAATTGCAAAAATCATTATCGCAGCAACCGGTATTGTCATAATAATAAAGAAGATGCGACCATTTTGGAGCATACCAAAAGATGCACCCTTATTGAGAGTGCTCTCTATCCACAAAAAGTCGCCAATAAGGCTGCAGCTCATGCCATAGATAAAGTGCTTTGTGAGCTGGTCAACCAAAATTATGGCAGTCGCAACTATAAATGAGGCAATCATGGTCGCTCCTTTTATTATATAATACAAATACAGCCTCCAGTTTGTCAAATACCTTGCCAAAATTTCCCTTTCTGCCAAAATTTTTAACATTAAAAATAAAATATTTTTATTAAACCTATTGAAAAATTGCAAAGAATATTGTAAAATAATTGTGTAAATATAAAAGCACGCAACAAAAAGGGGGGCTTATAATGGCTAAAGAAAAGAAAATTTATATGATTATTAGTGAACCAAATCCACTTCATCCTGAGGAAAACTTCATTCACGTTGAAGTGTTCGGCTTCTCGGATTTCCAAAACCTAGAATGGTCACAATATGGATCGCTGGTTCCCGATAATATGCATGTCAGCGTTACTGGCACCGACCAAATTGCCAATACCGGAAGAATTAATTTCACCTGCAGCAAGAACCCACGTAATAACTGCTCACTCCCTCTTAGCATGGATGAAAGCCGAGCTCAAAGAGCCTACTTTACTTTCAACTCGAACGGAGTTTGGAAAAAAGCCAGTGTGCTTTGCGGAGTAGCTGAATTCAGCCCCGAAAGAGTTCAAATGCAAAGAGAAGTTACCGCTCTTGCAAGCCGACTGCTAAACGTTAAGTTTACAGCCAACAGCGAAAACGTTCAAGACAACAATCGTCTTCTTCTATCCCAGGTTCTTGAAGATCTCGACAACAAAGATACCGAAGAGCAACCAAATGCTGAATAACTAAATATAAAATACGAGCCTTGGGGCTCGCTTTTATTTTGCAAATTTTAAAAAAGACAAAAAATATCCTAGGACCTAAGTCCTAGGATATTTTGGAAACGGCGATGTTCTACCCTTCCGGTATGTCTCCATACAAGTACTCTCGACCCTGAGGAGCTTAACTTCTGTGTTCGGTATGAGAACAGGTGGACCCCCTCGGCATAATCACCGTAATGGTATAATCACAAGCGTATGCTTGAAATTATCTAGTTTTATCTTAACACCTTAAAGCTAAGATGTCAAGTATTTATCGCACATTGGCAACTGCATATTAAACGAAACAGAGTTTATAGCAAAATAGTATCTAATATTGTATGGATTTGTTATCACAAAGTTTGTGATCAAGCCCTCGACCTATTAGTATCGGTCAGCTCAATACATTACTGCACTTACACACCCGACCTATCAACCTTGTTGTCTACAAGGGGTCTTACTACCTTGCGGTATGAGATATCTTATCTTGAGGAAAGTTTCACGCTTATATGCTTTCAGCGTTTATCTCGTCCGTACATCGCTACCCAGCTATGCCACTGGCGTGACAACTGATGCACAATAGGTACGTCCACTCCGGTCCTTGCGTACTAGGAGCAGGCCCTCTCAAATATCTTACGCCCACGATGGATAGGGACCGAACTGTCTCACGACGTTCTGAACCCAGCTCGCGTGCCACTTTA
>CANQUB010000037.1 GCA_947626955.1 uncultured Clostridia bacterium | reverse complement strand
ATATGCTTATAATAGATTAGGAAAATCTATTATAAGCAATGGGGACTTGCCATGCTGGCAAGTGTGAAAAATGAAAAATGAAAAGTGAGGGCATCGCCGTTGGCGAGATTATATATTGACGACTGTCCTCTAATCAAGTCTCCCCCCTTTGAGGGGAGAAGGTGGGGCGGTACGCACCAAACGGGGGTAATATGAAAAAATCAAAGAAGTTTTTAGCAATATTTCTTCCAATAATTATGGTGGCTGTGGTGGCACTGGGAGTTGTCTTGCCGACAAGTTTGGCAGATAAAGAGGATACTAAGACAAAAACTCTTCCGGCAACCATTGTATATGCTGACGGGGTGGAAGGCTCGGAAGAAGATACCGGTGCAAGCACGGCAAGTGCGGGTTATAAAGGCGGCTCTATCTTCCTTGAACCAAACAGCACCTTTAAAATGCAAGGCGGGACAATTTCGGGACATAAGAACAAATATGGTGGAGCCATATATATTTCAAGCGGAGCCACATTCACCATGACAGGTGGCACAATAGAGAACAACACCGCTGACTATGGCGGAGCCATCTATGTTGAGGCTGGCGGCCACTGCTATATCCAAGGCGGGACAATAAAAAATAATAAAGCTTCCACAGCCGCTCCCGCCATCTATGTCGAAAAGGGCGCCGATGTAAAGATAAGTGGCGAAGCCGAGGTTAAAGATAATTCATTAATTCTAGGCCCAGGGCAAGTTAGCAGTAATACAATCGAGGTAGGGATGAAGGGCTCAGGACTAATGCTTCACTATATTTACTATGGAAATTATCCACAAACATATGTGGGAGACGAACTAAATGACACTTTGGAATCCTGGTACACAAGTTCAAATCCTAACAAGGTTCAAGATTATGTTAATAAAGCCTATGCCGATGCAACCGGAAATTTAAATAGAACCTTTACTTCATATAAGTACACCGATGGAGAACTATATGCAAGAGGAACTAGTTATAGATATTCTAATGGTGCATCATTCACATATAAAGACAATTCAACAGTCAAGGCTACTGGTCAAACTGTATGGTTTAAAGTAGAGCCAATAAAGTGGATAGTATTAAATTATGAGGAATATCAAGAAGGTAAACCAATAGAGATATTGGCCGAGGAAGCATTAACATCGAATATTCTATATAATGAATCCAACGGAAATGACTGGAATAATTCTTGGATAAGAAATTGGCTCAATAGCGAGTTTTTAAATTCGGCCTTTAATAGCGAGGAGAGGGAGACAATACAAAGTACACATCTAAAGAACAATATAACAGGAGGCTACGATGAAAGTCCCGACAATACCAAATACTGGCCAGTGGACAAAGAAACTGATGACAAAATATATCTATTTACCTATTATGAGTTCTATACAACAGGGAGCGGTAATCCTTTAGTTGAAACAAATTATAGATATTGTAGTCCGACTGATTATGCGCTAAGCAATTATGTTTACATGAATACAAAATATGAGACTAACAACCGCATAGGTACCGATTCTTGGTCTTTTAGGTCGGCCGGCGGCAGTAATAGTAGTTTTTGCTGTAGTGCCAGTGATAGTGGTCAGTTAAACACCCATAGTCATGTAAATACTTATACTATCGGCATCCGTCCCGCTTTGAGGCTGGCATTGTAAAAAGAAGTTTTTTATAACTTCTTTTTACAATTATACTCGTCACTCTGTGACGAATTATACTCAAATTATACTCGGCCTATGGCCGAATGATACTCGCCATGCTTTGCATGACGAATTGTTAGTTCCGCATCGCTTGCGATGCGGCCCAACTCTTCCGCACCTAAGGCAACCTTTATAACAACAGCATCAAAAGTGAGTATTCGGTGACCAAACAGGTCTACCAAACACTCGCTTTTTTCGCTCTTATTATAAATCTTGCCTTATCTGCTGCTTTACAAGTCTAATGGCTATTAGTTAATATCGTGAAAAAGAGGATACTATTCACCCCCTCGGTCGTCGAAGTGCGAGTGCCTGCTGTTAGGCAAGCCTGCGTAGCATGATTGCTTTTAGCCGGCACTCGAATTTCGACGAAGAAGGTGGTGAGCTTGCTCACCAAACGGGGGCGAAACTGCAATCTTCGCCCGTAGGGCGATGCCTCAATTCGCCACAAAGTGGCGAGTATCATTTGCTCCAAAGGAGCAAGTATCATTCACTTGCAAGGCAAGTGAGTATAATTCGTCTCAAAGAGACGAGTATAATTAAAAAAAGAACAGTTATAAACTGCTCTTTTTTTGGAATGCCGTGCATCATTTTTTGTCATGCCATACCGAAGCGATAAACGGGTAGCCAACTCCTTCAAAGCTACCTTTTGACAGGTGGCCTACTTCGCTTAGTGCTGCTGCCGCTAAGCTCTGACACGGTTCACAAATGGCCACTCCAAAAGACCTTGATATCTTCATCGCTTGCCAATCCCAGCCTTCCATATGACACGCCGAGAAATGCCTTCAGCCCTGCTATAGCGGATCTCAGGTTAAGGGCACCGCTAGCTCCCCACCTAGCACGGCACAACTATATTATACACCACCTTTACGCCCTTGGCAAGGCTATTTTGTAATAAAAAAAGCTCAAAAAATATGTATAAAATTGACAAAATTTTAAAAAAAATGGCAAAAAGTGCCGTTTAGGTATCTTCTAAGAAATCTATGAAAAAATTTTTATGTGCTAGAATATATTCAAAGACATATATGAGGGAAGAATATATGAACATAAACAAAGCCTTTGCCATAAGGACATCTAACCTATTAGTTAAGTATAAAATGAGCAAATACCGCCTGGAAAAGCTGTCGGGAATGTCGCACTCGGCCATGATCCACATTTTTAACGAGGACTACAACGACATCAAGCTCTCCACGGTCATCCGCTTTGCTCGTGCATTTAAAATGACTGTGCCCGAGTTCTTAAACGACCCAATTTTTGAAAATTTGGATATTGAAATCTAGTCGCCATAGCACTTAAAGCGGCTTTTTCTCTAGCCTTAGGCTATGTTTACCAAAATATTTGACAAAACTGCTTATATAGTTTATCCTTAAACCACAAGGAGAACTATATGGCAGACACAAATGCAAGGCGTTTTATTGATGCCTATAACCGACTTGACCAGGGTATGCGTGAAATTTATAACATCAAGCCCCAGGTCAACTTTTCGGACTGCGTGCGAAAAGTGTCCTCGGTCAATTCGATAATTAGGAAGTACGAAGATGATATAATAGAGTATGGCAGGCTGCGAAATGCCATCGTCCACAAGAGTGGGGAAGAGACCATCGCCGAGCCAAACACGGCTGTGGTTGAAAAGCTTGAGCAAATTGCAAGGCTGATTTGCACCCCTCCTCGTGTGCTCGACACCGTGGCTAACCGCTCAGTTTACACTGTTGAAGCAAAAACCCCGCTATCCGAGGTCCTTGTCAATATGTTTCAAACAGGCTACTCAGTTGTGCCTGTCTATGACCAAGGTGCACTTGTCGGGGTGATCAACCGAAAGATGATTGTTGAGACCATAGGCGCCACCATTGCCGCCAAGATTGACCTTGACAACATTATGAAGGCCCCAGTTAGCGAGGCACTGGATTTGCCAAGTTCGTCTAGTTCATACGAGGTGGTGGGCTCTTCGGTTACCATAGACAATGTGCTCTATCTTTTCCAGCAAAGCAAGAGGTTGTCGGTGGTCATTGTGACCAAAAACGGGAACTACAATGAGCAGCCGCTCGGGGTGGTTGTCACCAGCGACACCATTGATATGCAAACAATTATAGATAACTATTAGAGGTAGAGATGAGACTGGCCACAGGCTTTAAAGATTATGAAATTATTGCCACATCAAACAAAGAAAAGCTTGAAAGGTGGGGCAATGTTTTTTTGGTGCGTCCCGATCCGCAAATAATTTGGACGGGCAAGGATCTTAGTCAAGACAAGCGGGTGCACGCCCACTACCACCGCTCTCACGATGGTGGCGGGGGCTGGGAGAAGAAGAAAAATTTCCCCGAAGAGTGGATAATTTCGTATAAAAACCTCAGGTTTTTAGTAAAACCCATGGGCTTTAAACACACCGGGCTTTTCCCCGAGCAAAGCTACAATTGGGACAGGATGATAGAACTTATTAAAAATGCCGGCAGGCCAATTAGCGTTCTTAACCTTTTTGCCTACACGGGTGGAGCCACTGTGGCCTGTGCGTCGGCCGGGGCGAGCGTTTGCCACGTCGACGCCGCAAAGAACATGGTTGAGCGTGCCAAGAAAAATGCCGAGCTCAGCGGGCTGGCCGCTGCTCCCATTCGCTATATTGTGGACGACTGCCGAAAGTTTGTTGAAAGGGAGATCAAGCGCGGGCACAAGTACGATGCCATCATCATGGACCCGCCAAGCTACGGCCGCGGAACCAATGGCGAGGTGTGGAGCCTTGAAGATAACCTCTTTGACTTTGTAAACCTTTGCACTAAAGTGCTTACGGACAGGCCGCTGTTTGTGCTAATCAATAGCTACACCACCGGCCTTGGAGCCACCGTACTTGAAAACATATTAAAGCTTGCGCTAAAGGGCAAGAAGGGAAGCGTGGAGGCCTATGAACTTTGCCTTCCAACCGACGAAAAAGAGGTGCTTTTGCCTTGCGGCACGTCGGGACTATTTATAGGAGAATAACATGGATATTTTATACGAAGACAATCAGGTCATAGTGGTGCTAAAACCGCAAAATGTGCCATCGCAAGCCGATGAGAGCGGCGACAAAGATATGCTAACCATGGTAAAAGAGTACATCAAAGAAAAGTACAACAAGCCGGGCAATGTCTATGTGGGCCTGGTGCACAGGCTGGACCGCCCGACAGGCGGTGTCATGGTTTTTGCCAAGACCAGCAAGGCGGCTGAAAGGCTGTGCGAACAGTTTAAAAATGGCGAGGCCGAAAAGACATATTTTGCCATTGTGGTTGGCAATCTAAAACTTAACGAAACTAAGCTTACCAACTACCTTTTAAAGGACACAAAAAACAATATGGTAAAAGTGGTTCCAATGTTGACGGCGGGAGCAAAGAAGGCCGAACTAGACTACAAGCTTTTGCAGTCAGTGGACGGCTATCACCTTTTAAAGGTCAAGCTTGAAACGGGCAGGGGACACCAAATTCGCGTGCAGCTTGCCACCATTGGAAACCCTATCTATGGCGACCAAAAATACGGCGGCGGAAATATGCCAAAGGCCAATCTAAACTTGTATGCCGTTGAGCTTAAATTCTACCATCCAGTGTCCAAAGAAAAGATGGTCTTCCGCGTCTATCCACCCGAGGATAAACCAATGTGGAACAAGTTCAACCTAGAAAAGTTCTTAAGTTTGAGATAATTTTTTTTTGCGAGGAGCCATTGCTCCTCGCGCTCCCATTTAAAAAAGAGCGGTTGGCAATTGTTGCCAACCGCTCTTTTTGAACTTGAAACTCTAGGCTACGCCCATTTAGTGCCCCTCGCGTCGAAAAATATTTGACTTATAAAAGTCTCCCCCCTCGAGGGGAGATAGGTGGTGAGCTTGCTCACCAAACGGGGGCGAAATTGCAATCGCCAACGGCGCTTTATTTCACAATGTCAACAAATAGTTATTTAGTCTTGTAAAGAAGCAGATAGTGCGAAATTTAGAAATAAAAATCCCGAAAAAGGTTCCGCGTAACACTACTGCTGTACGCGTGGTTCTTTTTCGGGGGTTTTATTCTAAATTTCACGCTAGGTGCGGATATAATTAAAACCCCAAAAAGCAAAGCTTTTTGGGGAGAGGAGAAGCCAAGGGATTGCAGGCGGCAAACTTTGCTAAAAGTTTGCTGACAATTGAGCTTGAGCTTCGACGAGGTAGAGAGGCGGAACTTATTGCTTCTGTCCACATTCAGGGCAGAACTTTGCACCGGCAGGAACGGCGGCTCCACACTTTGAACAGGTTCCCTTTGCATTAAGTTTTTTGCCGCAGTTTGAGCAAAACTTTGCGTTTGGCCTGTTGGCTTGCCCGCACTCAGGGCAGTATACGGCGTTCTTTGGTGCGCTCTTGCCGTTATCTTTAAGGCTTTCACGAACAACTTCGCCGAGGGCTAGCCCAGCACCAAGAGCACCAACGCCGCCAGCACCAGGGTTCTTTGCTGCATCGGTAAGGGCTTTAGCTGATTGATAGCGGACATACTGGTCCATATTGTCGCCCATGACGCCCATTGAAGACCTTGCGTCGATAGCCTTTTCAACTTCCTCAGGGAAGGATAGGTTTTCGATGATGAGTTTGGTCAGCTTTAGACCCATGTCGTTGAATTGTTGTTGAGCATTTTTAAGCATTTCGTCCGAGAACTCTTGATAGTTTGCACTCAAATCAAGGGCACTGATGTGGCTTTCGGCCAAGCTGTCTGAAATGCAAGAAACAAGGTGGCTGCGAAGGAAGTTGGAAATGTCGTCTGAAGTGTAGGTCGAGTTAGTTCCAGCAAGCTCTTTTAAAAACAGGGCAGGGTCAACAACCTGGAAGGCGTAGCTGCCATAGCCGCGAACGCGGATAGAGCCAAACTCAGGGTCACGCATGGTGATTGGGTTGGTGGTGCCCCATTTTTGGTTGGTAAACTGCTTGGTGTTTATAAAGAATACATCGGCAACAAATGGCGACTTAAAGCCGTATGGCAGTGCAAGAAGCTGGGTAAGGATTGGAATATTGCTGGCCTTTAGAGTGTATAGGCCTGGGCCAAATACATCGGCGATCTTGCCTTTATTCATAAAGACTGCGGCCTGGCTTTCACGAACGGTCAATTTTGAGCCGAACATAATTTGACGGCCTTCCATTGGGTATTTGTAGCAAATGACGTTTTTGCTAGGATCAGCCCAATCGATGGATTTTAATAGGTTGGTTTTGATAAATCCCATATTTATAATCTCCTTAAAATTACTTTCATTATAACCATAATTTAGCTGTTTTTCAAACTTTTTTGGGCTATTTTGCGATTTTTCTTATAAGTATTTGGCTTTAAATGGCAAAATATGCTAAACTTAGCACACAAAAAAGGAAAGATTATGGCCTACACCTACACTCCTAGCGACATTTCGTCAAGACAGAGGATGAACCTTTCGACATGGTCTCTTCAAATTTGCCATGCTCTTGAAGGCATCATAGCCATCTTTGGCAACACCTTCCTTGTCTCATACATAATGCACGTCAATGTCGACGAGCCAATTTCAAAGGCCATCGTGTCCATCGCCCTGTACTACATCGCCGTGTACGGCGTCATGCTGCTTGTTTTGCCGCTCATTGACTACATTGTCGACCGCACCGACAGGGTGTGGTTCTACCGAATAGGCATGCTCTTAAAGGGCTCGTTCATTGTGCTTGTCATCTTTCTTGGCAAGGGGCTGTCTAAGTATTCAGCGCTGGCCGGGGTACTGTATGGCCTAAGCGAGACCTTCTACTACGCCGCCTTCAACACCATCAAAAATGAGGTTGTGCCCAAAAACCACATCAGCAAATTTGTGGTAATGCAAAACATATTTTCAAAGCTGGTTAAGACCCTTTTCCCTGTGCTTCTTGGCATACTTATCGACGTCACGGCCTATAAAAATGTGGCCTTCTACGTGCTTGGCGTGTTTGCCGTGCAGCTGACCTTTTCCTTCTTTATAAAGTCCAAGAGACCAGCCAACTCAAAATTTGAATTTTTTGGATACATCAAAAAGCTGGCAAAGAATGACCCAAGCCTTGAGAGGGTGAAAAGGTTCTATCCAATGGCCCTAGCCTATGGCGGAACCACAATCCAGACCGCTCTTGCTTCCCTTCTTACCATCTACACCTTCAAAACCAATCTAAACCTTGGCCTTTTCACTGGACTTTTTGCCTTCTTATCGGTTATATTATTACTGCTATTCAAGCGAATAAAGACCCTGAAAGGGCGGGGCATTTGCTACATTATATTGTCAGTCCTGTCGGTTGGAGCGTCGGTGCTCATCTCGTTTGCCATAAAGAAGTGGACCTATATTTTGTTCAATCTGATCTTGACCACGTCGTGTTGCATACTTGGCTTTGCCCTCGACATACAGAGAAATACAATAGTCAAAAAGACCGGCAACTACGACTACATAACCGAGCACCAGGCAGTAACCGAATGCTGCTTCAATATAATAAGGGTGCTGTCATATTCGCTTATGTTGGTGCTTGGCATGACCCTGAATTTGGTGGGGCTAAAGATACTCATTTCGGTGGTTTCGATAGCCTATCCACTGCTTGCGTGGTTGCTGTATAAGATGGAAAAAGTTGAAGAAAATTATCCAATGGAAAAAGCTGAAGCTATAAAGGAGACTGAAAATGAAAATAAATAACCTAACCCCATACGACTTTTTAAACACTCGTGGGCTCATCTACCAAACCACCGACCAAGAGAGGCTAAAAAAGCTTTTAAACGGTGAGCCTATAACCTTTTACCTAGGAATCGACCCAACTGCCGACTCCATCCACCTTGGCCACCTGTGTTCGCTGAGGACCTTTAGGTTCTTGCAAGAGGCCGGGCACCACGGAATTTTGGTCATTGGCGGAGCAACTGCCATGATAGGTGATCCAAGCGGCCGCAGCGACCTTAGAAGTATGCTTGAAAGGAAAAAGGTGGAGGAAAACCTCAACCAAATTAAGGCCTTTGCTCAAAGGTTTATTAAGACCACGGGGGACAACCCCGCCTTGATCGTCAGCAATAACGACTGGATGAAGGACTACTCCTATGTTGAGTTTTTGCGTGACGTTGGAACCTACTTTAACGTAAATGTCATGCTCTCGGCCGAGGCCTACAAAAAGCGACTGGAAAACGGCGGGCTGACCTTTCTAGAGATGGGGTATATGCCAATTCAGGCCTACGACTTTGAACATCTATACAAGACCTATGGCTGCCAACTCGAAGTGGGGGGTAGTGACCAGTGGGGAAACATGGTTGCCGGAACTCAGCTCATTCGCCGTAAGCACGACAAAGAGGTCGACGTGATGACCACGCCGCTGCTACTGAACTCTCGCGGGGAGAAGATGGGCAAAACCTCGGGCGGGGCACTTTGGGTGGACCAAAGCAAGACCAGCGTGTACGACTTTTATCAATATTTCATCAATGTTGACGACAAGGACGTTGAAACCCTGCTAAAGTGGTTCAGCGATATGCCAATAGAAGAGATAAAGACCCTTGTTAGCGGTGATATCAGGGTGGCTAAAAAGCGTATGGCCTTTGAGGTCACTGCACTTGTGCATGGCAAGGACAAAGCACTTGAGGCTCAAAAGACGGCCGAGGACATCTTCTCGGGCAATGGCCAAAGCCAAAACATGAACAGCGTGGCTGTGGACAAAAATATTTTGGCGGCGGGGGTTGGCGTGCTTGACCTTATGACAAGGATTGGGATAACCTCCTCTAACGGCGAGGCTCGCAGGCTCATTCAGCAGGGCGGGCTGTCGATAGATGACAAAAAGGTGACAAGCGAGAGCATGATTGTTAAGGCCACGCAGCCGTTTGTGGTAAAGAAGGGCAAGAAAGTGCATTTGAGGGTTGACCCGCAATAAATTTTAAATAGAGTTTAAAAATATTTGATTTTTTCATAAAACTTGGTATAAAATTAAATTAACCTTAATAAGGCAAGAAATTTTAAAGGGGAAAAAACATGAACATTTCAGACATCAGAATCCGTATCGTCAAGAACGACACCAGCAAGATCAAAGCTAGTGCATCAATCACTATCGATGATTGCTTTGTTGTTCACGACATTAAGGTTATTGAGGGAAGCGAGGGATACTTCATTGCAATGCCTAGCCGCAAAACTCCTGACGGCGAGTTCAAAGACATTGTGCATCCACTCAACACTGAAACAAGAAACCATATTCGTGACCTTGTTATCAAGGCGTTTGAAGAAGCAAAAAATCAACAATAGTTTCTGACCGATCAGTATAAAGTCCGCAAGAAATTGGCAATATATGTTGCTAATAGTTCTTGTGGGCTTTTTTTGTCGGCATAGCCGACAAAAAAATTATACTCGCCCGCAATGCGAGCGAATTGTTAGTTCCGCATCGTTTACGATGCGGCCATATCTTCCGCACCTAAGGCGAATATAGCAACAAAAGCGTCGAAAGAAGAACGCCGGCAACCATATGGGTTAGCCGGCAACCTTTTTTCTTAGCCTTTGTCACTATCTTTGCCTTATCTGCTGCTTTACAAGTCTAAATAATTTGATGGTTAACATCGTGAAAAAGAAGATACTTTTTCACCCCCTCAGGTCTTCGACCAGCTCCCTCCGTCTAGGGGGAGCCACACAAGGCATCCTCTATCTTAGGCTTCCTCTTACCAAGGGAAAGCTGACTCGTCGAAGCTCAAGCTCAATTGTCAGCAACATTCTACGAAAGTTGCCGCCTGCAATCCCTTGGCTTCTCCTCTCCCCAAAAAGCTTTGCTTTTCGGGGGCCCCATTTCTTGTCGCGGCTGATGAGGATAATATAATCTTGAGGCTACGCCTCGACGCCCTAACTTTTCACTTTTCACTCTTCACCTTTCACTTAACATTAGTTGTAAATATACAACTTTTTTATTTTTTAAAAAAATTTCAGAAACTACGTAAATTTGCTTGACATGCTAGGGGGGGGGGGGATATGATAGTA
>CANQUB010000036.1 GCA_947626955.1 uncultured Clostridia bacterium | reverse complement strand
CGTACAGCAGTAGTGTTACGCGGAACCTATTTCGGGGGTTTTATTTCTAAATTTCGCACTATCTGCTACTTTACAAGTCTAAATATCTTTTGGTTGACACCGTGAATACCCCTCTTAGTCTCCCCCTCGAGGGGAGAAGGTGGGGCGGTACGCACCAAACGGGGGCAAAACTGCAATCTCGCCAACGGCGACGCCTTATCTTTTGCCGCAGGCAAAAATATCACTTTGACCGTGAGGTCAAAATATCACTTTGTGCGCGAAAGCACAAAATATCACTTTGACCGCAAGGTCAATATATCACTTGCCCTGCGGGCAAGATATCACTTTTTCGGCGAAGCCGAAAAAATATCACTAGCTTAACACGCCCCGATGTTTTTGTGTTCACAACTATTGAAAAATGTATCTTTTGGTGGTATAATATATATGTAATAAATTGAGCGAACCTTTAGTATGGTAGGGGAGACGATATGAAAGAAGAAGAAAGAGCTAAAAGCGTCTTGGATGAAGATACCGGGCATCAAAGCCTTCGGGATTATTTTCATATACTCAAAAAAACAAAAAATGACGACGGCAGCGTTGAAATAATTCTTAACAAACTGCAACTGATTGACCCCAACTTTACAAAAGCACTAAATAATAGGGTGTTTTCAATGTTTGCTGAAGGTAAAGAAATTAATTTCGTATGTGAAGATAGAGATTTATTCTTTACTGAAGAAGAAGCCTTAAATTTGCTACAAAACTATGGACAAATAAAAGACCAAAACGGGGAACTGTATTTCAAAGAAACCTTGTATGATGCGGGTTGGCATGTGGCTACAAATAGTACCAAAGAAAAAGTAACATTGTTGGGATTGGGTAATACTCAATATAGCTTAAAAACTGCAAACATTCCTTTCCATCAAGTTTTGCGTGTGAATAACAAATTGCAAGAGGTGGCAAAAAAGATAAACGAATATGCTGAAAGCCACAATTTGTCTTCATATGAAAAATATCTTGTTTGTTTTAAATATATTAATAAAATTAAATTTGCCGATGATGACGAGGACTTTGTTAATTTGCGTACTCTCGTTGGCACAATTAAAGAAAACAAAGGCTGTTGCGTTGGCAAAGCTCAAAGCTTACGTGCCTTGCTCCATCTTTGTGGAATCAACTCATGCTGTATAAACGTTAATGGGATAGCATATGGCCTATTGGTAGTACCAATGTTGAAAAAATATCATTTAAATGCCGTTGTTGATGGCATGCCACTCGATGAAGCAAAACTTAAATTTATAAAAGACTTCAATAAAATGAACAAATCTTCTAAACAAACTGAGAATGGTCACCAAATAAATATTGTTCAATTTGAAGATGATAAATATAATATGCATGGCATTGGAGTGGCAGATACTTGTAATGAATTTTGTACATTTTGTCCTTTTGAAGATATAGATCAATTGAGACACACTTTTAACTTTACATCATACGCAGCCCTTTCTCATGGTGGCGGTTTCGAAGATTTTATTAGAGAGATAAATCCTAGTTATTTGCCTGATAAAAAAATTGATAGGATTGAAAGAGAATATTTTACCTTTGCAATAGAGGCTATTAAGAATCAAATTAAATACGCAGCTTCATTTGATCAAATAAAAGATGATATAGAAGCATCCAAGTTTAACAATTTTCTTAACAAAATTGGAAAATGTACTTCTTTGGAAGAAATAGATGAAGTTTTTGATAATAGCCGAGAGAATGGGACAGAATTTGATGAAATTTTAGATAAAATCTATTATCAAATCGCCGAAGACAAGGTTGGTATTTTGGCTTTAACTGCCGAGGCGTGTGAAAACCGTGCAGCCTTAGAAGGCTGTCCTCTAGCAAAGGCAATATCAAAAGAAAAATATGATAAGGCCAACGAAATTGCATCAAATGCATATTATAACATTTTTAAAAAGACACCAAGGAATGATTTCTTTGCATTACTAAGCTCACTATTGAATGGCTTCGGTAAGTGATTTGTTCGGCATCGCTTGCGATGCCGAACAAAAACCTTGAGGCTACGCCTCGACGCCTTATCTTTTTCGGCAAAGCCGAAAAAATATCACTATTAACATCTTTCCCGCTTGTACTTTCTTTTCTTTTGTGTTATCATCTATTCATGGCAAAGAGATATTACACAACTGAAAAGCTGACTATCGGGAAAGCTGTTACTTTGGACGGGGAGGAATTTCACCACCTCAAAAACGTCATGCGAACTCGAGTGGGGGAAGAGGTCATCCTCTTTAACGGCGACGGCAATGACGCCTACGGCAGGGTGAAGAGCCTTGACAAAAACTCGGCCGCCATATTTATAGACAAGGTCATCCCTTGCGAGCATGAACCATCCTGCGACGTCACACTTTTTCAGGCCGTATGCAAAGGGGACAAGCTCTCGCTCATAACCCAAAAGATAACCGAGCTTGGTGCTAAAGAAATGGTGGTCTTTTATAGCGACTTCACCGACATCAAAGACAAGACCGGCAAGCTCGACAAGCTGGAGCGTGTGTCCATCTCGGCGGCAAAGCAGTGCAAGAGGGCAAGCCTAGTTAAAATTAGCGGAGTGGTCAGTTTTGACGAAATGATTAAAAAGGCCAAGGAGCTCGACGAGGTCTATGTGGCCTATGAGCACCACCAGGGCACAAGCCTTATTGAGGCCATAAAAAATACGGCCGGCAAAAGAGTGGGAATAATCATTGGGGCTGAGGGCGGCTTTTCGCAAAATGAGATTGACAAGCTCCTTAACCAAAAGATTGTCCCAGTTTCTCTTGGCAAAAGGATACTAAGGACCGAAACGGCTGCCATCGCCTCGGTGGCAACAATTATATTTACAATGGAAAAATAGGAAAAAACATGGAAAAAAGAGCAAAAATTTGCATTTTAACCCTTGGTTGCAAAGTAAATCAATATGAAAGCAATTCGCTTGCAAAGGTGCTTGAAGAGGCCGGGTGCGAGGTAGTTTTTTCGCTTGAAAAGGCCGATTATTACATTCTAAACACCTGCGCCGTGACCAAAGAGGCCGAACGCAAGAGCCGAAATATGCTCTCTAAAATTCAAAAGGAAAACCCAAACGCAAAAATATTCGTCTGCGGTTGTTCTTCGCAAAACGACCCCACCAAATTTGCCAAAACCAATGTGCTGGCCGTGTATGGAACTAGCAAAAAGTTTGAGCTGGCCGATAAGATACTAAATTGCATAGATGGCGAGGACTTGGCCTGCCAAATAAACACCGAAATTTCCAAGGCCTACGAAGATAACTACCTTGCACATGGCGAAAGGACAAGAGCGGTAATGAAAATTCAGGACGGCTGCAACAATTTTTGTTCGTACTGCCTGATCCCGTACGTGCGTGGGCGGGAGAGAAGCCGAAGCCTGGAGTCGGTCAAAAACGAAGTCGAACTCCAGGCAAAAACTTCTAAGGAGATTGTGTTTACCGGCATCAACCTTTCGGCCTATGGCAAGGACCTTGGCGGCGGCATTGGACTTAAAGACATAGCCATATTAATGCAAAACTATCCCGGCGTTCGCTTCAGGTTTTCCTCGCTTGAGCAAGATATCATAACCGAGGAATTTTTAAAAATGCTTGCGGCCACCAAGAACTTTTGTCCGCACTTTCATTTGAGCCTGCAAAGCGGCTGCGACAATACCCTTAAAGCCATGAACCGCCACTACAACTCGGCCGAATACTACAAAAAGATTGAACTAATTAATAAATACTTTGACCACCCAGCCATAACCACCGACGTCATTGTGGGCTTTGCCAATGAAACTGAGGATGACTTTGAAAAGACCTACGAGTTTTGCAAAAAGTGCAAGTTTGCCAAAATGCACATCTTTCCTTACTCGGTTCGCTCGGGCACAGTGGCCGCAAAAATGAAAAATATTGCCACAAACGTAAAAGAGCGTGTGGCCAAACTCTCGGCACTAGACAAACAGATGCAGCAAGAATACATCCTTGGCAGCAAAGAAAAGACCTACACCGTGATTGTGGAAGTGAAAGAGGGAAAATACTACACCGGGCACACCGAAAATTACATAAAATGTTATTTTGAAAGCCAAAAAAAGCTCGCTTCTAACCAAATTGTAAGGGTGCAAATTCAGGACTTTTATATGGATGGTGCACTGGCAAAAGTTATAAGTTATTAACAATTTCAACACCAAAAAAACCCAAAAATGTTAAAAAGTGGCAGTTTTTGTCACTTTTTTGTATTAAAAACAATATTTTTGACTTTGGGCAACTGGGATACAAAAAATAGTTAAAATGTATTTTTCGTCTTGCAAGAAACGGCCTTTAGTTTTTGCAAAATTTTATTTTATAGACTTGACAAAGACTTATGGATTGTATAAAATAAACCACGGAATTAATCGAAGGGAGGTGAGAAGATGTCAACCGTTAAAGTAGGTGAAAATGAAAACCTAGAAAGTGCCATCAAAAGGTTCAAACGCAAGTGCCAAAAAGATGGTATCATCAGCGACATAAGAAAGAAAGAGGCTTATGTTAAACCAAGCGTTAAGCGTAAGAAGAAATCCGAAGCCGCCCGCAAACGTAACCGCAAAGGTTAAAATTAAGACTCATTTGAGTCTTTTTTTTATGCCTTTTTTCGTCTTTGGTAAATTTGTTTTATAAAGTTTTATATAATTCTCAACAATGGTCGAATTTTATAAAAGTTCTCCCGTTTTTTAATTTTTTTTGCCTTGTTTTGGCTTTTAATGTAGCCACCGCTCTTTGCCACTTGTTAGGTGCTAAACTTGATGGCATAAGGAGAGAAAATATGAGCACACTTAGAACGCTAGCCCAAAGAGCAAAGGATAGACTTAGATCACTTTCGGGGGAGACCGACACCAGGCCGCAGGCCGAAGCCTGCCTTTCAGCCAGGGTGCAATATGCCATCATTGCGCATGAAAAAAAGGTGGAGGACGATCCTCTATATCAAAAGGTGAAAAGGATTATCATAAAAGACGCAGACGCCACCAACGCCCTCGGGCAGCTGGTCGACCAAAGCCTATTTAAAAAGCTTTCGCAGGTTGAAAAAGAACGCTATATCTACAGCCTGTCAAAACGCTACGTTAAAATTCGTGAACACATACTAAAAGAGCAGGCCGCCTTTTAAGTTTTTAACTTGTTATTATTTTCACACAAATTCTTTGCCATTTGCCATGTTTTGTGGTAAACTAAACTAAGAGAAAAAGGCAAGACATGGCAAGTGAAATTTTAGACAATTTAAGCGTTGAGCAAAGGCTCCCAGCCGAGACTACCGAAGGGGCAGTCCTTGTTACTGCGGGTGCGGGCAGCGGCAAAACTCGAATGCTGACCCACCGAATTGCCCACATAATTAAAGACAACAACGTTTCGCCCTATAACATTTTGGCAATAACCTTTACAAACAAGGCCGCAAACGAGATGAAAGCCAGGCTAGAGAGGATGCTTGGCAACGTTAGCCAAATGTGGCTTTGCACCTTCCACGCCATGTGCTCACGCATTTTGCGCCGCGAGATCGACCACCTTGGCTACACGGCCAATTTTTCCATATACACCGACGTTGAACGAAGTCGTGTGATAAAGAGAATTCTTTCTAGCAAAAACACCAACACCACGCCCGAGACCATCGACTGGCACATTTCCAACGCCAAAAACCACATGATAGTTCCCGACGACTACCGCCAAAATATCTTTGACCCGCACAAGCGAGATATCATTGTTTCGTGCATGAAGGAGTACGACGCCGAGCTAAAGAGGTGTAACGCCCTCGACTTTGACGACCTTTTAAATAAGACCTACGAGCTTTTTACGCAATTTCCTGATGTGCTAGAATACTACCAAAACAAGTTTAGATACATTCATGTCGACGAGTTCCAAGACACCAACCGTGTGCAGTACGAGCTTGTAAAACTGCTTGCAGGCAAGTTTGGCAATGTATGCGTTGTGGGCGATGAGGACCAGTGCATATACTCATGGCGTGGAGCCGAGGTCTCCAACGTAAACGACTTCATCCACGACTTTAAAGACGTAAAAGTCTTTAAACTTGAACAAAACTACCGCTCGACCAAGAGCATTTTGGCAAAGGCCAACAAACTAATCAAGCGTAACCGCAACCGCCTTGAAAAGACCTTGTGGACCGACAACGACGAAGGCCGCAAGGTGGAGGAGTTCACCTCATACAACGAAGCCGAAGAGGCCGAGTGGGTGGCAAGCACCATAAAGAGCCTGGTCACTCATGCCGGATATTCCTACAACGACTTTGCCGTGCTCATGCGGGTAAACGCCATGTCACGTGCACTTGAAGAAAAGTTCATAACCTACAACGTGCCATATAAGCTCTACGGCGGCTACAAGTTCTTTGAACGAAAGGAGATAAAAGACGTTCTTTCATACCTAAGGCTTATTCACAACCCCCAAGACGACGATGCCACAAGGCGCATGCTGGCCTTTCCTAAAAAGGGGATTGGCGACAAGGCCATCGAAACTTTGCAAGAGACCGCACTCTACGCCGGCAAGAGTATGTTTGATACCATCATGCTTTCTTTGGTTCAGGGCGGACTTCAAAAAAAGTTCGACCTTGTAAAGGACCTGTTTGTCGACCTTAAGCAAAAGAGCGAGGGTATGCCACTTTACGAATTTGTGGAGTACGCCATCAAAAAGGTGGACTTTAAGGGTGCTATTGGCGACAAGACCGACGAAGACACCAACAAACAGCTAAATATTGACGACTTTTTGCTCTCTGTAAAAGAGTTCGCCGAAGCCAATCCGTCAGCCACCCTGGAAGAGTATTTGCAATCGATAACCCTTCTTCGTGATGTCGACACCCTGGACGAAGAAGAGAACAATGTCAGCCTAATAACCGTTCATGCTGCCAAGGGACTAGAGTTTAGAGTGGTGTTCATTGTTGGACTAAATGACGGGCTCTTCCCATTGTCTCGCTCAATTAACAGCGGGGACGAGAACGATCTTGAAGAAGAACGCAGGCTTATGTACGTTGCAATAACAAGGGCCAAAGAGAGGTTATATCTAACCCGTGCCCGCACACGATTCAGCTTTGAACATAAGCGCACTGAATACACCACCGAAAGCCGCTTTCTAAAAGAGATAAGCGACAGGGAAAACACCGGGGCAAGTAATAATATAAGATACCGAGACATCTCTAGCGAGCCGCTTGATGACAACTTTACAAAGAAGGCGGGCTACGCTTCGGCCACAAGGGCCAACATCTCCGAAAGGCAGCCAGTAACAAAACCAACCGGTGTTAGCCGAAGTGATTATTCTTTATACAAAAAGGGAACAATTGTTGAGCACCCTCATTTTGGAAGGGGAGAAGTCATTGTTGAGGTCACCGATTTCTCGGCCGGGTTTGTTACAATTAAGTTTGACACAGTTGGCATAAAGACCCTGTCACTTAAGTATGCGACCCTGACCATAGTAAAATAAAAAAACGCAAAATTAAACTGTAAAAAGCGAAAAAACGCTACCAAAACAGCCAAATAAGCAAAAATAATGGAGGAAATGTATGTTGGATAAGCAAGAAGAAATGCTAGAGTTAATTGAAAAAATTAACAAGGCCAACTACGAATATTATGTGCTAGACGCCCCAACCATGTCCGACAAGGAATGGGACAGGCTATATTATAGACTTGTCGATCTTGAAAAAGAGACCGGCATTGTCTTGCCATCTTCTCCAACAAACAAAGTGGGCGGCAACCCTCTAGATAAGTTCGAAAAGGTTGTGCATGAGCGTAGGCTCATGAGTCTTGAGAAGGCGCAAAGTTTTGAAGAACTTTTTGACTGGCTGGATCGCAACCGCAAGCTGGCACATTTTAAAGAAGAGTTTTCGGTAGAGCACAAGTTCGACGGACTGAGCCTGGCTTTAACATACGAAAACGGACACCTGACCGTGGGAGCAACACGTGGCAATGGCGAGGTGGGAGAAAATGTCACCGAGCAGGTAAAGACCATTAGAACAGTGCCTCTAAATATCAAATACACCGGCAAGGTCATTGTTCAGGGCGAGGGTATAATGAAACTTAGCGAGCTTGCAAAATATAATCGCACCCATGACGAAAAACTGAAAAACGCCCGCAATGCAGCAGCTGGTGC
The DNA here is from genome assembly GCA_947626955.1 of uncultured Clostridia bacterium. Classification (GTDB taxonomy): domain Bacteria; phylum Bacillota; class Clostridia; order Christensenellales; family UBA1242; genus UMGS2069. The sequence goes on along the minus strand of CANQUB010000036.1, from coordinate 2,869 downwards.
TATCCGAAACCTTGATCCAAAGCAGACCAAAGAACGCAATTTAGACTTTTTTGCCTACAATATCAACTATATTGATGGCAAAAGCTTTAAGACCCAGGCCGAGGAGCATCAATTCTTGATAGACAACGGCTTTTTGGTCGACCCACTCTTTGAAGTGGTGGACTCTATTGACAGGGTAAAAGAGCTTATCGAAAAGGTGGACAAGGAGAAAAAGACCTACGACTTTCTCATCGACGGAATGGTATTAAAGCTCAACAATATTGCCGACCGTGAAGAGCTTGGCGACACCCTAAAATTCCCTCGCGGCATGGTTGCCTACAAGTTTGAGGCACAGGAACTTACCAGCCTTTTGAAAGATGTTGTATGGCAGGTCAGCCGCTCGGGCAAGCTCACCCCAGTGGCCATTCTAGAGCCCGTCGACATTGCCGGGGTCACCGTTCAGCGTGCCACCCTCAACAACTACAGCGAAATTGTAAAAAAAGGCATCAAAATTGGTGCTAGGGTCTTTGTTCGCCGCTCAAATGAGGTCATACCCGAAATTATGGGCCTTGCTGAGGATCAAGAAGGGTCAAGAGAGGTGGAGAGGCCAACCGTTTGCCCATGCTGTCACACGCCGCTTGTGTGGGAAGACGTGTTCACCATTTGTCCAAACCATTTCGGCTGCCCAAAGCAAATTATTGAAAGGCTGTCCTTCTTTTCTAGCCGCCAGGCTATGGACATCTTGTCTCTATCCACCAAGACCATTGAAAAGCTTTATGAACTTTACAAGATAAATTGCTACAGCGACCTATACAAGCTCAGCCGCGAGCAGCTGGCCGCTCTAGACGCCTTTAAAGACAAAAAAATTGACGGCGTTTTGCAGGCTCTTGAAAGGAGCAAAAATGTTGAACTTTCGAGATTTATCTTTGCTCTTGGTATTGAGAACGTTGGCATAAAAACTGCAAAACAGCTGGCAAAACACTATAAAAACTATGAAAATTTTGCCAAATGCACAGTGGAAGAGCTTGTTGAGCTGCCAGACATCTCATATGTTATTGCCACTGGAATTGTCAAATTTTTAAACGACCCAGCCAACCAAGAGGAGATAAAAAGGCTGTTTGAGGTTGGAGTAAACATAATAAGTGAGGCCGAGACAAATGGAGCTAGTGATGGATTCTTTGCCGGCAAGAAAGTTGTTCTAACTGGCAGCCTATCATCCATGACAAGAGCCGAGGCAGGCAAGATAATTGAAGAGCTTGGCGGGCAGACCAGCGAGAGCGTTTCCAAAAATACCGACTACGTCATAGTTGGCGACAACCCAGGCAGCAAGCTTGCCAAGGCCAACTCGCTCGGGGTAAAAGTGCTTAGTGAAGAGGAATTTTTAAAAATTAAAAATAATTTCAACATTTTGTAAAAATCGTTTGGCAAGCAAAATGTCAGGTGTGGTATAATAGCACCAATAAAAGCATATGGAGAAAAATATATGGCAATGATAAACCCACCAATTGAAAAACTTTTTGAAAAGGCAAACAGTCGTTATGCTCTTGTTACTGCTGTTTCCAAAAGAGCCAAAGAGCTTTTGATTGAGAGAAGCGACTTTTTTAGAGACAACCAAAAGATAAAACCTATCGAGTTTGCCAGCCAAGAATTCTTTGACGGGGTTTACAAGATTGAACGCAACAAAATAGATTAAGAGGCAACCGCCTCTTTTTTTTATTTAAGTTTTGAATATTGTTTTGAAAAACAGCCACCTTTTGATATACTAATTAATATGATAGCTAAAGTTATTGTAGATATAGCCTCTAGCCAAGTCGATAAAGTGTTCGACTATTCTTTCGATATGCCACTTAGTGAAGGCATGAGAGTGCTCGTGCCTTTTACAGGCAGGGTCATTGAGGGCTATGTCATAAAAATAACTAACACCACCGACGTTGAGGCTTCCAAGCTTAAAAGTGTTATACGTCCGCTTGAAAACTTTGTGTGCATAAACCCCGACCAACTCGAGCTGGCCGCGTTTATGAAAGAAAAATTCAACATTGGCTACTGCGACAGCCTACGGCTATTTTTGCCGGCCGAGATGCGTAGCGGCAGGGTTAAAGAGCTTGAAGAGGTCGAGCTCTATTTGCCCGACGAAAACAAGGCCGTTTCTTATATGGCTGGCCTAAAGAAAAATGCCATACGCCAGCAAGAGGCCATTATATATATGCTAGACAAGGGCTGTGACCGCCAGGCCGACCTTAACAAAAACTTTGGTGCAAGCGCCATAGCCAAGCTTAAAGAAAATGGCGTGCTTCTTGCAAGAACAAAGGTGGTTCGCCGTGTGCCATATTCGGGCGAGGGCGGGCAAAACACCCACGTCACTTTGACCGACAGGCAAGACAGCGCGGTCAAAACCATTCTTAAAAAGCCTTACAAATACCTTCTTCACGGCGTCACCGGCAGTGGCAAGACCGAAGTTTATATGTCGGCCATCGAAGAAGTACTGAAAATGGGCAAAACAGCCATCATGCTTGTGCCCGAAATTTCGCTAACTCCACAAGTTTTGGCCAATTTTAGGGCCCGCTTTGGGGATAAAGTGGCCCTGCTTCACAGTGCCCTTTCGGCCGGGGAGAGGTTTGACGAGTGGAAGAGAATTTTGATGGGAGACGCCAAGATAGTCATCGGGGCACGCTCAGCCATCTTTGCACCGCTCAAAAACATCGGTCTCATTGTCATCGACGAGGAGCACGACGGGTCCTATGTGTCCGAGTCCAACCCACGATATAACACTATAGACATTGCCACCAAACGCTGCCAGCTGTCGGGCTGCTCGCTTGTGCTTGGCAGTGCTACCCCTAGCATTGAGAGCTACCACAAGGCCATGACCGGGGAGTATGAGCTCATTGAAATG
>CANQUB010000035.1 GCA_947626955.1 uncultured Clostridia bacterium | reverse complement strand
TCAATTGTCAGCAAGTTTCTTACGGAACTTGCCGCCTGCAATCGCTTGGCTTCTCCTCTCCCCACCAAGCTACGCTTGTCGGGGGCCCTATGAGTAGTGTTACGCGGAACCTATTTTGGGGGTTTTATTTCTAAATTTCGCACTATCTGCTACTTTACAAGCACCCAATTGTTTTTATTAACATCGAAAGAAGGCCCGTTCGTGGCTCCCCCTTAGTAAGGGGAAGCTGCCTCGTCGAAGCTCAAGTTCAATTGTCAGCAATCTTTTAGCAAAGCTTGCCGCCTGCAATCGCTTGGCTTCTCCTCTCCCCACCAAGCTATGCTTGTCGGGGACCCCATATCTTTCGCGGCTGATGAGGATAGTATAATCTTCGAGGCTATGCCTCGACGCCCTAACTTTTCACTTTTCACCTTTCACTTTTCACTTAACCTATGGTTATTTTAGACGTTTTCAGTCTGTTTTTTTAAGCGGCTGATATTTTTTTTAGAAAAGTTGTCAAATTCGCTTGACATGGGGGGGGGGGGGATATGATAGTACTAGATTGATAATCTAGTACTATCAGTTATACTTGCTCTTCGAGCGAATGATACTTGGCCCAAAGGGCCAAATGATACTCGAGGCTCCGCCTCGAATGAGGGATGCTTTTATGAAAAAGAAATTTTTTGCAATATTTCTTCCAATAATATGCTTGGTTGCAACTAGCTTGTTTTCTTTGCAAAAATTTACTTTTTCCGATGATAAATTTACACAAAATACACTTAACAATGCCACTTCGGCCGTAGATATTCCACCCGCTTATCCGGCGAGCAGTGCTCCAAAGAGCCAAAAAGGCGGGGCAATATATCTTGAAGAAGGGGCAACCATGCACTTTGATGGGGGCACAATTGAAGGCAGCAATAATGTTTTTGGTGGGGCTATCTTTTTAGAAAAAGGGGCAACTCTCATTATGACTGCCGGAACGATTAGAAAATGCAGTGCGAGCTATGGTGGGGGAATATATGTTTCTCAGGGGTCAACTTGCACAATTACTGGCGGAACAATAACCAATTGTGATGCCACCTACGGCCCAGCAATTTTTGTTGAGTCGGATGCGAACTTTTCTTGCACTAGCACTGGGATTAATGAATCAGAGATATTTAGGTGCGAAAAGAGGCTTGGAGAAATACCCGAGCAGGTGACAGTTAAGAGTGCAGGGCAAGTTTTACACAGCGGAGAAGTTGTTTTAGTAGGACAATTTCTTGATGTTGAGTATGCAATAAAAGACGATTACTATATGGACATGGTGGTGAAAGGTGCAGAGCAACAACCTAGTGGAGAATATCTTGTTTTCGATAATATAGAAATTGAATATACTCAGCTGCCAGCGACGCTTGACAAGATAAAATTTAAGGGTGGAAGTTTTTCATATGAAGTTAGTGGAAAAAGCGATGAAATATCGGGAGAAGTTGTTATCCCTAATTATCATGAAGGAATAAAAATTGGCTCGATAGCGATAGGAAATCCTCCTTATACTAATCCTTTTACAGGCCAAGTAACTGGTACACTTACTGGCTTTTATTTAACTGACATCACTAGTGTATTAATACCAGACACCGTAACACAAATAAAGGCATTGGCTTTTTCTGGATGTTCACGTTTAAAAAGCTTAGTTATTGGAGGCTCGGTGGAGGAAATAGGCGATAAGGCATTTTATGAGAATACAGGACTTAATGATATTAAAATTGATCCTTTAAACCAGTACTATACCAGTCAAAATTTGTCGGGCGAAGAGTGTGGGTGTATAATTGAAAAGGCCTCAAAAACCATTTTATATGGAAGCAATACTGCTTATATACCTAATGATGAAAGTGTAACTGCGATAGCCGAAAAAGCCTTTTTCGGCTTGACCTCTTTGAGCACGGTCAATATCCCATCAAATGTTAAAACTGTGGGAGATCGAGCGTTCAGTGGATGTAAAAACCTTATAAGCTTAAAAATCGACTCAGGGGTTGTTTCGATAGGTTCAGACTGTTTCTTTGATTGTACCGCTCTAAAAACCATTGATGTTAAGGTGCAAAATATAGGGAAAGGTGCTTTTTTGGGTTGCAAAGCATTGACTGATATATCACTTAATGGCGTCAACCAAATTGCAGACGAGGCTTTCAATGGCTGTGAAAATATTTCAAGCATAACAATACCAAGTAGCGTTACTTTCATTGGAGATAATGCCTTTTATAACTGTACTTCTATAACCGAATTAAATTTTGAAGAGGGAATAGAAAGCATTGGTATTAATGCATTTTTTGGCTTAAACATAACAAGCTTAAAAATACCAGCTTCGCTCATTGATATTGGAACTGATGCTTTTTATGGTAGCACAGGCTTAAATGAGATTTTGGTTGCTAAAAACAACCCCGTGTATACCAGTCAAGACAAGAGTGGAAACGAATGTAATATGCTTTTGATTATAAAAAAGGGTGTCATAGAAAAAGAGCTTGTGCTTGGATGCAATAACACCATATTGCCAAATGATGGCAGTATTAAAAAGATTGAAGGGGCAGCATTTTTTGGATATGCTGAATTGGAATCTTTGACCATACCAGACAGCGTTGAAGAAATAGAGATGGGTTGTTTTGCCATGTGTTCGGGACTAAAAAGTTTAACTGTATCTAGTGGCAATCAGGTGTATACAAGTAGGGATATGTCTAATACAGAACTCAATTGCATAATAGAAAAACAAACCAAAACATTGGTATTTGGACATAAACTATCAATAATTCCATCTGACGGCAGTGTTAAAGTTATTGGATCATTAGCTTTCTATTATAGTTGTCCAAATTACATTCATATCACAAGCGATATGACTATTCAAACGTGGGCGGTTTATGGGTGTAGTAATTTTGTAGGGTTTATGGTTTATAAAACGGCACAGAATGTTGTGCTTGAACCTGATGCCGTGGTTGGGTGTGACTCTTATAAAGGGCTTTTATATGAAGGGGATGCTTTTTAATTAATAAAAATTACCAAAACTTTTAGTTTTTTGTTTACATTTTGCTATGTATCGCTATAATATATGAGAAATAGGAGAAAAACATGGCAGGTAAATACAAAAAATGCCCACGTTGTGAGCTGAACTATATTCTAATGGATGAGGACCTTTGCCCGGTATGCAAGGCCGAGCTTAAACTCACCCCAAGTGAGGAAGACTTGGAGCTTTGCCCACTTTGCGGCAAGAACCTTATAACCGTTGACCAGGTTATGTGCGACGAGTGCGCCAAGAGCCGCAACCTCGACGACGTTGTTGACGAGCCGACGGGTGACGACATGGACAATGATACTGGCGATTGGGAAGAGGACAGCCGTGAAAAAGACGAGCTCGACATCATAAACGAAGACGAAGAGGACGATGACGAAGACGACGAAGACTTTGGCGACCTTGACGACGAAGACTTTGGCGAAGACGAAGAGGATGACGACGACAAGTATGAGGACGACAGCAAGTCTGACGACGATGACGACTTCGACTTTTCCGACCTTGACGATGACGACGATGACGACGACGAAGAAGAAAATGATGATGACGACGATGACGACTTTGGCGACGACTTCATGGCTGGAAAGAAGAAAAAATAAAGAATAAAATTTACGCCTCTTGGCAAAAATTATGCCAAGAGGTATTTTTATGCGTAAAGCTACAACCAAGATTGATGAAATTATAGAAAAGATACAGAGCCTGAAAGGCCAAAGCGTCGACCTTAAAGTGACCAGGGGACGCAAAAAGACCGAAGAGATAAGCGGGATTATTGAAAATATCTATCCGTCCATCTTCACCATACGCCAAAACAGCGGCAAGGGCTCGTTTTCTTACTCCTACGCCGACGTGCTGTGCGGAGATGTTGTGCTTTCGGCCAGCCAAGAAAGTGAGATAGCAAACAATTTTTAAAATTTTGTCATAAAATACAAATTCCCTTTGTAAAATATACCAACACCACAAAGGGGGATAATTTTAATGGCGGAAAACACGCAAGCTTTCACATTTGAAAGCAAAAGGCAGATGACAGTTGACCAATTCGAAAATGCAGTACGAATTGAGGCTACAGCCGAAAAACCTGTTAAAAAGGTTTTGTTTGTCACTGCCACTCCAAAGATTGTATCAAGCGAGAAAGTGGGAGAAACCCTAAACTACACCGGCAAAACAGCCTACAACGTCGTCTATGAGAGCGAAGAGGACGGCCTTGTTTCTTGCCTTGCTGAAAGCGAGTGGACAAACAAGACCACACTCAAAGAAGACACCTACTTTTTAAAGCCTGTGGCAGCCGAAAACACCGTTACAGGAACATCGGCCACCGAAATTTTGCTGTCCACACTTGTAAACGTCGAGGTCAGTGCACTTGTAAGTGAACAGGTGGTAAGCGTTGAGGGGCTGGACGAGAGCTATGTGGCTCTTGCCAAGGTGCATGAGTACCAAAAGGCCATCAACACAGCCAGCGACAACATCACCGAGGTTGCCGAAGAAGAGGTCAATCAAAAGCTAGACGACATCGTCTATTCAACGGGGGATGTAAGGCTCATTTCGGCCACTGCGGGAATCGACACCGTGACTCTTGAGGGCCAAGTTCAAGTCAACGCCTATGGTCTTGCTGAAGGCAAAGTTGTTGCCTTTTCAAAGACTCTAGACTTTAAGCAGGAAATAGGTGCCCTTTCAAGCCTGCCATCGCACAAGGTAGAGGCCAGTGTTTATCTAAGCCAACTTAAAGTTACAGCATCGGTAAACGAAGAAAAGACCACACTCATCTATTCATGCGAAGTGCACGCCGACGCCGTGGTCTATAGCACCGAAAGCGCCACAGTTATTGAAGACGCCTTCTCGCTTTGCAAAAACCTAAATGTTGGCCGCAGTTGCGTTCAAGAAGTGACCTACGAAGGCTTTGGTTCGCAAACCAACAATGTCGTTGGCACTTTTGAGACCGAAAACGCCCTTGACGAATTGTATTTTGCCTACCAGCCAAGCGTTGTTCAAGGCGAAGTTAAAAAGGCCGAAAACGGCCTTGAAGCAAGCGGTTTTGTTGAGGTGAGTTTGCTTGCAAAGGCTGAGGGTGGAGAGCTAGTTACCATAAGCGGCAGTGTGCCATATCTAATCAATGTGGAAAAAAATGCAAATGACGGCCTTGAGCTTTCGGCCATGGTGACAAATGTGCGTTTGCGTTCGGCCACCGAGGTTGAAGTTACTGCTGCAATCAATGCCAGCTATCATAACACCAAGACCGACTATGTGAGCAGCGTTTGCGAGATAGAAGAGGTTGAGGACAAGCCTCAAAAGACCTCGGCCATTAGAGTATATGTGGTAAAAGAGAATGAAGACCTGTTTGCCGTGGCAAAGAATCTCAATATGCGTCCTGACGCCATACTTGCCCAAAACCCTGGACTAGACGAGGGCGTGGAGGCCGGAACAAGGGTGGTTGTCTACAGCCAGCTGAGTGCCAACTTTAACTAATCCGCCACAAAACTCCTTTATAGAGCAGAAAAATTATAATTTCTGCTCTTTTTCTTAGGTTAAGTATCTTTAAAGGTGCTAACAATTGTGGGCGTGAGGTAAAAAAATATGAAAAAAATCATTTTGTCAATTGTGGGATTAATTTGCATCATCACCCTGTCGGTGGTGATAGTTAGCAAAAAAGAAAAGGCCAACGGGGAGAGCTACTTACGGGTGCATATTCGTGCAAACAGCAATTCGGCCGAGGACCAGGGCATAAAAATGCAGGTGAAGACGGCGGTGGTGGACTATTTGACAGGCGAGATTGCCAGCGGCAGCACTTTTGAAGAGGTCTATGCCATTTTAAAGGCAAACCTAGAAAACATCGAGGCTACAGCCAACAAGGTGCTGGCCGAAAACGGCTTTACCTATAAAAGCCACGCTTCGCTTAGAGAAGAATATTTCCCAACCCGCAGCTACAACGATTATACCCTTGAAAACGGCTACTACGACGCGCTCATTTTGGAGCTTGGAAAAGGAGAGGGTAATAACTGGTGGTGCGTGGTGTATCCTCCGCTGTGTTTTATCGGGGCTGAGGGGAGCGACGGGCGAAATATTAAATATAAATCAAAATTCATAGAAATTATCCAAAATTTCTTTCAATAAACAAAAATCTTTACAAAATTTTACAAATATGTTATATTCTATACGAAAGAGGTGAGCAAGTGGACAGTAATGGAACATTCTACACCAAGGACGAACTATTAAACCTTGGAATCTACGAGCTTAGGGAACTTGGGCGTGACGTTGGGGTAATTTCTCCAACCACGCTGAAAAAGGAACAGCTGGTAGATGAAATTTTAAAAATAATTTATGGCCACAAACCAAAGCGTGAGGTGGGCAAGGGTCGAGGCAGGCCGGCAAGAACGCGCCAAAAGCCTTGCAAGGTCTTTGTTGACCTTATTGAGCAGATTGAAACTCCGGTGGTGGACACCTCGTTTATCTATGAGAGCCATCCTGAAAACAAGAGCTTTGACTATGCCTACATGGAAAAGGCCATGGTGGCAAGTCCAAAAGAGGGCTATGTTGTCGATTCGCCTGATGGAGCTCCAAAGCTCACTCATGGCGTGGTCTGCATTGAAAAAGACGGCTGCTATGTTAGAAAACTGAGGTTTGTGCACTCGGCTAGCGATGTTATTTTATCTAAGAAATTTATTGAAGATTACGACCTTAGGGACAACGACCTTGTGGACTATTTGCCTTCGACCACAAAAGGCGAGGTTGAGCAGATTGTTAAAATAAACGGCAATTTGGCCAGTCGTGGACTTGCTAGCAAACGCAAGAGTCGCAAGTTAGAGGTTCAAAAGCTGGCAGTTGCCGACGATTATTACATTTTGAGCAATCAGTCGAACATTCTATATGTCGAGGGAAAAACCGAGCGTGCCGAGCTGTTTGAGTGCACCTGCCGTGTGCTTGAAAAAGAGGGGTACAGCCTTATTCGTGTTTGCTTTGACAAGACTATGGAAGAAGGCGGATACGACGGCGACCCTAAAACCACTTCGATCTATGCCTCGGCCATTGGTGACGAATATGACACCATTGCCATGGCCGAACTTGCGGTTGAACGCACAAAGCTGTATGATAAAACCCAAGAAAAAACCGCTCTTGTCATTGACAATCTGGGCTGGCTTTGGTCGGTTATTGACACCTATCCAAAGAGCCTTTACGGAAACTTTTTGTATAGGCTTGGCCAGCTGCCTAGCTCGCCTAGCGCAAACATAACGGTAGTGTGCCTTACTAGCCACCTTACTGAGAGCAAGGCAAGGGATCTTTCGGGCTTCTTTGACAACATTGTGGCAAAAAAATAAGACCGCTTGGCGGCCTTAGCTTAGGGATGCGTCTTCCAAAACAAGTTTATCAAAATGCACGCTTTCAACAAAATCTCGAGGAAGAAAGGTGCAGTTGGTAAAGTTTACATAATTTTCTATATGATACCTTAAGACCACCGGAGTGGGAATGTCCATCTTGTGGCAAATTTCTTGCACGTAAAGATAAAAAGTTTCTTTGTTAAACGAGGCTATGTTTTCATAGACATAGCTTTTTACAATCTTGTTGTTTTTAATGGTTTTTGCCCAAATTCGTACCATAATTTTATCTCCTAAACAATAGTAACAAAATTTATTTTTTAGTGCAACTATTTTTTTTATTTGATTGACAATAATAAATCTCGAGACTATAATACGCTCATATTTGTGGGACACAGCAAAATCCCGACATATAATAAAACAAAAACTATAATTTGGAGGCAACAAATATGTCTGAAATTTACATCACCCTCGAGGGGAAAAAAGAGAAAGAAGAGAGACTGGAATATTTAAAGAGCGTGGCTCGCCCTGAAGTGCTTGAAAAGCTTAAAATTGCCCGCGAATACGGCGACTTGAGCGAGAACAGCGAGTATGATGCTGCCCGCGCTGAGCAGGGAAGAGTGGAAACCGAGATTAGCATGATCGAGGAGACTTTGAGGCTGGCAAAAATCGTCAGTGAAGTTCCAAAGAAAGACAAGGTGGCCGTTGGCTGCACTGTTAAGGTTGAGGACGAAGAACTTGGTGAAACCGAGCAATATAAGATTGTGGGAGTTATCGAGAGCGATCCAGACAACGGCCTTATTTCGAACGAATCGCCAATTGGCAAGGCTCTTATTGGCCACAAAAAGGGCGAAAGGGTGGAAATAAAAAGTCCAAACGGCAGCTACTTTTTAAAGATTGTAAGCATAAGCTAACTTAGCACTCCAATCGGAGTGCTTTTTCTTTGGGTCATTTGCTTGACAAAACCGAGTTTTTAATTTACATTTTAAAATATGAATATCTACTCGTTAGCCATTGAAAATTCCAATGCGTATAGGCTTGTGTTAAAAGACAAAAAGGGTGGAAGGCTTAGCCACACCTATCTTTTGTGCAGCGAAGATATGGACTATATCAAGGCTTTTGCCAAGAAGATGGCGCTCATTATGCTTGATAAAAACGATCAGCACACCCTTATAACTGTGGAAAAAGATATTCATCCCGATGTTTTAATCTATGGTGAGGACAAACTCAGCACCAAGGTGGCCACCGACATTGCCAGCGATGTATATGTCCGCCCGCTTGAGGGGGATTATAAAGTATATATCCTTCTAAATATGCAAGATGTCAACGAAGAGGCACAAAACAAGCTTTTAAAGACCATTGAAGAGCCGCCAGCATCGGCATATTTCATTCTTGGAACTACCAAGGAGAAAAAACTTTTGCAAACGGTCTTGTCCCGCTCAAAGAAGATTGAACTTGACAGGCTGAGCCAGGAGACCATTGCCACCATGCTAGAGGAGGCCGGGGTTAAAGAGCCCGAAAAAAGCGTGTCGGCCGCCTGCGCAAACGGGGTGTTCTCGGTGGCATATAAAATGGCTACCGACAAGGATTTTATAAAGATGTATCAAAACATCATTCGCTGCCTTGCAAACATGAATTCCAGTCGAGACATAATTGAATATTCAGCCATGTTTTCGGCTAAAAGTTTCAACAAAGAAGAATTTGCCGACCTGTTTATGCTGCTTGTGCGTGACCTTTTGATGATAAAAACTGGCAACGAAAATCTGGTATATAACAAGCCACGCGTTGACGAATTAAAGGTCATTGCCAATGGTTTTTCGGTGGCTGCTCTAGAAAAAACCATAGAATATTGTTTGCAACTAAAAGAGGATTTGGTTTATAATACCAACATGACGGCTAGCATAGACGAGTTCTTGCTCAAAGTAGTGGAGGGGAAAGTTAAATGCAAAAAGTAATTGGAGTAAAAAGCCCGCAAACTAAGAAGGTTCACTTCTATGTTTGTTTTGATGAACTAAAAATTGGCACTCCGGTCATTGTTGAAACCGAGTTTGGCGAGGCTTTTGGCCATGTTTGCACCGCTCCACGCGAGATTGACAGCCAGGACGAAAACAAGATTTTACGAGTGGCCACCGAAAGAGACATAAAGCAAAACAATGAGCTCAGTGCACTAGCTCAAAAGGCCATGCAGGTGACCAAAGAAAAGATAAAAAAGCTAGGGCTTGATATGAAGGTGGTCTCTAGCGAATACACCTTCGACGGTTCAAAGGTCATAATTGAATTTTCGGCCGACGAAAGGGTGGACTTTAGAGAACTACTTAAGGAGCTTGCAAGCGCCCTTAAAGTTAGAATTGAGCTTAGGCAAGTTGGCCAGCGTGATGAGGTTAAAGTCAAGGGCGGAATTGGGCCTTGCGGGCAAATTTGCTGCTGCACAAGGTTTCTAAACGACTTTGAGCACGTGACAGTCAAAATGGCCAAAAACCAGGGCTTGTCGCTGTCTCCAACCAAAATTTCGGGGCTATGCGGAAGGCTTATGTGCTGCCTTGGGTATGAAAACCCGGTCTATGAAGAAATTTTAAAGCGCATGCCAAAAATTAATAGCGAAGTTAACACCCCAAAAGGCCGCGGCACAGTCACCTACAACGACATCTTGCGTGAAAGGGTGTCGGTAAAGGTCAAAAATGGCGAAGACAACTTTACAATTTATGACTTTGCCTTAGAGGAGCTTGAACAAAAGACAAAGAGTGAGAATAAAATAGAAAGGCCAAAAGCTGAAAAGCCGCAAAAAGAGGACTTAAGGCCGAGTGAGAGGGTTGAAAAAAGCCCTGCCGGCGAGAAAAAGCGTGAAAATGTCGGCCAAAAAAATAGACATCACTTTAAGAAAAAGGAAGGTAAAAACAATGGCATATCAAATAACAAACAAGTGCATTAAATGCGGAAGCTGCATTCCAAACTGCCCAGTAGAGGCAATTTCCATGAAAGACGGAAAGGTGGTTATCGACCCTAAAAAATGCATCTCATGCGGAACTTGTGCGGCAATTTGCCCAGTAAGTGCTCCCGAGAGCAAGTAATGGAAAGAATTGACGACCTGCAATTCGAGGGCCTGAAACTTGTGCAAGACAGCGAGGGCTACTGCTTTACCAGTGACTCAGTTTTGCTGGCCAATTATGTAAAGTGCCCCAAATCGGCCAAAGTGGTGGAATTTTGCGCCGGCTCGGGGGTCATTTCGGTGCTTCTTACCAAAAAGCAACACCCCAAGATTATTCATGCCTTTGAAATTTTAAAAGAGCCCTATGAGCTCTTTTTAAAGTCGGTGAAATTAAACGGCCTTGAGGACATTATAAAGGTCCACAACCTGCCGCTAGAGAACTGGAGCGAGGTGCTGCCATCGGGCTTTGCCGATGTCGTGGTGGTCAACCCGCCTTACCTTGAAAAGAAAGATGACGAGAGCCTCACGCAAAAGCGGGTGGCAGTCAGCGAGCTTTTGACCAATCTTGAAAGCGTGGTAAAGTCGGCCAGTGAAGTGCTGAAATTCGGCGGCAAACTTTTTATGGTGCACCGCACCGACAGGCTGGTTGATGTTTTGGTGACCCTAAGAAAATACAAGCTCGAGCCAAAGCGCCTATCTATTGTCTATCCCAAAGAAAACGCCGAACCCGTGGTCTTTTTGGTTGAGGCCGTCAGCGGCGGGAAGAAGGGAGTGAGGGTGTCCCCGTCAACGCAGTTGACGGGAAACGCCCTGTAATATAATTATACTCGTTTGCTTTGCAAACGAATTATACTCACTTGCTTTGCAAGTGAATGATACTCGCCACTTTGTGGCGAATGATACTCGAGGCTTTGCCTCGAATTAGGGAATGATTATTTATATTGGAG
>CANQUB010000034.1 GCA_947626955.1 uncultured Clostridia bacterium | reverse complement strand
AAACTAATGGCCTTACATACTACTACTATTCGCCACTTCGCTCGGCCGAAGACAACTTTATGACCGACTACTACGCCGAGGATGGGCAGCCAGTTGTGGCTCGTGGCATCTTTGAAGACGGGGTATATCCAACCGCCATTCGAGATGTCGACGGAGAGGTCAAGTTCTATAGGGACAAACTAAATATCCCAACCCTTGTGGACTTCTTCCCAAAGATAAGCTACGAATTGCCTGAGGGGGCAACTCCAAAAACGGCAACCTCGCTTTTAAAAGGCATTTCCAAGGCCATACTTGGCGTGGACATACTGCCATCAGTGCCATATGTCTACTTCTCGTTTGACATATTTAACCTATTCACCAAACAGACCTATAACGTTTTAACCATGCCAAACGGAATGCTCAAAATTGACTATATGTTCTCCATGCGAAACATCAAGCTGGACAACCTGTACAATGCTAGCGATATCAACCTGTTTGTGCTGGTATTCAGCTCGGTTTTGATGGTGGGAATTTTGGTAAAGGTTCTTCTTGGGCTGGCAAGACGAGTGCTCGACATTACCATGCTTGCCATAACCTATCCGGCCGTGGTATCCACCATTCCACTCGATGGGGGAAGCAGGCTGAAAGGCTGGACATCTGATGTGGTCAGCAAGCTGCTTTCGGTCTACGGAACGGTCATTGGCATAAATATTATACTGCTGCTAATCCCGCAGATAAACCAAATAAACCTTATAACTCCTGCCATGATTCACCAGTCGTTTGGGCTCGACTTCATGCCGTTTAAGTTCACCACATGGCTGTGCAATGAAGTTGTGCATCTGCTATTTATCCTTGTGGCCTTCTCGAGCATGAAGATGTTCAACCAAACTATAAGCGAGATTTTAGGCGTTATTGTTAGGGACAGGAAAGGGAATGTCATCAAAGACGACGATGTCTACGACATGGGTCAAGATGTTTACAAAGATCTTGCACAAATGCCTCAGAATGTTGGTAGGATAGTTACAGGGCAATTTATTAAAGATGGGGTTAAGAATGCGGGCAAGTTTGTAACCGGCATGATCCCTGGCTCGGCCATAGTCACTGGCACCAACGAGGCAAGAGAGGATAGTAGGCTCTTACATCAAAACCGTCAAAACTCCAATGAACGTATGCAAGAAATGCGAGACGCTGCAAGATCGGCAAGTTCAGGCGGCGGTGGAACGACCCCTCCAAGTGGGGGCACGACTCCACCAAGTGGCGGAACAACCCCACCAAGCGGTGGAACAACCCCACCAAGCGGTGGAACGACTCCTCCAAGCGGCGGTGCAACCCCACCAAGCGGCGGTTCATCTGACGGCTCAACATCAGCCGATGAGACAGCCGAAGCTCCAGAAGATGTTTCAGCTGAAGACTCTTCTGAAGGCACAAGCGAGGGCGGCGGTGACACTTCGCCTGAAGGTGGTTCATCTGACAAAACCACCGAGGCCGACGAGACCGCCGAAGCTCCAGAAGAAGCATCTGAAGATTCATCTGAGGGGACAGGCGAGGGAACTGCCTCCAGAAGAAGCATCTAATGAGGATAAACCATCTAGTGGTGACACGGTAGTTAAAGATCCTAAGATGCAAACCCGTTCGTATAATGAATACTATTACAAGAAAGAGCAATATGCGAAGAATCAAACTGCGTTAAATTACGCAAAGCAAGACCCAGAGGAATACAAAAAATATCTCGAAGAAAATGGGCTTGAGGATAATGATGAATCAAAGAGAGCTTTCTATAATGCTGAGTCCGATAAAGCAGATGAGGCTTTTGCTAGATATAATGAAACCCGTAAAACTGAGGATATTGAAACCTATCGAGCATTCAACAAAAAGGAAAAAGCTACAAAGCGTGCCGCAATGGACGAAAACGAAGTGGCTGACCAATATACTGATGCTGATAAAGAAGGGTATAAGAAGTATTTGCAAGCAAGTGGCCAAGACGATAGTATCGAGTCAAGGATTGCATATTATAATGATAGAAAGGTTAACGAAGACAAAGATAAATTCAATAATATGTCGGAGACTGGCCGTTTCTTGAATTATAAAAACAACCGCTCTTATACCGAAAATAACAAGTTTGTTGATGACTTTGCTCAAAACAATAGTGAATACAAAAAGTACCTTGAAGAGAGGGGTGCGCAAGATAGTCAGGAATCCAGGGCATACTTCTATGTTTCAAAACGAAACAGCATAAATCAAAGCATGAATAATGAGTATAATAAGTATTTGCAAAGTAACGGCTTGAAAGATAATGCTGCTTCAAAACGAAGCTTTGAACAAGAAAAGAAGAAATATTATAATGGCGAAGGCGACCGCAAGTCGAGTTTGGGCATGGCAGTCAACGACGAGAGAATATTTAAAGAGAAAGTTATTCAATCTCAAATTCGCTCAAATTCAACATTACCAGGCCATAACATGAAGGATGTTTCAAATTATGCCGATATGTATAAGGATGATTATACTCAGTACATTAAAAGGCGACATATGAAAGATGACGATGATTCAAAGGCTAAATTCTTCAGCCATGAGGAAGTTGTAAATGATGACTTTAAGTCGAAATTAAGAGAATTGAGTAAAAATAAAGGAGATAAAAGGAGATAAAAGGAGATTAAACAATGAAAATTAAAGTAGGAATCAATGGTTTTGGAAGAATTGGAAGTTTACTTTTAAGGGCTTCTATAACAAACAACACAAATATTCAAATTGTGGCTATCAACGACCCATTTTTGTCCATCGACTATGCCGCATACATGATCCGCTACGACAGCGTGCATGGTCAGTTTAAGGCCGACGTTAGAGTAGAGGGCGACAACCTTGTGGTAAATGGCAACAAGATTCGCTTCTTTGCAAAAATGACCCCTGAAGAGGTTGACTGGAAAGGGGTTGGTGCTGAATATGTGGCCGAGGCTACCGGCAAGTTTACCAAGCTTGAAGACGCCTCTCGCCACCTTACCAGCGGGGCAAAAAAGGTGGTTATAACCGCTCCCGGGAAGGGCACACCTGTCTTTGTTGTTGGGGTCAATGAAAAGACCTACAAAAAGAGCATGGACGTGGTTTCGAACGCAAGCTGCACCACAAACTGCCTTGCACCGCTTGCCAAGGTCATAAACGACAACTTTGGCATTGTTGAGGGGCTGATGACCACCGTGCACGCCACCACAGCCACACAGCTTACAGTTGACGGCTCGTCTAAAAAAGACTGGAGAGGGGGAAGAAGCGCACTTCTAAACATTATTCCTGCCTCTACCGGGGCCGCAAAGGTGGTGACCGAGGTTATCCCTGAGCTTAAGGGCAAGCTTACCGGCATGGCGTTTAGAGTTCCAACCGCCGATGTCAGCGTGGTTGACCTAACTGTTAGGCTAGAAAAGGCCACCAGCCTTGAAGAGATAAACAAGGTTACGAAAAAGGCCAGCGAGGGCAAATATAAGGGCATTATCGGCTACACCGATGAGGCCGTTGTCTCCACCGACCTTACCGGCAACAGCAACACCTGCATCTATGATGCCACCGCCGGCATACAGCTTAATGAGCACTTCTTCAAACTCATCGCCTGGTATGACAATGAGTGGGGCTACTCATGCAAAGTGCTGGATTTGATTGAACACATGAACGAGGTAGATAGGAAGTAGGCAATAAGGCTATTATACTCGTCACTTTGTGACGAATTATACTCGCCACTTTGTGGCGAATGATACTTGCCCCTTTGGGGCAAATGATACTCGTGCTACGCACGAATTAGAGCGTCGAGGCTTTGCCTCGATGTTTTTTTTAGTTTCCGCATCGCTATATAACAATTTAAAGATTCATAAAAATACAATTCCTTAATTCGTCATGCTTTGCATGACGAGTATCATTCGGCCAAAGGCCGAGTATCATTCAGCCGTAAGGCTGAGTATAATTCGCTACTTTAGTGGCGAGTATCATTATCACACCACTTTTCACTTAACCTCCGGTTATTTTCTTTACATTCCCATTCTTCCGTGCTATAATACGACCAAAGGAACTCTCATATGTCTAAACGTATTCGTTTTTGCCCAAGATGTATGGCCATCATTGGTCGAAAGGACACTAAGTGTCCTTCTTGTGGCATGGAAGTTAGCAAAATGCAAGAAGAGGCCGAAAAGGCTGAGGAGTTGAAAAAAACTCCCGAGCCAACTTTAGCCCCTGAAACTAAAGCAAAAGAGACAAAAGAGGTTGTCTCTAGCTCGAGCGATGGGGGACTGGTGGTCGATACTGCCACCGCCATCGAAAAAGAAGAAGAGCAGCAAGAGAGAGAAGAAAGACTGGCCGAAGACGCCGCTCTTAGAACTCCTGACAAAGAGATTGGCACCGTGGTCTACGAAGAGCCAAACCAGCCCGCTCCAAAACGTCACAAGCACAAATCTCGCCAAAAAGAGGACAAACCCGAATACACCATCGACAAAAATGGCGAATACAACATCGACACCAGCGACGTGACCTATCTTGACAGCTCGTCATATTCGGCTAAAAAGGCCCGTGGAGAATATGAGCCCGAAAAGCTCAAATGGTGGGAGATATACAAGTGGGCTGACCGCAAGCTTGCCAAACGCAAGATTATGAAAGAGGTCAACAAGGCCGCAAGAAAAACCCCAGTTGGCATCAAGCGTTCAACCATGATCGTCCTTTGCATCCTGTTTGGCTGGATGGGCGCGCACAGCTTTTATGGTCGCAACTACATTCGTGGCACAATCTCACTGGTTGGCATTTCCATAGCCATGCTGGTTGTAAACATTCCTGCGCTTTACAGGATAATGGGCGTATTCGTGGGTGGCGGCTTTGGATTCGTGGTGGTGGCCATGTGGCTGCTAGATATAATCGCCCTCATTTGGGGAACATATAAATACCGAATAAGCAAGCTGGAGTTTATCTCTAACCTCAACATTGAAACCCGCGCTAAAATTGGCCGAAAATACATTCATTTCGACCGCCATGCCTTTAAGGCCATGGAACAAAAACGCATGGATAAACTCAATAAAAAGCTTGAAAAGAAGTTGAAAAAGCAAAATGAAAAACAACAAAAAAAATAAGACAGTTGTGGTAGGTATGAGCGGGGGCGTGGACTCGTCGGTGGCCGCACTTCTTCTTAAGCAGCAGGGCTACGACGTCATAGGCCTGTTCATGAACAACTGGGAAGAAGAGGACGACAACGGCGTCTGCACGGCGGTTGACGACTACGAAGACGTGAAGTCGGTCTGCCGCAAGCTGGACATTCCATACTACTCGGTCAACTTTGCCAAAGAGTATATGGACAACGTCTTTAGCCAGTTCTTGGACGAATACAAAAAGGGCCGCACGCCCAACCCAGATGTGCTCTGCAATAGAGAAATTAAATTTGGCCCATTTCTAAGGTTTGCCGAAAAACTTGGGGCTGACTATATAGCCACTGGTCACTACTGCCGGGTTGAGCATAAAGACGGCGTTACATATCTATTAAAGGCTGTCGATAAGAACAAGGACCAGACCTATTTTTTGAACCAATTGAGCCAAAAACAGCTCGAGAAGGTGCTTTTCCCGGTCGGGGATATAGAGAAACCCGAAGTTCGGCGTTTGGCTGAGGAAAACGGGCTTTCGACGGCGAGGAAAAAGGACAGCACCGGCGTTTGCTTTATTGGTGAACGCAATTTCAAAAAATTCTTGCAAAGCTATCTTCCAGCCCAGCCGGGCGACATTGTGGACAAGCGAACAGGCAAGGTGATTGGCCGCCATGACGGGCTTATGTACTACACGCTTGGTCAACGCCGTGGCCTTGGAATTGGTGGGCAAAAAGAGGGTAATGGCCAAAGCTGGTATGTGACCGAAAAGGATCTTGACAAAAATATATTGTATGTCACCCAGGGTGAGGGAGAGGAACTTATGAGCCGTGCCCTCATTTCGGGCAAAGTCAACTGGATAAGCGGCCAGCCCGAGCAAAAGACCTTTCATGCAAATGCCAAGTTCCGTTACCGCCAGAGTGACCAAGGGGTGACGGTCGAGCAGCTTGAAGGTGGCCGAGCCAAAGTCATCTTTGACCAGCCTCAGCGAGCAATAACCCCAGGGCAATATGTCGTGTTCTACAACGGCGAAGTGTGCTTGGGGGGAGCGGAGATAAACGATGTTATAAAGTGAAAAGTGAAGAGTGAAAAGTGAAAAGTTAGGGCGGGGACATTTAATATGTAATCTTCTATTAAAAAATAGCCTTTAGTTTCTATCCAGTCCCCCTATTGGTGCAATACTGCACCACCTTTTCCCCGCATGCGGGGGCACCGTTAGATAGATACAAACTTTTTATAGGCTTCCCCTTACCAAGGGGAAGCTGCCAAACATGCTCCATGTCGTGGCTGATGAGGATAATTATTAATATTCGCCAACGGCGACGCCTTCACTTTTCACTCTTCACTTTTCACTTTTCACTTGACGTTTTGCTTGTTTAAACACAAAAAATATATTGCTAAAAAGGAGTTTTCAAATGAACAAAGTAGTTTTAACCGGCATCAAGCCTACAGGAATACCGCATATTGGTAACTATTTTGGGGCAATTAGACCGGCTATTGAAATGAGTAACAATCCCGAGTATGACGGGTACTTTTTCATTGCCGACTACCATGCACTCAACTTTATAAAAGACCCAAATGAGCTCAAAGAGCTTACCAAGCTGGTGGCCTGCACATGGCTGGCCTGCGGGCTTGACCCTAAAAAGGTGGTGTTCTATCGCCAAAGCAGTGTTCCCGAGGTCACCGAGCTTAATTGGATTTTAAATAACGTTACCAGCAAGGGACTTATGAACCGTGCACACGCCTACAAAGCCAGCGTTGACCGCGCAATAAGCGAGGGCAAGGACCCTGACTTTTATGTAAATATGGGCCTTTATTGCTACCCAATTTTGATGGCTGCCGACATACTTTTGTATAACACCAAGCTTGTTCCTGTCGGCCTTGACCAAAAGCAGCACGTCGAAATGGCGCGCGACATTGCCAAGAGCTTTAACAAGACCTTTGGCTACACTTTTGTTGTGCCAAGTGAGCTAATTAGCGAGGACGTGGCCGTTGTTCCGGGGATTGACGGTTCAAACAAGATGAGCAAGAGCCATGGCAACGTCATTCCGCTGTTTTGCAGTGAGGAAGAGCTGAAAAAATATATAATGAGCATTAAGACCGACAGCACCCCTGTGGGCGATCCAAAGAGCGTTGAGTGTACCCTGTTTAAGCTCTACAGGCTGTTTGCCACCGAACAAGAGTGCATGAAAATGGCGGCTAAGTACCAGGCAGGTATCGGCTGGGCAGAGGCTAAAAATGAACTGTTTATTGCAGCCAACAACTATCTAAAACCAATGCGGGAGAAATATAACTACTACATGTCGCACTACGACGAAGTGTTGGCCATTCTTGAAGCTGGCGAAAAGAAGGCTAGAAAGGTGGCCAAAGAGACTCTGCAAAGAGCAAGGACGGCGATAGGGTTATAAAATAAAGATAGGTGGGCGGCGTGGCCGCCCCATTTTTTTCACTCTTGACATATTTTAAATTTGGGTATATATTTATCGCAAGAGGGATAAGCAAATGAACTATAGTGAGCTCTCAAAAAACACTGAAGATTTAAGATATAAGGCTCTACTTAAATTTGAGCAAATTGACCTTATCAATGATCTATATGAGGACAAGGGCGAGTATCTTAAATTTCATGCCGACTTCTTTTCAAAAAATAAAGAGGCCAAGGACCTTTTAAGTATATACAAACTTGAAAGAGAGGCCTTTGACATTTATGGACAAATATGCATAAGCAGGCTGGCCTTTCTTGATACTCTTAGCGAAAAGCTTAGCGATCTTTGCAGCAATGAAGGGCAGATGCTTTGTGCCTCTTTGAAGTTGTTGCAAGATTATCTTAATAGAGTATATTGTGAATATAATGATAAAGAGAAAATTTTTAATAAAGCCACAATCAAAATAGAGTCGCAGCCAAGCAAAGACATTTGGAAAGACTTTACAAATATTGACATTAGCCGCTGTGACATATATTCGAAATACAACCTTTTTGACCAAACATTTATTGATCAAGAATTGGCCATCAAGCAGGCTGACAAGCTGGTAAGCCAAGACACTAAACTATCAAAATGAAGGAACTGACATGGAACTAGAACAATTAAATGCTCAATTAAATAATTTTTATGAACAATTAAATACACTCGAAAGCCAAATTCAAGCCGAGTACCAAGGCGACGTGGCCAAGTTTAACGAACTTTTTAGCGACAATGTGGATTTTGACCGCCAGGACATCAAAAGACTTGTAAAGGTCATGGACTACCAGGGCGAGATTTTGAATATAAAGGTCAAGACCATCGACGCCGAAAAAGATTATGTCTCATGGCTTAGCAATATTTTTGATGCCAACAAAGATATAATAGATCGTG
Organism: uncultured Clostridia bacterium; assembly: GCA_947626955.1. Classification (GTDB taxonomy): domain Bacteria; phylum Bacillota; class Clostridia; order Christensenellales; family UBA1242; genus UMGS2069. The sequence goes on along the minus strand of CANQUB010000034.1, from coordinate 2,921 downwards.
AATGGAATGCCATTCCTGTTGTCAGCGGGCTGAAAATTTTTATGGATAATTACAAAGACGTTTTGGGCATCTGCCAAGAGTCTTCAAAACTTCTTAGCGTCTCCCACGAGGCTTTGCTTGGGAAAGGGAATGGAAGAAAGCAAGACTATACCCATAGCCTTTGGCGTATAAACGACGCATATGAAAGGATGCAGTCGAGATTTAATGACTATGTATGGCTGTTTAAGCAGGCTGAGGACATTATAAGCAGTTATAATTTGATGGACTCAGAGCCTGGCAGCGGCAATTAAACTTTAGCCCAAGGGAGTATCCCTTGGCTTTTTCTTTGAGTTTTTAAAAAGTTTTTAATTTTCTTGATTTTACGAGGTGGATTATATTATAATTCGCCTGTATAAGGAGAAACAAATGAGATACAGCAAGTTTTTACTCAAAACCCAAAAAGAACAACCTAGCGACGTTGATTCAACCTCTATGAGCCTTATGGTGCGTGCCGGCATGATCAAAAAGGTCAGTGCTGGCCTGTTTCACTATATGCCATATTTCAATATGATCCTAAGAAAGGTAAGCTACCAAATTCGCCGCGCCATGGACTCGGTAAATTGCAATGAAATGAAATTCCCAATCCTTGTCAGCCGTGAGACTTTGGAAAAGTCGGGCCGCTGGAACGCCTTTGGTAAAGAGATGTTCAAACTCACTGACCGAAATGGGGTGGACTTTGCCATAAGCCCAACCAACGAAGAATACGCCACACTTGTGGCTGGGGCATATGTACGCTCATACAACGACCTGCCATTTTCTATATATCAAATTCAGCAAAAGCACCGCGACGAGATTCGCCCACGTGACGGACTTGTGCGCGCTCGTGAGTTTACCATGAAAGACGCCTATTCCTTCCATGAGGATGTGGCCGACCTTGAAAAGTACTATAAAAAGATGGGCGAGGCCTACACAAGGCTGTTTACCACCCTTGGACTAAAGACCGTTCCTGTTGTGGCCGACCAGGGTGCAATGGGTGGGCTGTATTGCCACGAGTATATGGCTCTTGCCAGTGAGGGGGAGGCCGACATTGCCTTTTGCGAAAAGTGTGGTTATGGCGCAAACCTTGAAACCGTTGAGATAAAAGACACATATAAAGAGGATATGCGTTTTAAGGGTAGATACAAAGAGGTTATAACCCCCGACACCAAGCGCATTGTCGACCTTGTTAAAATGCTTGGCCGTGAACCTTCTGACTTTGTTAAGAGCATGGTATATAACGCCGACGGAAAACTTGTCATGGCACTTGTGCGTGGCGACCGTGAAGTGAACGAGGCAAAGCTAGCGAAACTGCTTAGGTGTGCCGACCTCGAGCTTGCCACCGAAAAGGAAATTGCATCCATTGGTTCGGTTATGGGCTATGTTGGGCCTGTGGGCGAGCTTAGAAATGTTAGAGTTATTGGCGACTACGAAATTAAAGCCATGACCAACTTTGTGGTGGGCGGCAATAAAAAGAACGTGCATTATATAGATGTCAACAACGCCGACTTTAAGTGCGAGTGGGCCGACCTTAGGTTCGCGGATGGCAATGATGTCTGCCCTGTGTGCGGTGGCAAGCTAGACATAACCAAGGGCAACGAGCTTGGGCATATCTTCGCCCTTGGAACTCGCTATACCGACAAGTTTGGCACAACCTACATCGGCCGTGACGGCAAGCAGCACATAATGCAAATGGGTTGTTACGGAATTGGACTTGAGCGAACGGTGGCCAGCATCATTGACCAGCACCATGACGACAAAGGGCTTGTGTTGCCTGTATGCGTTGCACCTTTTGTGGCCGATATCGTGGTGGTTGACGTAAATAAGAGCGAACAGATGGCGGCGGGCGAAAAGCTGTATGAAGAGCTCGAAGAAAAGGGCTATCCAATTCTCTTAGATGACCGCAACGAAAGGGCAGGAGTTAAGTTTAACGACTTTGAGCTTATAGGCCTTCCAATCCGCATAACAATTGGTAGGGCGTTAGAGAGGGGAGAAGTTGAAATAGATGTCCGCAAGACGGGCGAAAAGCTAACCTGCAAAATTGAAGACGTTGAAAAGACAATAAAAAAGATACTAAAGGCTTTAAATTAAAAACTTATAAAGAACTTTTAAAGCGAGAAGAACTTTTGAATTTGCTCAAAAGCCGCAAGCGAGAAAGGGAAAAAAATAAGCATAAAATAAGGGATGGGCACTGCCCATCTTCTTTTTAAAAGTGTGGTTAGCAGGTAAAAAAGCATAAATTATAAAAAAACACAAAAAAATTAAAAAAAATTCAAAAAAGTGTTGACTTTGAGTTTGAGTAATGATATTATACTAGCGTTGTCTGGCCAAGTGCCACGGCAATATCGTACTTTGACAAGTGAATATAAGAAAAGTGTACAGGTTTTTTTATAAACAGTACTTGTTAATTTCTTTCAAAACAAAATTAACTAACAATACGTCAGTATTAAGTTAGTCTAAAAGCTTAAATCAAAACTTAAGAGTTTGATTCTGGCTCAGGACGAACGCTGGCGGCGTGCTTAAGACATGCAAGTCGAGCGGAGTATGAGAGAGCTTGCTCTTGAATACTTAGCGGCGGACGGGTGAGTAACGCGTGAGCAACCTGCCCTATACATCGGGATAACAGTTAGAAATGACCGCTAATACCGAATATGACCACAACCCCGCATGGGGAAGAGGTGAAAGGGTTTACTGGTATAGGATGGGCTCGCGTCTGATTAGCTAGTTGGTGGGGTAACGGCCTACCAAGGCAACGATCAGTAGCCGACCTGAGAGGGTGATCGGCCACATTGGGACTGAGATACGGCCCAGACTCCTACGGGAGGCAGCAGTCGGGAATATTGGGCAATGGGGGAAACCCTGACCCAGCAACGCCGCGTGAAGGATGAAGGTCCTCGGATTGTAAA
>CANQUB010000033.1 GCA_947626955.1 uncultured Clostridia bacterium | reverse complement strand
GGGGTAACCGTTGTACGCAATGGAGAGAATATCCAAAGCGGAACAATAGTCTACACCAACGATATTCTAACCATAACTTTTCCTGAGACCGAAATAAAAGACGATGTCTATGTTGAATCGTCAGTCAAGGGTGCCGAGCGTGAATCAGGGACAAACGACTATAAAGTAACCGACAATGTACGAATAACTCATCAAGAACTGGCCGCAACTTTGGATAAACTTGAATTTAATTTAGTTGAAGACCATTATGAAGTTCGTGGAAAAACATCTAGCATTTCTGGTGAAGTTATTATCCCGAGCTATCATGCTGGGCAACCCGTGACTAGCATTCGAAATTGGTCAATAGCGGGTGCTTTTCAAGATTATACCCAAATAACTAGCGTTAAAATACCTGAGGGTGTTACAAATATAGAGACTTATGCATTTAGAGGATGTAGTAATCTTGCAAGTGTAACAATGCCTGAAAGTGTTGTTAAGATTGGAGAAAGAGCGTTTAATAATTGTAGAAGTTTAACAAGCATAACTATTCCCAAAAACGTAACTAGTATTGACAGGTATGCGTTTGATTCTTGTTATGGCCTAACCGAAATCAACTATAACGCCACTAAATGTCAAACTTCTAATTTAGCTGTTTTTGGATCAGCGGGAGTAATAAAAGAGGGGATAACTTTGACAATCGGTGATAATGTGGAGATAATACCAGCTAGTATATTTGTAGCACAAGGAACTGCTCCTAAAATAACGAGTATTAAAATGGGTAAAAATGTGTCCACTATAGGGGCTTATGCATTTAATGGTTGTAAATATTTAACAAGCATAACAATACCCGAGAAAGTGACCAGCATTGGAACACTAGCATTTGAGGATTGCACAGGTTTAACCGAGATTAGATATAATGCCACAAATTGTGCCGACCAATCATCAAACACGTTGGCTTTTCAAAATGCAGGGACAAAAGGAGCAGATTTGAATGTTATAATAGGAGATGACGTAGAGAGATTACCTAGTTATTTGTTTCGTCAATCGTCAAACATAACCAGTGTATTTGTAGGTAAAGGTGTAGCCAGCATAGGGGAGAGAGTTTTTGAAAATTGTACAGGGCTAAACACACTAAAAGTAGATATTGCAAACAGCAGTTATACAAGCCGAGATCAAAGCGGTAAAGAGTGTAATGCTATTATAAATAAAAACACAAATACATTGATAGCAGGATTTAAGGCCAGCGAAATTCCAAATGATGGAAGTGTAACAAGCATAGGGAATTATGCTTTCTATGGACAGATATACCTTGAAAATATAATCATATCAAACAACATAACAAGTATAGGGGAATATGCTTTTTATGATTGCAGAGGCTTAACAAATATAACTATACCTGAGAATGTAACGAGCATGGGTAATGCAGCGTTTTATCAATGTTATGGTTTAACTGAAATTAATTATAACGCTACAAATTGTGCTGATTTGTCGGGTTATACTTTCTACAATGCTGGGCAAGATGGGGACGGAATAACCGTGACCATAGGTGATAATGTTGAAAGAATACCAAAACTTTTGTTCGCATACACTCCAAAAACAACAACTCTTAAGTTTGGTAAAAATGTGACCAGCATTGGCGAAAGAGCTTTTTCAAATTGCAGTGGAATAACCAGTTTAACAATTCCCGAGAATGTGACCAGCATTGGAAAAGAAGCATTTATCAACTGCACAGGGATAATCGAGATTATATTCAACGCAACTAATTGCACAGATGTAAGTACAGATTCTTTTAAGAACGTGGGTACAAGTGAAACAGGAGTAATTGCAACCATAGGAGATAATGTTGAGAGTTTGCCTAGCTATCTATTCTACAATTCAGCAAATATATCCAGTGTAACAATCAGCAAAAGTGTGGCTAGTATAGGCAAACAATGTTTTAGCTTTTGTACAGCTTTGAACAATCTTAAGGTAGATGTCGCCAATAGTGTTTATACTAGTCAAGATAAAAACGGTAAAGAGTGTAATATTATTATTGATAAAGCAGCCAAAACATTGATAGCAGGATGCCAGACCAGCGAGCTTCCAAACGATGGGAGTATAACAACTATAGGCGAGAATGCTTTTTATGGGCACAGCGGTTTGACTAGCGTCATCATACCAGACGGCGTGACAAGTATAGGAAAAGGAGCATTTGAAAGCTGCTCTGGCCTTGAAAATGTAGTTATACCTGGAAGTGTGATAGAGATAGGAAATACCGCATTCTATTATTGCTCTAGTCTTGAAAATATAGTTATACCTGAAGGTGTAACAAAAATAGGCACTAGTGCATTTCAGTATTGTTCTAGCCTTACAAGCATAACCATACCAAAGAATGTGGTAAAGATAGGCAGCGAAGCATTTGCCAACTGCACAGGTTTAACCCAAATAATCTATAACGCAACCAATTGTCAAAACCTGGAAGCTAGTTCACGGATTTTCTCTAGTGCTGGCAATAATGGGGATGGAATAGCGGTGACGATAGGGGAAGATGTAGATAAAATACCTAATTATTTATTCTATAATGTATCAAAAATTATCAGTGTAGAAATGGGCTCAAAGGTAACGAGCATAGGTGGTAGCGCGTTTGAATCCACTAATATTATAAGCATAAATATACCTGAAAGCGTGACAAGCATTGGTAGAGATGCTTTTGCTTGGTGCTCTAAATTAACAAGTGTAAATATACCTGAGAATGTGAAAGAAATTAAAGTTGATGCATTTAGGTGTTGCTATGGATTAACTGAGATAATATTCAATGCGATTAATTGTACGTGTTCAAGTAGTGGAATTTTCTATTATGCTGGGAAAAACACAGACGGAATAAGAGTGACGATAGGGGAGAATGTAGAAAGCATTCCTGCCTACTTGTTTTATGAAAGCTCATCAATTAATGCTGTTGCAAAAATAACAAGTGTGACTATAGGATCAAACGTTAAAACTATAGGCTTTTATGCGTTTTATTATTGTACAAATCTAACCAGTATAACAATACCAGAAAATGTGACCAATATAGATAGTAGTGCATTCTATAATTGCACCAACTTAAATGAAGTTATTATTGAGAGTTCGGCAGTATATAACGTGGTGGCAGATTCTCAATCGGCCAACGGCTATTTAACCTACTATATTCAGTCAGGCGGCACGATAAAGGTATTGCAAGACGCCGACGACGGCACAAACACTTATCTAAATGACGCAACTCTTTTCACAAAGTCGACAACTGAAATCGACGGAAAGACTTATAATGTTTATACGAAAATTTAGAAAAAGGAGTTCGAAGAACTCCTTTTTCAGTGATATTTTTTGTCTTACGCCAAAAAGTGATATTTTTGCCTATGGCAAAAGTGATATTTTGACCTTGCGGTCAAAGTGATATTTTTGCCCATGGGCAAAAGATAAGGCGTCGCACGTTGTGCGAGATTCACCCCCTCAGGTCTTCGACCAGCTCCCTCCGTCTAGGGGGAGCCACATAAGGCATCGCCGTTGGCGAATATTAATAATTATCCTCATCAGGCCGAGTTTAAGCAGTGTGCCAGCTTCCCCTTGGGAAGGGGAAGCTTAACAGTCGGCACTCGAATTTCGACGAAGAAGGTGGGGCGGTACGCACCAAACGGGGGCGAAACTGTAATCTTGCCAACGGCAATGCCTTATTTCACGATGTCAACCAACAATTTTTTAGACTTGTAAAGAAGCAATTTCGGATAGATTTTTGAGATAAAAAGGCCAAACAAAGTTCCTCGCAACACTACTGCTGTGCGAGGGTTTTTGTTTGGCCTTTTTAGCCAAAAAGCTGCCGAAGGTGCGGCGAGTTGGGCCGCCGGCTCGGTAGAGAGGCGGAACTAAATATTTTTCACTTTTCACTTAACGCAAAGTGGTATAGGTTTCTGCAATTATTGTAATCATAATAAACATTTCGTTCTCATATATTTTCCATATGAACAGCCGTCGGCATATATTTTTGACTGTTTCCCGAGGGGTGGCGATGGGCATTATTGTGCTGGTGTTTTTATTGTTGCCTGTTGCTGGGTTCATGGTCTATAAAAAAGACGACCTAGAAAAATATTTTCGCGGGGGAAGGGCCGAGTATCAGGGCATTATCACACTGTGGAATGTGGACGGCTTTGAGGGTGGAAGTGCGTCTAGAAGCAGCTTTTTGGAGCGGGTAAGTCGCCTGTTTGAAAAGGAAAATATTGGCGCCTTTATCAAGGTGGAGAATATGACCGAAGATGAGATGCTGGCAAACCTAAAGGCGGGCATTTACCCGAGTTTGTTCAGTTTTTCCAAGGGCTCAGCGGGGTATTTAAAGGACAAGATGCAGGTCTTGCCCGACCTTTCAAAAAGCGTTATGACAAACTTTTATTCTAGCGGGCTGCTGGGCGGAAAGCTGCTGGCCTGCCCATGGGCGGCGGGGGGCTACGCCCTTTTGACCTCGTCTGAGCGGATAGAGGCCGCACAAAAAGAGGTGGGGGACCTAAGAAGCCTTGCCTTTGAGCTTGCCCACGACATCAGCTATAAAAAAAGCACCAAGCATATATATTCGCTGACCTTTGGAGCAAAGGCCATAAATGCTTTTTCGCGCGTGTTTGACAAAGGCGCTGAGTCTCTTGCGGCCAGCGGTGTCATAGACAAAGCCTACCTTAGCCAGTCGACATACGAGGCCTATGAGAGCTACGCCCTCGAAAAAGCCATGATGCTTCTTGGCACTCATCGGGATATTTTCAGGCTGGAAAACAGGGTTATGATGGGCAAGGAGTCCGACCTAATTGTTCAGCCAATAGGCGAATACACCGACATGGTGTGCTATATGTCAATTCTTGCCACCGATCCAAAGATCAAGGCGGTGTGCGAGGATTTTGTTCGGTTTTTGGTGAGCGAGAGTATGCAAAAAGACCTTGCCCGCATAGGACTTTTGAGCGTTTCGGGGGCAAAAATTTATAGCGATGGCAACATGAAGCTGCTCGAAGATGCCATTGACCAAAGCACCAAAGTTGAAAATGTTTTCTAAGTTGATTAAATTAGTTTGAAATTTTGTGGGTTTTGGGGTATTATGTATGTGCCAGTGTATGCAAAAACCGAAAATGGTCAGCCTTAAAGACTACACCACGCTCAAAATTGGCGGGAAATGTCTTGTATACGAGCCGAAGTCGTGCAAAGAACTTGAGCAAATTATCTGTCGGCTTGAGGGCGAGAATAGAAGGTATAAAGTCATTGGCAATGGCTCAAACATCTTAGTTGGCACACATCTTAAAGACCTTGTGGTGGTTACCACAAGGAGCATAAAGGAACGACCGGTAATTCACCAAACGACGGTAAAGGTCTCGGCTGGGCAAAACATCAACTCGCTCATACTCTTGCTTGCAAAGTCGGGGCTTTCAGGCCTTGAGAGGCTGTATGGGATTCCGGCCACGGTGGGGGGGATGGTGGTCAACAATGCCAGCGCCTTTGGTACCCAAATATGCTCCATTATCGAGAGCGTGCAGGTGCTAGATGGCAAAAAGGTAAAAATACTTGACAAGAGCCAAATTGAGTTTTCTCACCACTCCAGCAGCCTGCAAGGCAGTGGGCTGACCCTGCTTAGCGTTGAGTTTAGCCTAAAGCGGCTGGCGCCAAGCACCATCTATGGGATAATCAAAGAGACCATAGAAAAGCGCAAGGCCAAGCAGCCCAAGGGCAACAGCGCCGGAAGTATGTTTAAGGCCGCACCCGACGGAAGACCGGCAGGACTACTTATAGACATGGCCGGGCTCAAAGGCCTGTGCGAGGGTGGGGCAAAGATAAGTGAGAAACACGCCAACTTCTTTTTAAACCAGCAAAATGCCACATTTTATGATATGAGGCGGCTGATCAAAAAGGCCAAAGAGGGGGTCAAGCAAAAATTTGGGGTTGACCTCGAGCTTGAAGTGGAGATAATAGGAGAATAAGATGAGACTTACCGGTGATTACCACACCCATAGCAAATACAGCCGAAACAACCACGGCAAGAACACCATCGCTGAAATGGTGGCCACGGCCGAGCAAAAAGGGCTGTCTTCTTATGGCATCTCCGATCACGGCCCAGCCCATCTATTGTTTGGAATAAGGCGCAAGAATATCGACAAGGCAAAGAACGAGATTGAAAGCCTTAAAAAAGAAACCAAGCTGAACCTGTTTTTTGGAATAGAGGCCAACCTTATTAAAAAAGACGGCAGCATTGACCTAAGCGAGCAAGAGATTGAAAAATTAGATTTGTTGCTTGTGGGTTACCACAGGGGAACGGTCACCAACTTCTACTCCAAAATTAGGAACTTGTTCAAACCTAAAAAGCAAAAGCAAATAAACACACAGGCCTATATAAATTGCCTAAACAAATACCATGTGGACATCTTGACCCATATAAACGAGTACATTCGTGTTGACGTTGAGGCGGTGGCTCGGGCAGCCAAGGAAAGGGGTACGCTAATTGAACTAAATAACAAGCACATACGCTTTAACGCCCAAGAGGCTGAGGGGCTGAAAAGGAGCGGCTGCAAGTTTATAATCAGTTCGGACGCTCACAAAAAAGAGGACATTGCAAGGGTGGATAGAGCCATGGAATTTGTTCAAAAGTATTCTATCGACCCTGAAAGAATTGTAAATATAGATAAATTATACAAATGAGGTAGCGATGAGCTTTTCACAAGAAGTAAAACAAGAGATTATGGCCTTGAAAGAGGGGAGTGCCTCCCTTCTTTGCGGGGCCATTTTATCTAGCGGAAGTCTTGTTCGAAATGGCGGCGGCCTCAGCTTTGAAATAACCAGCGAAAGCCAGGCCTATATCGACTTCGTGGCCGGGCTAATTAGCCAAGAAATGCCCTCGGCCAAGTTTGAAAGGCGAGAAGAAAATGTCAGCTTTAAGCAAAAGCTACGACATGAGCTTCTCATTGATCCGGTAAGCGGCCGGCAAATTTTGATCGACCTTGGCATATTGTCGTTTGAAAAGAATGGCGAAATGGCCATAAGCCGCACGGGAGCCCCTCACCTTACCATTGAAAGAGAGGAGAAAATAGACTTTATAAAGGGCCTGTTCCTTGGCTCGGGGAGCATCTCCATCCCCGAAGATGTGGATGTGGAAAATATCAGCAAGTCGCTAAGAAACAGCGGTTATCATATGGAGTGGAGCGTGCAAAACCTTGAGCAGGCCGACCTTATTACCACTCTTCTTGCCGAAGAAGACATAATCTCTAGGCTGGTTGAGAGGAACGAAAACTATGTGGTATATTTAAAAGAGGCCGAGGCCATAAGCCAGGTGCTTGGACTTTTCAAGGCCTACAAGGCCGTGCTGAAACTTGAAAACGAGCGCGCCAAACGGGAGATGAGAAACCTTGTCAACCGTCAGGCCAACTGCATTTCGGCCAATATTGACAAAAGTGTGGCGGCGGCCATGATTCAACTTGACGCCATCGAAAAAATACGCCAAACTATAGGTATAGACAGCCTGCCCGAGCCCCTGAGAGAGGTGGCCGAGGCCAGGCTTAAGAACCCCGAAGGGAGCATGAACGAAATTCTTGAGGCCCTTCCAGTAAAGATCAGCAAAGGGGCACTGAGTCAAAGGTTTAAAAAGATCATTGCCCTGTCTAAGGAGGTATTATGAGTAATTTTGTACATCTTCATGTCCACACTGAGTATAGCCTTCTAGATGGCGCTGCCCGCATGGACAAGATGATCAAGGTGGCCAAAGAGATGGGAATGCCTGCCCTTGCCATTACCGACCACGGCAATATGTACGGGGCGGTGCACTTTGCAAAATCCTGCAAAAAAGCCGGTATAAAGCCCATCATTGGCTGCGAGTTCTATGTAGCCGACGATCTATATGTAAAGCAGGGCAAGACCAAGCTAGAGCACCTTATCTTGCTGGCTAAAAACGAGGCTGGATATAAAAATCTTTCCATGCTAAACACCATTGCCTTTCGCGACGGCTACTACTATAAGCCAAGAATAGACTACAAGACCCTGGCCGAGCATACCGAAGGGGTAATTTGCCTTTCGGCCTGCCTTGCTGGCACCATTCCACAGCTCATTTTAAAGGGAATGTATGACGACGCTGAAAAGATGGTGGTGTGGTTTAAAGAACACTTTAAAGACGACTTCTATCTTGAAATACAAAACCACCTATATGAAGAGGACGTGGTGGTAAACAAAAAGTTGCACGAGTTTGCTCAAAAGTATGGCATTAAACTTGTGGCCACCAACGACGTGCACTACATTTACCGTGAAGACGCCGAGACCCAGGACGTCTTGATGTGCGTGCAAATGCGTAAAACTCTCGACGACCCCGACCGCTTGAAGCTTGATGGCGACCAGCTGTACTTTAAGAGCCGTGAAGAGATGGAAAAGGTCTTTCCAAACGACTTTGAGGCCCTTGACACCACCCTTGAAATTGCCGATAAATGCACCTTCCAGTTCGTGTTTGGGCACTATATGTACCCTCGCTACAAGCCCGACAACGGCGAGGCTCCCGAGGTATTTTTCCGCAACCTCATTGAGGCTGGACTGGTTCGAAGATACGGTACTGTCACTCCTGAAATTAGGGAGCGAACAGAGTATGAGTATTCGGTCATCTCGGGGCAGGGATATGTTGAATATTACCTCATTGTGTGGGACTACATTAATGCAGCAAAGAACATGGGCATACCAGTCGGCCCCGGCCGTGGTTCGGGCGTTGGATCGATCATTGCCTACGCCATTGGCATAACCGACGTTGACCCGCTTAAATATGACCTTCTGTTTGAAAGATTTTTGCACAACGAACGTGTGTCGGCACCCGACTTCGATGTCGACTTTGCCGATGACCGCAGGGAAGAAGTTATAGACTACGTTAAGCGTAGATACGGCGAGTCCAGCGTGGTTAAAATTGTAACCTTTGGAACAATGGCGGCCAAGAACGCCATAAAAGATGTCGGCCGTGTTTTGAAAGTGCCATACAATGAGACCGACAAGGTCACCAAGCTTATGGGCAATGTCTACAAGCGCCCCGACATTATTCGCAAGAGCTTTGGTATGTATCACCCGAAAGAGGGGGACAAGGACTTTGGCGTGCAGTATGGAATTGGCGAGCTTGAGGACATCTACAACTCCAACCCTGAGATAAAAAAGGTTGTGGACATCGCGTGGAAGGTTGAAGATGCGCCAAGGCAGTGCTCTACCCATGCTTGCGGCGTCATCATTGGCCGTGAGCCACTTGAAAATGTAATTCCTCTTTCACGAAACGGCGACGACATAACCACTCAATACAACATGAAGGAAGTTGAGGAACTGGGGCTTTTGAAGATGGACTTCTTGGGCCTTAGAAACCTTAACGATATTCAAAAAGCTGTGGGCTACATCAAAGAAAACCACGGCGTGGATGTGGACTTCAACAAGCTTGGCTACGAAGACCCTAAGGTATATGAATATATCTCGACTGGAAACACCATGGGCATATTCCAACTTGAAAGTGGCGGCTTCCAAAAGTTCTTAAAGGAGCTTAAACCATCCAACCTAGAAGACGTCATAGCGGCCATCTCCATGTACCGCCCAGGACCTATGCAATACATTCCAAAATTCGTGCACAACAAGCACCACCCTGAGGACACCACCTACGAGCACGAGATGCTTCGCGACATCACCGACGTCACCTACGGCTGCATTGTCTACCAAGAGCAGGTCATGAAGATTGTGCAAAAGCTGGCCGGCTACACACTGGCCCAGGCCGACATGGTCCGCCGTTGCATGGGTAAGAAAGACAAGGAAGCCATGGCAAGGGAAAAACCAATATTCTTGTATGGTAGGCCTTTTAAAAAGGGTGAAAATGGCGAGAAGGATCAAAGAGCCATCGATGGGTGCATCAAGCGTGGTGTGCCAAAAGAAGTGGGCGAGAGCATTTGGTCGCAAATGGAGCACTTTGCCGAGTACGCCTTCAACAAGTCCCATGCGGCTGCATACGCTGTTGTGACCTACCGAACGGCCTGGCTTAAATACTACTATGAGCCTGAGTTCTTGACATCCATTATCAACAACCGCATAACCAACGCCGAAGAAGTCAGCAACTATCTAACCTATGCTCGCAGCGAGGGCATAGAGATTCTTCCGGCCGACATCAACAAGTCGTTTACTAACTTTACGGTCAAAAACGGTGTGGTACGCTTTGGCCTTTCGGCTATACGTGGAATTGGAATTGCCATTTGCGATGCCATTGTCGAAGAGAGGGAGAAGAATGGCCCATTTAAAGACCTTGGCGACTTTTTGACAAGGACGGTTGACCTTAACATAAACAAGCGTGTTATCGAAGGGCTGATCTATTCGGGGGCCTTTGATTGCTTTGGCAAAACCCGCAGCCAGCTTGCCAGCGTGTATGAGCTTGCCCTCAATTGTGCTATTAAAGACAAGAGGAGCCGCCTAAACGGCCAGTTCTCAATGTTTGGCGACCTTCTAAGCAAGGATGAGAGCATAAATATTGAATATCCAAATATCAAAGAGTACGACCACAAGTACAAACTCAAGAAAGAAAAAGAGGCGGTGGGAATCTATATGAGTGGCCACCCTCTTGAGCCGTATAAGGAGCTGGTTAAGAGCTTCAACTTCAACGCCAGCATGATCTCTAGCTACGACACCGAGGAAGAAGAGACCCTGACCGAAGAGGACGAGGAAGGGGAGAGCAACGAAGAGCTTTTGGCAATGCGCAACGAGCTTACCGACAATATGCAAGTGTTCACGGGTGGCATCATTGCCGAGGTTAAGAAGATGTTCACCAAAAACGGTAACAAGCCTATGGCCATTTTAAAGGTGGAGGATCTCTATGGCTCCTTCGATGTCATGGTCTTTAATAAATTCTATGAGCAGTACAAGGAAAACCTCAATGTTGACGCCGTCATCACCATAAACGGCCGCTTGAGCCTTAGACCGGGCGAAAGGCCAATAATTGTGCTAGATAAGATCAACTTCATTGACGAAAACAACAAGGAAGAGAGCCAGGAAAATGCTGACCAAAAGAAGGTTGTCTTCGGCCAAGAAAGCGAGAAAAAGGCGCAAAATTTGTATTTGCAATTTGACCTTGCCAATAACAGCCTGAAAGAGGAAGTTTTGAGCATACTCGAGGGCTATGTTGGCGACGTCGAGAGCTATGTGCAGTATGAACGCAAGCTCTACCGCCTGAACCGCAAGGTCCGCCCATGTGAAGCTCTTATGAGCGAGCTAGCGATGGTGGTGGGGGAGAAGAATGTGAAGGTGTTGTAAAAAAGTCTTTAGTTCCGCCTCTCTACCTCGTCGAAGCCCAAGTTCAATTGTCAGCAAGTTTCTTACGGAACTTGCCGCCTGCAATCGCTTGGCTTCTCCTCTCCCCACCAAGCTACGCTT
>CANQUB010000032.1 GCA_947626955.1 uncultured Clostridia bacterium | reverse complement strand
GACAGCCCGTCGGTGTCCTTTAGAAGTGTGCCAACAATCAAGCCCAAGATGGTGATGTTTATGGCTAAGAATATGAGGCTCCAAATGAGGCTCTTCTTTTTCTTTTTGGGCTTTTCAGCCTCGATGGCCTCTTCTAGTCTCTCACGGGCGACCTCTTCGTCAATGATGGCATCCTTTAACGGTTTTTCTTCCTTGCCGCCCTCACCCTCGATAGCCTCTTCTATATTTTGATTTACAGTATCTAATTTTATTTCAGCGCCAGTAAGCGGCTCACTAACATCCTCGGCAGCATTTTTCTTAGCAAAAGAAAGCGAAGACTCACTTTCAGCCTCGCTAGTTTTTCTCACTTTCTTTTTCTCGCCCTTACCTGCCATTTTACCTTATATAATATTAGACTAATATTTACTTTACTGTCAAATATTTTTGTCAATTAGTTCCGCCTCTCTACCGAACCGGCGGCCCAGTTCACCGCACCTTCGGCAGCTTTTTGGCTAAAAAAGCCAAACAAAAACCCACGCACAGCAGTAGTGTTGCGAGGAACTTTGTTTGGTTTTTTTATCTCAAAAATCTATCCGAATCTGCTGCTTTACAAGTCTAAACCGCTGTTTGTTAACATCGTTAAAAGTAATTTAAAACTCTTAAAGTAGCAGATAAGGCAAGATTTATGACAAGAGCGAAGGAAACTGATGTTTGGTAGACCTGTTTGGTCACCAAATGTCAGGTTTCAAAGCTATTGTTATAAAGGTTGCCTTATGTGCGGAAGAAAGGGAGCGAGCGATAAGTCGCTCGCAACCTACACCCCTAACTCTTCCAAACAAAACGGGCAGTTTGTTTACCAAACTGCCCGTTTTTATATGGGAGCGCGAGGGGCAATGGCCCCTCGCATTTTTTACTTTTTGTCGTCGAAATATTTGCCCGACTTAATAAGGTCTTCAAGCTCTTTAACTTCATCGGCATATCTCTTTTTCTCACGAGTTAAATACTCACGAAGTTTGAGATTGTTCTCATGTTTTTCTTTATTGGTGTCGATGTAGTTATCAGCATCTTGAATGCTGGCCTTAAGCTCGGAGATGTGAGCGGTAAGCTCTTCCTGACGAGCCTTCTTTTCAGCGTCAACATTCTTGATGTCGGTTACTGAATACATAAGAAGGTTCAGGTTGGTAAGTTCGAGTGCACGGCGGTCAAGCATCTTTTGGTTACGCTCTTTACGACGGATGGTACGCTCGTACTTAGTGATGGCCCTTGTGGTCTTTTCAAGATCACGGTCAATCTTAGCCTGGCTCTCTTTGATCTTTGCAAGGCGAACACGATAGTCGAATTCAGGGCCTTTATCTTCAGTGATGTTGTTTATGATTATGGTAGTGCCCTCTTTCTTCTCTTCCTTTTCTTCCTTAACCTCTTCCTTAGGTTCAGGCTCAGGTTCAGGCTCAGGCTCTGGCTCTTTCTTTTCTTCAGGCTCTTTCTTGCTAGCGGCCTCAAGCTGTGCAAGCATTTGGTCAAGGTCAACCTCAGAAATTTCTTCCTTGTCCTCGGCCTTTGCAGGTTTTACCTCTTCTTCTGGCTTGCGGTTTGCAAGGCAGCATTCAACTATGAAAGCAATAGTGAACGCAATGGCCAACAGAACGCCAACGCCCAAGAGGCAAAGTGCAATGATTTGTGAGTTAGTTAGTGTCATAAACTTAATCTCCTTTTATTTTTTTTCTTTTTAGTTTTGGTGGAGGCGGTGGGAATCGAACCCACGTCCAAATAATCTAGCATGCACCCTTCTTCCGTAATACAGTCAACTTGTTCTTTCACTCCTAAAAATAAGTTGACGAATTTTTAAGAGCAATTCGGGTGTTCTCTCGCAATAAAGTTCCCTCGAACCGAACTTTATGCAACCTACGCTGTCTGACAAGCTTAGCTATATCGTAGGCCTATAGTCAAGCCCGTGCCGCATTAGTTATGCAGCAATTGCAACGTTATTGTTTGCGTTTATTTTTTGATACCATTTTTAAGTTTTGATATCTCAAACTATTACGCTAGATGCAAACCACAATTACCTGTCGAAACCTGTACGCCCCCATGCGAGGGTAACAGGCAAAAAACGCATTTTTGGAATTATTTTATGTTCTTTATATCCCTCAAAGCCTCTTTTGTCAGGTCTTTTTGTTTTAAAGTTTCCTTCTTATCATAGAGGTGTTTGCCCTTGGCAAGCCCTATTTCTATTTTAACAAGTCCATCTTTAAAATATGCTTTTAGAGGAATTAAAGTGAAGGCTTTTTCCTTGACCTTCTTTTCAAGTCGGTCAATTTCGGCTCTTTTTAGAAGCAGCTTTCGGCTACGCCTTTCGTCAGTTTTAAAAGCTGTCGACTTTTCGTAGGCCGGAATATGTGCATTAATCAGCCACACCTCACCCCCTCTTATGACCGCATAGCTATCGGCCAAGCTGAGGTGCCCTGATCGAAGAGATTTCACTTCACTGCCCACTAAAACAATTCCGCATTCATATTTTTCTTCTATGAAATATTCAAAGTGCGCTTTTCGATTTTCTGCTATTTCCTTCATCTTTGCTCCTTGATTATAACATATCTTTTTTCACATTTCAATACTGTTTTTAAATTTTTTCACATTTTTTTACAATTTTTTTACTGTTTTTTGCACTTTTTGAACGCATTTTGCGTTTTTTATGCCTCTTTTTGCTGTTTTTCAGAGGTAAAAAGAGCAAAATCGATATGTCTAGTGTTGACATCTACCTGCAAAACTTTTACTGTCAGCCTATCACCAAGCATAAATTTATTACGTTTTCCAACAAGCTGATATCTTGGCTCGTCAAAGATATAATGGTCGTTTGGCAAGTATTCTTTATATATAAAACCCTCAATGGTGTTGTCTAGTTCAACAAAAATTCCGCTGTCGGTAACCGAGCTTATGTTGCCTTCATAAACCTCTCCAATCTTATCTGCCATCCACTCGGCCTTCTTTAGATCGTCAACCGCTCTTTCGGCTTCGTCAGCATTTCGCTCGGTGAGACTGGACTGATCACTGGCCTCGGCCACCACATCGTTTAGAGTCTTCATCTTCCCTTCGGTCAGCTCACCGTGGAGCATCATCTTTATAATTCTATGAATGATTAGATCGGGGTATCTTCTAATTGGAGATGTGAAGTGGCAATAATCTTTGAGTGCAAGGCCAAAATGCCCCAAATTTTCAGGGCTATACCTAGCTTTTTGCATACTTCTTAGCATGACCTTGGAAATTGGCGTGCTGTACGGAGTGCCCTTGATTTGCAAAAGCAGTTTTTGGAAAGTCCTTGGACTGTACCCTTCATTGCCGCCTTCAAGCTTTAAATTGAAGCTGGCAATAAACTCTTTAAAGGCCTTTATCCTTTCAGGCGTTGGATATTCATGCACACGATAGACAAAAGGCAGCCCCATTTTATTGCAGTGGCGAGCCACCACTTCGTTGGTAATAACCATAAACTGCTCAATAAGCCTGTCTGACAAATTTCTTGGCTTTTTAATAATCTCGGTTATGGCCCCCTCTTCGTTTACATTAATTTGAGCCTCGGGCAGGTCAAAGTCCAGCTGCCCGGCATTGTCTCGCCTTTTTAAGAGTATTCGTGAAAGTTCGGCCATTTTTTCAAGCATTGGAACAATTTTTGCGTATTCTTGCCTGAGCTGCTTGTCGCCATCAAAGATCTTGGTGACCTTTGTGTAGGTCATTCTATAAGCCGAGCGAATGACGCCTTCGCAAATTTCATAGTCCTTGATGTCGCCCTCTTTGTCAATCTCCATGATGACCGACATACAAAGCCTGTCCTCGTTTGGGTTGAGCGAGCAAATGCCATTGCTCAAAACCTTTGGCAGCATTGGCAAAACGTAGTCAGGGAAGTAAACACTGGTCCCCCGCCTGAAGGCCTCTTTGTCTAGCTCGCCGCCCGCCTTGACGTAGTGCGACACATCGGCAATATGAACACTTAAAACATAATTCTCACCTTTCATCTTAAGGCTTATTGCATCGTCAAAGTCCCTTGCGTCCTCGCCGTCAATGGTGATTACAAGGTCGCCTCTAAAGTCTTTGCGCTTTTTGACCTCATCTTCCTGCACGGGAAGATTGACACTTTCAGCCTCCAAAAGTGCGGCCTTTGGAAATTCTTCAATAAGCCCAAAGCTGCGAATTACCGACAGAGTGGAAACCTTGTATGAGTTAGGGTCGCCAAGCACTTCAACCACCTCGCCTTGAGCCATGCGAGTTCGGGATGGATATTCGGTTATTTTTAGTACCACCTTGGTGTTGCCAGTGGCTCCCATGGTATTGCCAGCCTGAACAAACACGCTGTCGGCAAAACGGGTGTCATCAGGCACCACAATTCCGCCGCCCGCAGTCGGTGCATATGTACCAACAATGGTCTGGTAGCCCCTCTCAAGGATCTTTATGACCTGCCCCTGCTTTTTTGAAGAAAACTTGCTCCCCTTTTGGCGGTAGTTTTTGACCTTTGGCTTGTTCTCCACTTTGACTAGCACTGTGTCGCCCTGAGTGGCTCCATTAAGGTCCCTTTCGGCAATGAAGATATCGTCCCCCACTCCAACCGGTCTTGCAAAGGCGTAGCCGTTAGGATTAGCCAAAATTTTAGCCTTAACCGCTCCCGAATTTTCGGGCAGCATATATTTGTTGCGTTTGGAAAATACCAACTTCTCTTCTCTAACAAGGTCGTTTAACGCCCCGGCAAGTGCCTGCTTGTCAAAGCCCGAAACCAGCCCCATGGCCGCCGCTATTTGGTCAAAAGACAAGATCTTTTGCTTAGTCCCTGACACTATTGATAAAATTTTTTCTTTAAAAGTCATTTTTTCTCTCCCATAAAGCAGTAATTATATATGAAATTCATGGCTTAAATTTTCTAGTATTCTTCGTCTCTTGAAAAGCTCAAGCACGACCACCAGCCCCACCGAGGTGCACATAAATGTTAGGCTTGGCCATAGTGGAAAGTTAAAGCACAGGGCAATGACGATGAAATACACCACCGACAAAATGCCCATAAAAGCCACGCTACGAATGAGCTCATTTTCGTAGCGTTTATAGCAAAAGCTGATGGTGGCAGCCGCCAATACTCCAGCGAACATGACAAAAGGCGCCGCATAGGTCACCGACCAGCCAAACTTTGTGCCAAAGCTGAAATGGTTGTACCAGTCCACAAAAATGACAAATATGGCCACCACCACACTCATGGCGGTTAGGCTCTTTATATAACTTTTTACAGTTACTTTTATTGGCCTTATAAACACATAAAACAACATGACCAGTGCAGCCAGCACATATGGAAACCAATACTCTCTTGTAGGTTCAACAAGGTTTATAACAACGCAGCAAACTGCAGCCAGCCAAAACAGCACGCGGATGATGTTGTACCATTTGGCTGTTTGAACGAACTTTAGGTCATACACAGGGTAGCTATTTTCGTTAACTGTGGCCTTTTGGTTTTTTGCAATATACTTGCCGCAAAGAGGGCAGTTTGTCAGGTCGCTAGACACTTCTACATTGCAAGACGAACAATATCTATCTTTCATATAGATCCCTCCTGTTTGAATAAACTTTGATTTCTAGCCCCATGTCGGCAAGCATTTTAAATATGTCTCGCTCGGTCTCGGTTTCGTAGAGCTTGGAAGAAATGCAAATGTTCAGTGTGTCATCAAAGGTTATAACCCCAATGCTCTTTTCGTTGTGCAGACTTCGACCAAGGTTGAAGGTATAGCCAAGGATATGTTCTTTAAACTCGTCGGGAGTTTCAATTCTTCCAAGGTTAGACAGCGCCAGGGTTTGATAGTTCTCCCCCATAAAGTTGAAGCAGGCCTTTAAGATGATGTTTTTAATAAACAACGGCATTATCTTTACAAAGCCATTTTTTTGCACTTTAACATTGGCGTTGATATTGCTTTGCAAATACTCCTTGTCTATCTTCATGCCCTCTTTAACCAGCTTTAATGTGTCCTCAAAAGTAAGGTCTTCCCCATCCACATCGACATTTTTATACGAGGCAAAGTTGCGAACGGTTTTTGAGTTATACCATGGTCTAAGGTCAATTGTGACCGAAATTCTTGGTGGTTTCTTGGCCGAAATGCGTTTTTTGTAGACGCAGTAGCCCACTACGGCAGCCAAAAATTCGGTTACTGTTGCCCCATATTTTGCCGCCACTTCTTTGATCTTTGATGCGCTCATCTCTCCCTCAAGGGTGTTTATGGTGCCGGCTGGCAAAAGGTTGCCACGAATTTTGTAGGCTGCCTTTTCTTTTGGCCGCTTTAATTTTTTATCATTGTAGGCAGCAAAAAAGCTATCTTCAACCTCTTGGTCCGAAGGAAGATCTAGCACGCTTGTGCAGCCTCTAAAGTTGGCAATCTTAGTGCCGGTAAGCTCAAAGTATCTTGCAAGCAAACTATTTAAAAGAAACAGCGTTCCCTTGCCGTCTGAAATAGCATGAAAGACCTCAACAATAATCTTGTGCTCGCTATACAGCACTCTTAAAAGAAAGCCTTCGCTGTCTTTAAGATTGAATGGCTGGCATGGAAAAGTGGTCTCTTTCTCCACTCTAAGGCGGCTAAAATTTCGCTCATAATAGTTCCAAAAGAACCCCCTGCACAGCCTTACGTTAAAGCTTGGAAACCTTGGAAGGATGTCGTCAACGGCCTGTTGCAATTTTTCAGGGTCGACCTTTTCTTTCAGCGTGGCTGAGATTCTAAACACAAAGTTCCAGTTTTGGTCGGCTGCACTTGGATAGATAGAAGCGGCGTTGTCCAGCCTAAACCAGCTTGCAAACTTGCCACGCTTTTCAATGTCTCGAAGTATGGCTTCTTTCTTTTCCCTTTCTCTTTTATCTTCTCTTTGCCTTTCTTTGTACAAGGCCTTGAGCCTTTTCTTCTTTTCCTTTTTTTGTTTTTTAGCAATGGCCTTTTCAATTTTTCTAGTCTCTTTCAGTTGGCGTTTTTCGGAGTCGAGAAAACTTTCCACCAGCTTCTTATCTATTGCTCTTTCGGTGGAAATTTCAATTTTTTCGGCCTTCTTTTGCGTTTTTTGAGCCTTTTTTACCGACTTTTGGTCGCCATTTTGCTCATTTAGCGCAAATTCACCTTCGGTTTGGTTAAAATTATCGTTCATACTATCACTGATAATATTTTAACTCAAAATAAAAAGTATGTCCAATAAAAAACATACTTTATATTATATAATATCTATTTCCTATTTTTTAAATAGAACGAGCTACGGCTAAGATCCAGCCTTGCAATTTTTATAAGCTTTTCAAAGTCGGTGTCGGCATCAATTATTCCTGCCTCGCACTTGATGTAGTTGTTTTTTAAGAGCTTAAAAAATTCTCGGTATTCAGGAAAGAGCTC
This sequence comes from uncultured Clostridia bacterium, assembly GCA_947626955.1. GTDB lineage: Bacteria > Bacillota > Clostridia > Christensenellales > UBA1242 > UMGS2069. Next base: position 4,132 of record CANQUB010000032.1, on the reverse strand, counting down.
TTTATCCCTCTTTTCCCCGCCCGACAAAAGACGGCTGGCACGCGGCAAAACATATCTTTGCTTGGCAAGTTCGCAGCCCGAAACCGGAGTGAACACATATTCATTTTCTTCCTTTGCTAGCTCTCCAAGTTCAAATTCTTTGTAACATAATACTACTTTCATATTTCCCACCACTGCGATTATTTTAACACAAATTTTGACCATGTCAAGATGTAATTTCTGCACATATTCTATCAAAATTATTTTTTTATCAATTTTGCTTGCCAACATTTTTTGGCTGTGACATACTCAAACTAAAGGAGAAACATATGAAAAGAATAGCCGAATTTTATAAAGTATCGTTCGCCCAGTTTGAAAAGGACTATATTGCCCTGACTGGCGACACAAAGACTTTACATGGCGACTTAAAGACCATGTATGACAACATTAAGCTTCCTTCCCGTGCTACCGACGGCTCTGCTGGCTACGACTTCTATTTGCCCTATGAAATAAGCCTTAAATGTGGGCAAAGACAACTTGTTGCCACCGGCATCAGATTTAGCTGCAAAAAAGACTGGGCCATGCTGCTGATGAGCAAAAGCGGCCTTGGATCAAAGCATCGCCTGCAGCTTGATACCTGCGTTTCGCTTATTGATAGCGACTATTTCTACAGCGAGAATGAGGGTCATATTTTGGCTCCACTCATCTATGATATTCGTGACGACAAGCAAACCCTCACCCTGCCTGTAGGCAAGGGCTTTGTGCAGGGAGTGTTCATCCGCTTTGGAATTACCAAGAGCGACTATACCGCCGGTCGCAGAAACGGCGGCTTCGGAAGCACGAATGCGTGAAGTTGCCGCACGGCTTCCTTGCGGCAACTTAAATTATACTCGTTCGCGAAGCGAACGAATTATACTCAGCCTTACGGCTGAATTATACTCGGCCTTTGGCCGAATGATACTCGCCATGCTTTGCATGACGAATTATGGAATGTTTTTTTATGTTACTTAAAGATTACACATAAATTGCAACCCTAATTCGTGCGTAGCACGAGTATCATTTGCTCCAAAGGAGCAAGTATCATTCACTTGCAAGGCAAGTGAGTATAATTCGCTCGCAGGGCGAGCGAGTATAACTAAAATAAGCCCCACAGGGTTTTGCCTGTGGGGTTTATTTTAATTTATCGCGTCATTCAACTGTTTATATGTCAATTTCTTGATATACACAATCTTGTTCTCGCTGTCTGAGCTTTCATACTTCTTTACAAGCTTATTTCTATAATCGGTGAAGAATGTTCCACTTGAGCCTATCAAGCTGTCTTTTAGGCTGTCATAGATATATTGATATAAAGTTTCGTTAGTCAGTAGCGATACAGGTGTGCTCTTCAAAGCTTCAACAATTTCGTGGTCACTCTTGTTCTGAACATCAACCACAGGGCCGCCCTCATAAACTCCGGTCAGCATCATTATATGCACGCCATAGTCGGATACAACTTCAGCATACGAGCCAATTCCGTCTTTATTGGTGGCCTTGCCAGCCAAATAGGCTTCATAGAGCTTTCTAGCTCCGTTTGTAAAGTCTTTAACATATGAACCATGCTCGCCGTCTTTGCTGGAAATGGTGAAGCCAAATGCTCCATCAATGCCGTTTTTGAGCGAACCGGTGTCGCTTGAATACATCCAAGAATATTTATTGAACAGGTCAACCTTGAACTTTACAAGCTCGTCCCCACTCTTGCCCGAATTAGAAACTTCGACTTCAAAGTTTTCTTTTATCTTAGCAATGGTGATTGTTTGGTTTTTGGTCTCATCAGCCTTGTCTTTTACAAGTAGCCCGGTATCAAAATCACGAACGGTGGTGGTCATGTTGTCATTAACAAAAGTTTGTCTAACCTGTTCATAGAAATCTCTGAACATTTTGAGTTTTGAAGTCTCATAGCCATCGTAGGTCTTTAGGATGGCAATAGTCTCATCATCGAAAGGAATCAAAATATGCTGAACCGAAAAGAAGGTTCTTCGGCCGTTTTCATAGTGATAGAGAACGACATCCGAATTGCTTGTCGAAGTCATAGCCTCGGTGTAGGTGTCTTCAAAAGCATTGCTTTCGTGCGACTCATTCAAAAGTTCACGATACTTTTCGGCAATGGCAGCTTCGCCAAGGTAGCCACCATTTGCGCCATACTCGTCGCTAATTATAGTTGAGTTGATGTACTCTTGATACATGGTGTAGAGTGCATTTTCATAGTAGTTGTTGTAAAGCTCGCTTATGGTCTTTTTCAAAAGCTCGTCAACATCGGTGCTCTCGCCCTTGGCTTTGGCATTTCTAATAAGGTCGGCAAGGTATTCATTATAGGCTTCAAGCCTGGTAGCAAGTTCTGCTTCAGGAATATCCACCATTTCACGAGCGTCCTCATCCTCTTCGGTGTTAGCAGCGTTGTATTTTTTAAGGTCGGTTAAAAATTTGCTGACTGCAGTTGCCATGTCTCTATCTGGGGCTTTGGTCTTGCCTGAATAGTCGACAAGCTTGACCTCTTCGAACTTATATGGCTCATATTTATAGGCTGTTTCTTCGTCTTCATGTGGATCATCCTTGAGCCTGTTTGGAAGCTTTTCTTCATCAGGGTCTTGTTGCAAAAGTAGAGCCTTTTCCTTGGTGTCTACCCTAGCGTAGATGTAGTCATATACATCGTTCCAAATCTCGTTTTGCTTTTCTTCATCAATGACCAAAGTTCCGTTGTCTAGCATTTTATTTGCTTCGTACAAAATGATCTCACGAGCCACCACATTGTCGTAGAAGACGTCCATAATGGTGTCCTCGTCGTAATACATGAAGTAGTAGTAGTTCTGCGAATAGAAGCTACGATAGGCATCGATAAGGTCGCCGTTGGTAATCTTTGTGTCACCAATGGTTATGGCAACGGCATTGCGGTTGATGGTGTCTTTCTTAACAAAAAGCGAGCAACCCGAAAAGATTGCAAGGCACATTACAAAACAAATAATAAGCGAGAATATTTTAAGTCTAAACTTTTTCAAAATGCAGTCCTCCAAAATATAGCGTATATTATTAACTAAATAAGTATAAATCAACTATACCCTAAAAATCAATCGTTTAGTAAAATTTTCTATACTTCTAGCAAAAATTCTTTGAGCGTTTCAAAATTTTCTTTGGCCGAGCCTTTTTTCTTGAAGCAAATTTTAGGCTGCGAAGTAAAATCTAGCGTGCAAGAAAGCCTAAATTTATACAAAAGGTCGCCAATTTTTGAATTGCCCATAATTTTATCTTTATTTTCAAAGATAATCTCAAGGGTGGTGACGCTGGAATCAATCTCCTTGGCTCCAATCTTTTTAGCGCAGGCCTTGACAAGTGCAATGTCTAGAAGATTGCTTGTGGCCTCAGGCAGTTTACCAAACACGCTCTCAAAGTTCTCGGCCACTCTATCGCGGTCCTCTTTATTTTTTATTGAGGCAATGGTCTTATAGGCCACCATGCGATCCTCGCTCTTGGTCATGTAGCTGTCTGGGATAAAGGCGTCGAGGGCCACTTTAACAAGCACGTCGTTTTCTTCCTCTATGTTGCCACCCTTAAGCTCCCTAACCGCCTCGCTAAGAAGCTTTGAATACAGTTCATAGCCCACTTTTTCCATATGCCCATGCTGCTCAGCCCCAAGCACATTTCCGCTGCCACGAATTTCAAGGTCTCGCATGGCCAGTTTAAACCCGCTGCCAAACTCGGTAAACTCCGAGATGGCGTCCAGCCGCTTGTAGGCCTCTTCGGTGAGCACTTTTTTGCCGTCATAGGTAAGGTAGGCATAGGCCATACGGCTGCCACGCCCCACTCTTCCCCTGAGCTGGTAAAGCTGGGCCAGCCCGAACTTGTCGCTGTCGCAAACAATGAGGGTGTTGGCATTTTCAATGTCGATGCCATTTTCAATTATGGTTGTGCAAACAAGAACATCCGCCTCGCCGTGATAGAACTTATAGACCACGTCTTCAAGTTCTTTGCCTTTCATCTGCCCGTGTCCAACAATTATTCGCGCAGAAGGAACAATCTTCTTTACATAGTCGGCAAAGGCGTGAATTTTTTCCACGCGGTTAAACAGGATAAACACCTGCCCACCTCGCTCCATCTCCTTGTTTACAGCATCCTTGACCAG
>CANQUB010000031.1 GCA_947626955.1 uncultured Clostridia bacterium | reverse complement strand
GGGGTAACCGTTGTACGCAATGGAGAGAATATCCAAAGCGGAACAATAGTCTACACCAACGATATTCTAACCATAACCTTTCCTGAGACCGAAATAAAAGACGATGTCTATGTCGAATCCTCGGTCAAGGGTGCTGAGAGAGAGTCAGGGACAAATGACTATAAAGTAACCGACAATGTACGAATAATCCACCAAGAACTGGCCGCAACTTTGGATAAGATAAAGTTCAATCTAGTGGATGGTGACCATTACGAGGTAAGCAAGACCAGCAACGACATTACCGGCGAGGTAATAATCCCAAGCTACCATGAAGGCCAGCCTGTAACTGCAATAGCGGCCGGAACGTATTCAACTACAGGGACAGGTTTTTATGATTGTGACAAAATTACTAGTGTTAAAATGCCTGATAGTATGACAAGTATTGGGGAAGAAGCTTTTTATCATTGTAGCAAGTTAGCTAAAGCCGACATACCCGAAAGAGTGACGGAGATAGGTAGATTGGCATTTAGTTATTGTCCGTGCATAACAAGTATTACTATACCTGAAAATGTAACTAAAATAGGAGATGGAGCGTTTGCTTATTGTAATAATGTAACTGAGATAAACTATAATGCAACTAATTGTGCTGATTTATCTTCCGATTCATATGTTTTTAGTAGCATTGGACCTGATGAAGGCGGAACATTCTTAACAATAGGAGATAATGTTGAACGTATACCAAATGCATTATTTGGGGTATATACAATAGAACGTTCAAATATAACAAATGTAAAAATAGGAAATAAAGTTACCAGTATAGGAGAATATGCATTTAGTAATTGTGACAAAATAACAAACGTAACTATACCAAAAAAGGTAGCAAGCATAGGGAGATTTGCTTTTCAAAACACCGGAATTACTAGTATAACAATCCCAGAGAATGTTACAAGCTTAGGAGAATATTCTTTCCAAAATTGCAAAAGTCTAATAGAAATTAGATTTAATGCTACAAATTGCGTAGACATAAGTGGAAGTCCTTTTAGAAATAGTGGAAAAGCTGGCGTTGATTTTTCAGTTATAATAGGGGACAATGTGGAGAGAATACCTAAAAATTTATTAGATGAGAACTCGAATATAACAAGCTTAACGATAGGATCAAGAGTAAATAGCATAGATAATAGAATAACAAATGGCTGTACAAGGTTGAGTGAAATAAAAATAAAAGTAGATAATAGTAATTATGCCAGTCAAAACAATGCGGGAAAAGAATGCAATGCAATTATAGATAAAAACACAAACACGCTTATAGCAGGATGTAAGGCTAGCGAAATTCCTAACGATGGAAGTGTAACAACCATAGGGGATTATGCCTTCTATGGACAAAGTAGCCTTCAAAATATAACCATACCTAATAGCGTAACAAATATAGGGAAATGTGCTTTTTATGAATGTAGAGGCCTTACAAGTATAACCATACCTGAAAATGTAATAGTTATTGGTGATAGAGCATTTCAATATTGTTCGGGATTGATAGAAATAATATATGATGCCGCTAATTGTGCCAATTTATATTCTAATTCATATGTTTTCATAAGTGTAGGGACAAGTGGAAAAGAGTTGAATGTTATAATAGGTGATCATGTAGAAAGGTTACCTAACTATTTATTTTGTGAAGCGGCGAATATAACAAGTGTAGATATGGGAAGCCATATATCTAGTATAGGTGAATTTGTATTTAACAAATGCAGTGGGCTTACAACTATAACTATACCAGAGAGTGTCACAAGTATTGGTACTAGTGCGTATTTTAATTGCTCGGGTTTAACCGAGATTATATATAATGCTACAAATTGTGTCGATCCATCCTCAAGCACGCTGATCTTCCAAGATGCAGGGAAAAAAGGTCAAGGTTTGTCGGTTACAATTGGAGATAATGTTGAAAGATTGCCTAAGTTTTTGTTTTACTATGGCAATCACATAACAAGCATAATAGTAGGTAAAGGTGTTAGTAGTATAGGTAATGATGTTTTTTACGAATGCACTGAATTGGAAATTCTTAAAATTGATCCTCTAAACAAAACATATACAAGCCAGGACAAAAGTGGCAACGAGTGTAATATTGTAATAGATAAGACAACTAATACACTACTGGCCGGATGTAAAACCAGCGTGCTTCCAAACGATGGAAGTATAGAGATAATAGGAGAAGATGCCTTTTATGATCAAACTGGTCTCCAAAGCGTAACTATACCTGACAGTGTGACAAGTATAGGCAAGCGGGCGTTTTATGGCTGCTATGGCCTTACAAGCATAACTATACCTGAGAAAGTTACAAATATTGGTTTCTATGCGTTTTATAGTTGTAGGATGTTAAATGAGATCAATTATAATGCTACAAATTGTGACTTATCTACAGATGCAAAACCTTTCAATAATGCAGGTCAAGGGGGCGAAGGAATAATCGTTATAATTGGTGACAATGTTGAAAAAATACCTGATAGTTTGTTTGGAGGAAGTAGTACGTCTATAAATCCAAAAATAATTAGCGTTAAAATAGGAAATAAAGTGAAGAGTATAGGTCGCAAAGCTTTTCAATATTGCAGTACAATAGTCAATTTGACAATACCTGAAAGTGTTTTGAGTATAGGTAACGATGCTTTCCTTTATTGTACTGGTTTAACTAGCATAACAATTCCAAGTTCTATAACTGAAATTGGATCTTCCGTTTTCAACAATTGTTTCAAATTAAATGAAGTAATAATAGAGAATGCAACAATTTATAGTGCATTAACAAACTCACAAAGCAATGGTTTTTTGACTTATTATGTTAAATCGGGCGGCACGATAAAAGTATTGCAAGACGCCGACGATGGCAGCAATACATATTTAAACGATGAGGCTATATTTACAAAGTCGACCGAAGTGATTGGGGATAAGACATATAATGTGTACACGAAAATATAGAAAAAGGGACTTTTAAGTCCCTTTTTCTATCCTCATCAGGCCAAGTTTAAGCAGTGTGCCAGCTTTCCCTTGGTAAGAGGAAGCCTAAGATTGAGTACAGACTCTCTTTAATGGTGCCCCCGCATGCGGGGGAAAGGTGGTACATCGTACCAATAGGGGGAATAGATAGTAAGTTGCAATTATTTTTCAACTATAATGATTACATATTAAATGCAACCATTTTTTTGTTTAAAAAGCGGATACTTATTCACCCCCTCGGTCGTCGAAGTTCGAGTGCCTGCTGTTAGACAATCCTGCTACGCAGGCTTGCCATTAAGTGGCCCTCGACTTCTCCTCTCCCCAGCAAGCTCGTAAACTCGCTCGTTGGGGGCCCCATATTGACCAGCTCCCTCCGTCGAGGGGGAGCCACGCAATCGAACAAGTTCTCGTTTTTATTCGTTTCGTGCGTCAGCCTAGACTACAAAGTCAAAATATGCGGTTGGCAGTTTTGCCAACCGCATATTTTAAGTTAGGAGCGCGAGGGGGTGTAGGTTGCGAGCGACTTATCGCTCGCTCCCTTTTCTTTCGCACCTAAGGCAACCTTTATAACAATAGCATCGAAACCTGACATTTGGTGACCAAACAGGTCTACCAAACATCAGTTTTCTTCGCTCTTGTCATAAATCTTGCCTTATTTGCTACTTTACAAGCCACTATTGTCGTTTGTTAACATCGTAAAATTTTCCCATACTAAGTCTCCCCCTCGAGGGGAGATAGGTGGTGCGGTACGCACCAAATGGGGGCAAAACTACAATTTCGAGGCTTTGCCTCGACGCCATAACTTTTCACTTTTCACTCTTCACTTTTCACTTAAAAATATGCGATTGACGACTGTCAATCGCATATTTTTATCTTCTTTTCACGCATTTTTCAAGTAGTGCCACAAGGGCGTACATTAGGGTGGCCATTAGGCAGAGGACCACAATGGCGCTCATGACAAGGTCGAGTTTAAAGACTTGTCCACCATAGACAATGAGGTAGCCAAGCCCGGCCTTACTGGTCAGGTATTCGCCCATAATAGTGCCCACAAAGCTCATGCCAACGTTGATTTTTAGCACCGAGATAAAGTCGGGAAAACTTGCGGGGATAATCAGCCTAAATAGTATTTGCAGCGGGCTTGCTCCCATGGTCTTCATAAGAAGAATCTTCTCCTTTTCCACTGACAGATAGCCCGACAGCATGGATATTGTGGTTATGACAATGCAAATGAGTATTCCCATGACCACAATGGCCTTTGTGCCCGTTCCAACCCACACAATGATGAGCGGCCCAAGGGCAATTTTGGGAAGCGCATTTAGCACTATTAAGTATGGCTCAAGCACCCTTCGCATGAAAGGCAAAAGGTATAAAATTAGTGCCACGCCAGTACCCAAGAGAGTACTTATGCCAAAGGCCAAAAGGGTTTCGTATAGCGTCACCCAAGAGTGGTGCCACAGGCTGCCGTTGCTAATTAAGGCCACCAGCTGTTTTACCACCCGAGAGGGCGAGCTGGTTATAAATGGGTCGGCCCAGTTTTTGCTGGCCGAGAGCTCCCAAAGCCCGATTATTGCAAGCAGCAAGAGGACACGAACGAGGTGAGTGAAGAAGTCTTTTAGGTATAGGTTTCTTAGGTATCTTTTATGTGAGAGCGAGTATTTTTTCATTGCAGTAGCCCCCAAATTTCATCGAAGTATTTGTTGAATTTCTTAAGTTTACGCCTGTTAAACGGGGTGAGGGCGGGGTCGAAGTCAAGGTCAATAATCTTCTTGACCGTTCCCGGCCTTGAACTCAGCACCACAATGCGGGTGCTCATGGCAATGGCCTCATAGATGTCGTGAGTGACAAGCACGGCCGTCTTTTTTTCGCTCTTTATAATGCTGCTTACGTCGTCTTGCACCAAGAGCCGCGTTTGGTAGTCGAGGGCCGAAAATGGCTCGTCGAGAAGCAGCAGCTTTGGACGAAGGCATAGGGTGCGAATAAGTGCCACCCTTTGGCGCATACCGCCCGACAGCTCGCTGGGCATTGAGGATGAAAATTCTTCAAGGCCGTATTTTTTTAGCAGTGAGCGGGCGTATTCTTTGTTTTCATTGGTGAGGGATTTTTTTAGCCTTAGCCCGAGCGTGACGTTTTTCCAAATGTTCAGCCACTCGAAGAGGTTGTCACGCTGGAACATATAGCCGACAAGCGAAGTGGGTTTTTCTATCTTTTCATTTGCAAGCAATATCTCTCCGCTGGTGGGTCTAAGAATCCCGGCAATGAGGGAGAGGATGGTGGTCTTGCCGCAGCCGCTGGGCCCGACAATACTGACGAATTCCCCCTCTTGTACCGAAAATGTAAGGTCTTTTAATGCTTGTGTTTCACTTTTTGGAGAATGATATATTAGTTGCAAATTGTTTATTGTTAGTAAGTTCTCCATTTTTGTATTCCTTAGGCTACTTTAAGTGCGTAGGTGTTGTCGACAACTTGGTCGAAGTTGACCGTTCGCTCAAGTGTGCCGGCGTTGTCTAGAACGTCCAAGAGATTGCGATAGGCAACACGGCTCATGTCGGCAGTGGCACACCATGCGTCGATCTCCTTGTAGCTCTTAACAGCCTTTGCAAGCGACTCAACGCTAGACTCCGAGAAGGATTTGGCAATGGCCTTTGCCCCAGTGATCTCGTCGTGGGTCATGAGATAGATATAAGCCTTTCTAATAGCTCGCAAAAAGCCTTCGATCTTGTCGGGATTTTTCCTAATAAAGCTAGGGTTAGCCATGAAAGTGGTGAAAGGAATTTCGCCGCTATACTCGCCGACCGATGCCACGATGTGGCCCTTTCCGGCCTCTTCATATTCGGTGGCCGTTGGCTCAAACATGGTGCAAAAGTCGCCGTCGCCCGAATCGAAGACTGGCACTTGCATGGCAAACGATGTCTCAATGTCCAGGGTGATGTTTTGCCCGTTTTTAAGGCCAACATTGTTTACCACCCACTCAAAGGTCATGGCAGGTAGTCCGCCACGGCGGCCGGCGATAACCTTTTTGTTTTCAAGTGATGTCTTCCAGTCGAACTGGTCTTTTGTAACATCTTTGGAAACAAGGAACGAGCCGTCACGCTTGGTGAGTTGTCCAAAGATTATTGGATGGTTGGTGCTACCCTCGGCAGCAACATATATAACGGTTTCGGCGCCAAGCAGGGCTATGTCGGCATTGTTTGAAAGCAGTGCTGCCATGCTCTTGTCTGAGCCCTGACCGTTTTCAAGTTCTATTTTAATGCCTTCTTCTTCCATGTAGCCAAGGTTGATGGCGGCATAGAGAGGGGCATAGAACACGCTGTGAGTTACTTCGTTTAAACGAATCACGTCTTTCTTGTCTTTGCAACCAACAAAGCCAAGAGTCAGCGAACACATCATGATGCAAAGCATCAAAGTCATGAATTTTTTCAATTTTTTTACCTCCTTTTGTATTTCACACCCTATTTTATGTAAAAAATTAATACTTTGTTAATAAAACACTTTTTAAAATGTTTTTTGAGGTGTTATAATATTAAAGTAGTAAAAAGGGGGATTAATGAAAAGTCGCAACTCAGTCATCTCAATTTTGATGTTTTCGCTGTCACTGGCACTGTTTGTGATTTTTTCGCTTACAATTTTCTTCGGCGGGCAGGAGATCGGCGGGTCAATATATTTTATATATATAGCCCTGTCGCTGGCCTTTACCTTCTTAAGTAAGAGAATTAGGCAAAACTACATCAGCCTCTACCGCTATTCGGCCTACCTTGCCGACGCCTTCAATATCTTGGCCGCTGGGTCTATTATCTATTATAAAGTCCACGTGCCATACATGGTGGCCATTGGCAGTCTGGTGGGAATAAGCCTTGTGGTAGACCTCATTTCCAAAAACCGCCTCGAAGAAAGCAAGACGGTCAGCATTGTAAGCGGGCTGCTAAACTGCGGGCTTATGTGCTGCATCTTCCCGTTCTTCTTCATCTCAAGCTTCACCCGTAGTTTTGCCATTGCCGGAACGGTGTTCGCCGTGCTCATCTGCGCCATGAAGATAGTGGTGGCCGTGCTTGGCGGGACCATAGATAGGCCCGAAAAAGAGCCCGAAGCAAAAGAAGAAAGCTTGGAAGACAAGATAACCGAAACCCCCGATGAAACCATAGAGTAGGAGAGATTATGAACGGACTCAAAATATTTTTAATAGTCATGGTGTTTGTTTGCCTTGGGGTGGGGTTCTTGCTGACCTTTGGCGGCGGTATGTTCATTTCCAAAAAGAAAAACTCGGCCGATGTGGCACACCGTAAAGCCCTCAGGCTGAAACTTATTGGATATGTGCTGCTGCTCTCATCGATAGCCTTCGCAGTATTCCAAAGCATGATATAATTTAGGAGAAACACAAATGTTAGACAAGAAGTATAACCCACAAGAGAGCGAGCAAAAATGGCTTGCCTACTGGAACGACAACAATATATACAAATTCACCCCCGACGACAGGCAAGTGTATTCGCTAGATGCACCCCCTCCAACCATAAGCGGAATGCCACACATTGGCCACCTGTTTTCCTATGCCCAGGCCGACATGGTGGCACGCTTCAAGCGCCTTAGCGGCTACAATGTCTTTTATCCATTCGGCTTTGACGACAACGGGCTGCCAAGCGAAAGACTGGTAGAAAAGGAGCAGGGCAAAAAGGCGGCCGACATCGGTCGTGAGGCCTTTAACAAGCTTTGCTACGACACCACCAATGTCTACGAGGCCAAGTATAAAGACATCTTTGGCCGCCTGGGGCTTAGTTCGGACTGGACAAAGGCCTTCAAAACGGTCAGCCCCGAGTCTATAAAAATTAGTCAGCTATCCTTTTTGGATTTGGTTGAAAAAGGCTATGCCTACCGCAAAGAGAGCCCTGCACTTTGGTGCAACGAGTGCTTGACCTCTATAGCTCAGGCCGAGCTTGAAACCAAGACCATAAAGACCACCTTCAACTATGTCAATTTCTCGGTTAAAGAGACAGGCGAGCTGTTCACCATTGCCACCACGCGCCCTGAGCTTTTGCCGGCCATTGTTTGCGTGTTTGTAAACCCTAAAGACAAGGCGCACAAGCACCTCATCGGCAAGACGGCGCATATCCCTGTTGTAGAAGTTGACGTGCCTATCATGGCAGACGACAAAGTGGCCATCGACAAGGGTACGGGCGTGGTTATGTGCTGCACCTTTGGTGACCAAACAGATATCGAGTGGTGGAAGAAGTATAACCTGCCGCTAAAACACATCTTCACCGACAATGGACGAATAATTGATAGTGTGCCAAAGTATGGCGGCATGAAGATCAAAGAGGCAAGAAGGCAAATTGTTGAAGACCTTAAAGAAGGCGGCTACATTGTTAAGATTGAGGACCTTGAGCACGAAGTGCAAACCCATGAAAGGTGCGGGCTCGAGGTTGAATACACCGTCATGAGTCAGTGGTTTATTGACATCATGAACCACAAGAAAGATTTTTTGAAGAAGGGCGACGAGATAAAGTGGTATCCAAGCCATATGCACGCCCGCTACAACGAGTGGGTTAAGAACATTGCTTGGGACTGGTGCATCTCGCGTCAAAGATATTTCGGCGTCCCTTTCCCAGTTTGGTACTGCAAAAAGTGCGGCAAGCCAATCTTTGCAAGAAAAGAGGATTTGCCTGTCAATCCGCTTGTGGACAAGCCTCATGGCAAATGCTCGTGCGGCTGCAGTGAATTCGTTCCTGACACCGACGTCATGGACACCTGGGCGACCTCGTCGTGCACACCGCTACTCAACATGAGATATGGCGAAAAAGACAATTACGAAAAGATTCTAAGGCCAATGAGCCTAAGAACCAACGCCAGCGAAATTATCCGCACTTGGGACTTTTATACCATTGTTAAAAGCTTCTACCACTTCAACGAGAGGCCTTGGGACAATGTCATGATCTCGGGCTACATCACCGACAGCAACGGCCAAAAGCTCAGCAAGAGCAAGGGCAACAGCAAGGTTGAGCCAACCGAGCTACTTAACACTCAGTCGGCCGACGTGGTTCGCTACTGGGCGGGGTCGGGCAGGCTTGGGACTGACATAATGTTTTCCGAGGACACCCTGCTTAGAGGAAGAAAGCTGGTCAACAAGATTTTCAATGTGTCAAAGTTCATTGAAATGCACCTTGCCGACTACGAAGATAAGCCTTTTGAGGACTTTGAGTATGTCGACAAGTGGATACTCGGCTGCTTTGACCAAATGCAAAAGAGCTTTGTAAAATACCTCAACGACTACGAGGTCGGGCTGGCGCTAAATGTGCTTGAAAAGTTCTTCTGGAACTTTTGCGACAACTACATCGAGATTGTAAAGCACAGGCTATATCGTCCTGAGGAGTTTGGCCAAAAGCCTAGATATTCAGGGCAAAAGACGGTTTACACCCTGCTTTACAAGCTGCTCCAAGACTTTTCAATCTACTTCCCATTTATAACCGAGGAAATTTACCAAAACATTTACCACGGTCGCTCGGTGCACCTGACCAAGCTTGAGCCGCTTAAGCACAGCTACAAGAACGAAAAGCAAAACGGCGACCTTATGGTCGAGATCATAAGCTATGCAAGAGGGGAGAAGACCAACGCCAATGTAACGCTGAAGACCCCAATAAAGAACCTTGTTCTTTACGTTTGCCCTGAGCTTAGAAAGGCCATTGAAAAGTCCATAAAAGACTTTAAGGCCACGCTATTTATTGAAAACCTGACCCTTAGCAACACCGACGAAGGATACAAGATAGAAAAGGTCGAGCTCGACCTGCAATAATAAAAGCCCCAAGGGGCTTTTTTATTGCGCATTTTTCTTTAAAAGGCGGTGTTAAAAGGCCATTTTCAGGCAAAATAGGCGGGGCTTTTCAAAGTTTGGCAAAAAAATTTTGTCTCTTTGCACGGCTTGCCACACATTAGTCGGCATTCGACCTTTTTTGAGTTTTGGCGGCGCGATAATTAGAGTTTTACCCTCGCAATATAGACCTCATAATGATAAGATATACTTGTTTGCGACAGCATTCGAAAAAAATTTTTAGAGGTTTGTTATGAAAAAAGAAATCACCATTTTACTAGCAGATGAGAACAAAGAATTATTACAAAAGTTGAAGGCCGCCCTTGAGAAAAATGACAATTTCAAATGGGTAGAAATAGCCACCGGCGGGGAAGAGACACTATCTAAGATTGAAAGCCTTAAGCCATCGGTTGTGGTCATGGACGTCATTTTGTCGGGGATAGACGGCTATGCCGTCATCGAAGAAGCCAAAAAGAAGTTCGCAAAGTCAAGGTTTATTGTGGTAAGCTCGCTTTCGAGCGAGACCTTTGTTGCAAAGGCCATGAACCTTGGCGTGGATTATTATATGCTTAAGCCTGCATCGGCTGAGCTTATTGCAAAACGCATAATTGAGCTGTTCACCGTCACCACCGCCGAAGTCAAGACCGAAATTGCCGACACCAAAAAGACAGCCCGCAACAAGCTGCTCGAAGAAAAGATTACCAATATCTTTATAACCGTAGGAATCCCCGCACACATAAAAGGGTATCACTTCCTGCGTGAGGCTATAAAGATGGCCATCGAAAACCCTGAGGTGGTCAACTCCATCACCAAAAAACTCTATCCATCCATAGCTGAGCGTTTCGACACTTCAGCCTCCAAGGTGGAGCGCGCCATCCGCCACGCCATCGAAGTGGCTTGGAACCGTGGCAAGATTGAAAATATCAATTCGGTCTTTGGCGTCAAGGTCTATTCCAACAACGAAAAACCAACCAACGGCGAGTTCATCGCCCTTGTCGCCGACAAAATGCTGATTGAAGGATAATTTTTTTGCGAGGGGCCATTGCCCCTCGCGCTCCCATTTTAAAAAGAGCGGTTAGCAAGCTAACCGCTCTTTTTGAACTTGTAGTGTAGGCTAACGCCCGTTTTGTTCCGCATCGCTTGCGATGCGACCCAACTTTTACGATGTAAACTAAAGGATATTTAGACTTGTAAAGCAGCAGATAAGGCAAGATTTATGATAATAGCAAAGGAAGCTGATGTTTGGTAGACCTGTTTGGTCACCAAATGTCGGTTTTCGATGCTATTGTTATAAAGGTTGCCTTAGGTGCGGAAGAAAAGGGAGCGAGCGATAAGTCGCTCGCAACCTACACTCCCTCCGTCTAGGGGGAGCCACGCATGGTAACAATTTCATCTTTAAAAAATATAAAAAATTTTTCGAAAACACCCTTAATTCGCTTGACATGGGGGGGGGGGGATATGATAGTACTAGATTGATAATCTAGTACTATCAGTGATATTTTTTCGGCGATGCCGAAAAAGTGATATTTTAACCTTGCGGTCAAAGAGAAATTTTTCGTCTACGACGAAAAGAGATGGATACTTTTTACAATTTCGCACGGAGTGCGACGCCATAACTTTTGCCGTTAGGCAAAAAATAGCACTTTGTGCAAAAAATGTAACTCGCTCGCATTGCGAGCGAATGATACTCGTGCCAGGCACGAATGAGGGATTCTTTATGAAAAAGAAAATCTTAGCAATATTTCTTCCAATGATCATGATTGTAGTTGCTGCACTTGTGGCCTTTTTCCCAATGACCATGGCAGACAAAGACAATGCCATCCAATCTTCGG
>CANQUB010000030.1 GCA_947626955.1 uncultured Clostridia bacterium | reverse complement strand
CCTTGACATTACGGGCCGTTTGTGGTATAATAGTAACGTGGAAAGGGAAAAAACTTAACAGAAAGGAGTTGTTTTAATGGCGTTCAAAGCAAAGGACAGATTAACCCAGTACACCGCACTTTTAACGAAGGAAGGGGGTCTTAGCGCGGAGGACCTTCTTACCCTTAACGACATGATTAGCGAGGACCTTACCGGTAGGGAGACGGCAGACTCTCAGGTAGACCAGCTTAACGCTACTAATCAGTCTTTGAGGGATACTAACCACAAACTATTTCTCCGTGTAACTGGAGGCACTTCTCCTACCGAGGTTGAAGGGCCTGAGCTTAGCCCAGAGGAACAGTCTGAGGCGGCTTTTAATAATCTTATTAAGGAGGGTTTACTATAATGGCTAGTAATGCGCAGATTTTCAGTGCTATTTGGCCTACTATTGCTCCGGCTTGGTCTGACCGTATTCCGGAACAATCGCAGACCGACTGGAAGAAGTTTGGAGTGCTTATCTCTGACGAGAAATACCAGGTTCTCCGTAACGAAATTTATGATGCTCTTGTTAACCTGATTGGGCGCACTAAGGTGTGGCAAATGTCTATTACAAATCCTCTTGCTCGCTTTAAGTCTGGTGAGATGTCTTATGGTGACACCTATCAGGAGATTATGAGCGACGTTGTGGAGGGCCAGACTTTTGCGATTGCGGAAGATGACCAGTTTAAGAAGTGGCCTAGCTCCGTATACGCCGCCTACCATCGTATTAACCGTGAGCAGTTTTATCCTGTAACTATTGAGGAAACTAAAATTAACCGTGCTTTTCGTACTGAGGGCGGTTTGCAGTCCCTTGTGAATAGTATTGTTAATCAGATGTATTCTTCTAATAATCTGGATGAATTTCTGTTCACAAAGCAGCTTATGGCAGAGTATTACTCTAACACCGAAATTGCTATTAAGGAAACTCAAAAGGTTGAAGTTCCTGATGTAACAGACGAAGCTAGCGGTAAAGAATTTGTTCTTGCCTCTAAGGATGTTCTGTCTGCTATGCGTTTCCCGAATCGTGCTTTTAATCCTATGGGCATTATGATGCAGACTGAGCCTTCCCGGTTCATTATCATTATGCGTGCTGGTTTGAATAACCGTGTTCGTGTTGAGACGCTTACTGGTGCCTTCAATAAAGAATATGTGGACATTGATATTCCTATCATTACGGTTGACGACTTTGGCACAGGCATGGAGAATGTGCAGGCCATTATTGCTGATAATCAGTGGTTGCGCATCTTTGATACTCTGCGTCGCCTTAAAGTTGCTGAAAATGCGCGCAATCTTTATCGTAGTTATTACTATCACGTTCACCAGCTTTATGCTGCTTCTCCTTTTGTGAACTGTGTGTTCCTTGAGAAGGCCGGTGCTTGATTTAGTAAAGCAGCTCGCTAATCGCTTACTGACAGTAAAGAGTTTAGTTACGCTTAGCCTGACGGTTTGCTTTATTGTTCAGTGTTTAAGAGGACAGATTAGCACGGAATTTCTTGGGGTTTATACTACGGTTATAGCGTTCTATTTTGGGACGCAGAAAATTAAGGAGTAACTATGGCAATCTGGAATTGTGAGGGAAACCTTCTTGGAGGGCTTGGTATTAGCCCAGGTCATACGGCTTATGGTGAAAGTAAGGCCACGGTTGACGCTTGGGCGCTTGGGAAGTCTATTGGTAGGTTCTCTGAGTATTCTTATACTCGACCTGATAAAGGGTCTATCAATGCGTATGCTCCCGGCTCTGTCCATGTTGACTTACCTTACGATGCTACCACCCAAATTGACTACGTTATGTTTAAGAACACTGACGTGGATGCTGATAGGTGGTATTACGGGCAGGTTATGCACCGTGAGTATGTGAATGTTAATAGCACTAGATTATGGTTTAACCTGGATTACTGGTTGACCTTTATGGATGAACTAAAAGCTGGAATTGGCGCTTGCCTAGTTGAGCGTTCTCACGTTAAGCAAGCAGACGATTGGAATGGAGACATTCCAAAATTCCAGTACCTTAACCCAGAAACCTATGTACCACAGACCATTGAAAAGATGTATGTGGATTGGAACACGGCTTCACAGGATATATGGGATAACCTTACACCTGACACCTTTATTATATTCGCCGCAAGTGATGAAAATGGCGCATATGATTATGATTTTAGGTTTATAGGTGGGGTTCCTTCATCGTGTTATGTTAAGGTGTGTAACTCCATTGAGGAATTACTAACAACTATCAAATCGTTTAATGAGACTTTTCCTTTGCTGGATAACTCAAATGTTGAGGCTGTTCAAGCTGTGGTGTATGTGCCTAAAGAGCTTACAGAAGAAGGCGCAGGTCCGGCACATTTTTGGTCTACCAATATGCCTAAGAAGTCTGAAACTTTAAGGACAGATGGTGACCCTATTCATAATGCAAAATGTTTGACCTTTCCTTATTGCTATGCAACTGCTAAAGCTCCGACAGGACAGCAGGCTGTTATTAAGTTTGAGGAATATGCCACAGCTGGAGGTCTAATTAGGCACTATGTTGAAGGCGGCGGCGGTATTGAATCTAGGTATAGGTATGGTGTGCGTCAGAATATTACAGACGATAGATGTAATATGAAGTACATGAACCTCCCTTCATATCCGCAAATTCCTATTCACTCTGACACGTTTGCACAGTGGGCTGGTGCTAACGGCATTTCCTCTATTGTAGGTGCCGGTATTGCGTCTATAATGATAGCAACAGGCGTTGGTGCCCTTGGCGGCATTGGCCCGGCTATGAGTGCGATAATGAGTGGTGGAGCCGTAGGAAATGCCGCAGCCTTAACAAACGTGACCCTAGGTGCCTCAATGTTAGCAGACCGTGTAGGCAACCTTACGCAAGCTACGGCGGCCCCTGATAGAATGGTAGGAGCATCTACTAGTACAGAGGCTGTTGCATTTAACCTGTACCGAATTGGGTTTTATATTAACAAGCCCAGCGATGAAGATTTAACCGCCGTTGATGATTTCTTTGACGCTTACGGTTACTGCATTAACAGGTACATGGTTCCGGAATTAAAAGTAAGGCAATATTACACTTATGTTAAAACAAGTAACGCTAATTGTAGGGCGGCCGTCCCGGCTGACGGTATAAACCAATTTTGCGCTATGCTTAACAACGGTTGCACCTTCTGGGATGTGGCCAGTGGTGATATTGGTGTTAAAAGGAGGTTTAATCCTGATGCTTAATGTATTTGACGGCTATATGTTCCCGGTTGACCCGTGGAAAACGCATAAAAAGAAAAAATCTGCTAAATGGAAAAATAATAGGGCGTTTCAGAATTGGTTTGTTTATTTGACTAACTTGTACTTAAATGCTTTTGAGTTCAAGGGGATGCCTGACACAGTTAATGAAAGGTTCCTTTTTGAAACTCTATATTTGGACGGAAAAGCGCTTTTCTTTAATGACCCTAATCTGGGCTATCTTGCACTACCCTGTGCCGGTGATGGTAACTTTAATGTGTACTGGGAATATACCCGATATAGGGCTATTTCTAATAACTACAATGAGGTTTATAATTACCCGGATAACTGTGTTCTAATTAGGGCCAATCAGGTGACTTATCCTCCACTGTTTATGGTTGAAAGCTGGGCATCAAGAATTGCCGACGCTGAACGGACTATTGATGTTTATGCTAAGACCATGAAAAGGCCGTGGTTGGTAACTGGAGAATATGACGATAAGCTAACAATGAACGTCTTGGTTGACACTATCGAAGATAATGAGCTAGTGGTAACTGGAGCAAAACGTTTAAGCGACGCCATGCAACGCGCTTATGCTAACCCGATGGACGGTCCAGGATTAATGGCCCTTTGGCGTCACAAACATGAACTTTTGGACGAGTGTTTAACATGGTTCGGTATCAATAATGCTAACACTGAAAAGCGTGAGCGTCTTATCACTGACGAAGTGGAAAGTAATAATCAACTTATCCAACTTAATAGTGACACAGTATTGGATTGGTTAAAGAAAGCCTGTGAAGATATTAATAAGCTCTACGGTTTGTCTGTATTTGTTGACTTGAAACACGACTATATTAAGCAACAGATGCAGGCTGATAATAACGGAGGGGAGGGTGTTAAGGATGGCGAAGTACACGATGACCCTGAATGATATTTTGCGTTCAGGTTATAAACTTTGGGACTTTGATTATCCTTGTATTGCCGGCTATCGTTCAACCTTTGAACGGAAGTTTGAGCTTGAATTTCACGACCGTGAGATTAACTTTCTTTCTGTTGACGAGTTTAAGGTTCATTTGCAGGCTAGACTTAATTTAATTATGCCGTATTATGTGCAACTGCAAAAGTCTGAACGTCTTATTGATAATCCATTCCGCACTTATAAGATGATGGAGTGTACTAAACGTAATGACGATGATAAGACTTTCATGAATAGTGTTGATACTGCTGCTCTTAACGAAGGTGTTAGGGTTACTGATAGCCTTCATCAGGATGTTGGTAGTGTTGAAACTATGCACGATAAGACAGAGGGCACAGATGATGGCATCCTTGACCGCGATACCACCGATAATGAGACAGTCGATTATACCTCTAAACAAGTAACCAATAAAGTGGTTAAAACTACTGACACTGAGGATGGCACAGAAAGCGGTAAGAAAGACACTAAATATGAGGAAAGTACAACCGGAAGTAAAATAACACTATTTAGCGACATGCCACAGAAAAACTTTGTTATAGGTAATGTAGATGAAAGCGGCGACCCTATTTCTTCTTATGCCACTACCTATACTAGAGAAAGTACAACTGGCCATAAGCAAGGAACGCAGAGCGACACTACTGAGGGTAAACATCATATTGATAAGACCGGAAATGAAGATACTGATATTACCTTTGACCAAACAGATAAGACCACCAAAGGTGCTTTAGGCACGGTTGATGATGTAACCCACGGTGAACATGAAGAAACTGAGGATAGAAAAACAGATTTTAACCAGAACACACAAAGCCACCAGCAGACGCTTACAGGTAGGTCTGCTGAGAACACTGATGTTAGACACAGTGACCGCATTACCCGTAGCGAGGCTATTACCTCTTATGGTTACGAGGGGTATAAGCAGGTAACTGAAAGTCAAATGCTTCAGGCGTTTAGGGCTACTTTTCTGAATATTGACCGAGAAATATTCAGAGAATGTGAAACCTTGTTTCTCGGAGTATATTAAGGAAGGAGTTTAGTTATGGATTGGGACCAATATAAAGCCTGGTGTGAACAGTGGACTGGTCCTTGTGGGCATCACTGGAGTGCGTCTTGTCATGAAGGGTGTCACACTCCTTGTACGCCGTGGAATGACCGGCCCACTGGACATACTAATCCGCCTCCTATGAACTTCTGCCCGCCGCCTATTCCTAAGCCAGTTCCGGGTGAAAGTCCTATGGAGTGCATGAATCGTCTTTACGCTGAAGTTTGCGCCTGTATGAAACAGTGTGGTGAGCTGAACGCTAAAGCCGAACATATGCTTAATGACCTTCATACTTATGGCCTTAAGAATGGTGCCTATTATGGCCCTGATGTTATTAAGGTCGAGGAGGGCTATCAGCAGGATGATAGTTGTCCTTATAAAGTTGTTCGTATTAAGCATCACGACCACTATGGTGTTCCTGTTGAAGTTAAGCTCCATCTTGCCTATGGTAATACCACTAATGCTGGCATTAAAGAGCAGGCCGAAGATGCTTCTGTTTTCGAGCTTGCCCAGATTATAGTGCCAGCGATTGGCTCTATAGATAAGTGGTATGGTAACGTTATCTATCAACGGGCACCGTTACCTAGTAATAAGGCTGCCGATAAATACACCTACGGCTTTACTGGTCATGGCACTCTTAAGGTGTATAAAGACAGCTATATTGCAGACAATCCGAACATCCTTGAGCGTGACGGAATTGTTACCGCTATGGGATGTGATGGCGTTCTTATTAGGGATGGTTCTACTACTTCTGGTGCTGATGTGCTTGGGGTTAGTGACTACGCTAATAAAGCGGCTCGTGTACTGCTGGGTCAGAACGCTAATACTAAGGAACTCTTTATTTTCGTTGCTGGAGCTTGGGGTGAAGATTATCCTGGCGTCACCTGTCCTCATGCTGTGGAAGTCTTGATGGGCTACGGTTGTACGACCGCAATCCAGCTTATTAGCGGTGATGATAGCGTTGCCCTTAATCAGGGTGACCTGATGTTCCCGCCATATGAAAATAGCGTTCCTGATAACGTAGCTTATCTTTACATTAGCAAGAAGTGTTTTTTTAAGAATGAGCTTCAATTTAGCCTTGCTTATCTGACACAAATGCTTAATCAGTTTCGGTTCAAAAATCAGCTGACTGATAAGCATATTGTTAACATTTTTGATAAGTTCGCTCAGGAAACTGAGGATAGGAAGAACGGCGACCAGTCCCTTACCGCTAAAATTGAGGCTGAAACTGCGGCTAGAGAAAATGCTGATAATGAACTGCGTGAGGACCTTCAGACGGAGACAGATGCGCGTACTGAGGAAGATGTGGCAATCAATCAGCGTATTGACGAGGAAACTAAGGCTAGAGAAAGCACCGATACCCAACTTTATAATAATATCGTTGATGAGGGCCTTGAGCGTGCTAAACAGGATGCTATTCTGGACACCAAAATCCAGAAAGATATGGAGGACCTTGCGGCGTATAAGGTTACGGTTGATGGCAAGTTTCAGGAAGTCAATAAGAAAATTGAAGACTATAAAACTGAAATTGATACTCACCTTAGCCAGCTCGATGAAACTACTGAGGAGCACACTGGTCTCCTTACCCAGCTGAGGTCGGACTTGACTCAAGTGCAGGATGATTTGACTGCGGCTAAAAACTTGTGCGACCAGAGGTATAATCAGCTTAGAAACGATACTGATAATCTGCAAGTTCTTTACGGTGACATCCAGAAACAGCTTTCTGCTCTCGATGCCAGCTTGACTAACCTGCTTTCTATTTTGAATGATGTTGAAACGGGCATGAATAACCTTAAAGAGGTTACTGCAACTCTGTCTACAGAAGTCGAGACTTTGAAAGAGTTTATGAATGGCGGACCTTATGTTAAGGTTAGCGGAGATACAATGACCGGTACACTATTTATTAAGGCGTTTTTAAGTGCGCTTGGAAGTGATGCTTTTATAATTACCGACCCAAACGATAATGATAATATACTTAGTATTGGTTCAGCTTATATGTATGAGACTACTTATTTTGATATGTCATTCGGTGTTGGCGCTAACTATGATTATTATGGGCATATTTATTGGCACGATAGAATTTACCCTTATTTGTATAATATTAAAAGCGCCCCGATTTTTAAGAATGATTATTTTCTTAAAAGTGATAAAATTGTAACAGCAAATGACCTTTCATATATTGTAAAAATTAATGTAGAGCGAAACAAAATTAGTGCGTCACCCTCTGGTCAACCGAATTATGTTAAACTTAAAATATTTGATGATAGTGATGAATTTGTTAGTGTTGGTTTAAGGGGGTTAAGCGGAGTTGTTCTTGTTAATGACGATGTAAGCGGTGAAAATAAGTTTACTTTATATTATAATATTAGCGATGATGCAGTTGGTTTAACAGATGGATATTATGATATTTGGTATTATCCTGTTACTCGTAAATCTCTAAACACTAAACTTGAATTTGTTGAAAATTAAATGTTGACAAAATAACGCCCCTATGGTATAATATCCATAGGGGCGTTATTTATGTATTTATGGCAATTTTTCTTAATTATAGCCTTAATGGTGCTTGTAGTATTTTGCTTAGAACTATGGATTGTAAAGTTAATCATATTTATAGTTAAGAGGGTGCTAAAATGGAAGAAACATTAAGGTCGGTCGATATTCCATATGACCCTAATAGCAAAATTTTCTATAATCCTACTGAAACTCTTAGCTATAACTATAAAGTAAATATGGTGTGTAGCATGAGAGGCCCAGGAAAGACTTTCGGAACTTTGGTTATGCTTATTAACCGTTTTAAGCGTTACGGTGAACAGTTTATCTATTTAAGAAGAACGCATGAAGAAATTAAGGAGTGCAAAGATAAACTGTTTGATGATATTATAGCAAAGAAGGTTTTTCCTGAAGATGAGTTGAAGTGTGAAGGTAAAACCCTTTATTGTAACGGTAAAATACTTGGAGGTGTTCAATCTTTAAGTAAGGCTTATCAAGTTAAATCTGTGGCATGGCCTGACGTTAAATGGATACTCTTTGATGAATTTATCATTGAGGACACTAAAATCTCTAAATATCTGCCATCTGAGCCTACTAAACTGGAGGGCTATATGGAGACTATTGGTAGACTTAGAGAATTACGTGTTATTATGCTAGGTAATATGGCCACTAAATCCAATCCTTATTTTGATTACTATAAGCTGTGGCCGAAAGCTAATACTAAAGTCCAGCGCAACCGTAAACGTGGAGTCCTTTTACATATGTGGGACAGCGAAGCGTTTAGGGTTATGAAAAGACAGACAGATATGGCTAAACTTATTGAGGGCACAGCTTATGGTGATTATATGCTAAGTAACTCACCTTTCATGGACAATGACACCTTTATTGGTAAACCGTCAGGATTCCTGGATTATGTAGTTACCTATAAGTTTAACGGTGTGGAAATGGGTCAATGGTATGCTAAGTCGGAAGGGGTATTTTATATATGCGGCCAAAGTGACCCATCCACTAAAAAAGTTTTCGCCTTTGATACAGACAGCCACGGCCCTAACCTTATTTATATTAAGCAAATGCGTAACCATCCAAACATTAAACAATTAAGGTGGGCATTTGATAATGGTCTGTTGAGGTTTGAGAACCTTACTATTAAAAATGCCATGTATAACCTTCTTAATGTAGTATGACCGGGGTATCAGAATTGGGAAAGGGGTTAAGATGACTACACCGGAAGGTGCTTAATCCTGGGAATTTGTCAAGCCGCCCATTAGCTCCCCGTAATCATATACAAAGGGGCCCGAGCAATCCTATTAAAGGAAAGCTCGGGCCCTGGCGTCTTTAATCAGCAATATTATCCATCAATTCCTTGAAATGCTCCATTAAAGACCGTTCTGTGCGCTCGTTAATAAAATCGTGCGCCTCCTTAAACTGAATCATTCTTTTATGGTGATATTTAATAAAGTGCCAATATGTACGCATAAGTACATTTTGTACATTAGTGGTAATACACTCAAAATCGCTCATTTAGGCCACACTCCCTTGGCATAATAACTAAATTTTCTTGCTAGTCTATAATGAACGTCAGCAAGTTTAGTATTACCGTTAGCGTCAAAGTTACAAGCGATGTTAAATTCTTCGTTACTAATGCGGGCATAAATGGATTTAAGAATGGCGTAGTAAAGCTCATTCTGATGTTCCGTAAAATGAATATGCTTAGACATATTTATTTTTCCTCCTTATTTTCAATTGATACCTTAACAATACTATCATATGTGGGAAACACTAAGGACCCTCCGTCGCTAAATACACTGTATTCAGACATAGCTAAACACATTTTAATAGCGTCCTGTAAGTTAAGACCTTTTCCGATTACTGTGCGCTTATCAGTTGCGCTTTTAGCTACATAATACATAAGCCACTCCTTAATATGGTTCTCCTTCAGGGTCAACCGGGTCGCCGTGGTGGTCGTAAGTGCCCGGTAATTCTTTAATGGTAAATTCCGTTGGGACAAGGATAACACCACCAACAACGCTACGTTGAACAAGTTTTCCGCCGTACACGGCACCGGGAACAAAGTTGTCAAAGGTAACATATTGCCGAGAAACAGAAGGAAGTCCAGATACTGTTACTTTTAACTTAGTTTCACCTTCTTCGTTAATGTATTCTTCTATATAGCATTTAGTGTGTAAATATTTTGCACGCTTAAAGACAAGTTCCTGTTTCCATGCTCCAAGATTTGTGGGGTGAACATTAAGTCCATCCACTGGTTCAAGGCCGATAATATGAATACTATCTGTATCACAATAACAAAATCTATCACCGCAAGCCTTTGCGGCATTTATAAGGTTCCACCTTGACCATGCTGTTATAAAGCACCCAACTGGCACATAGTTAGTCGAGCTTTCCTCTGGCGAGTTAATCTCTAATTTTACTCTATTATCTTCCATTATGGGATGCTTACCTGTAACATCTGCGTTCTTTGCAAATTTACCATAAAGGGAGTTTAGCATTAGCTTAGCCAAGGTTCTTAATGCTCCAGTGTTATTTTTCTTAACCTCCATCCACTTATCAATATACATCTTAAATGCCTTTGTGGTACTTCTAAACTTGTATCCATCTAGGTAATGTATATCCCATATTTCGTAGTTATCTATAAATAACTCTAGGTCAACTGATGTTAAGTATAGTTCTATGTGCCCCTTTGAGTCTCTAATATATTCACGCTCTAAAAACCTCTTATCATTCCTAACTTGAACAGTTGGCAAGCATCCAGGTTTAAGTGAAAAATCAGCCTCAACATGGCAAATAAATAAGGGATAATCTGGGTCATTTTTGTATTCGCCTATGTAATAAATAGGCTTGCCATAAGGCATTGGCATGTCGTGCATGGCCCACGGATACATTGAGTTAACATCAAACACCTGTCCTTCGCTATCTATAACCTGCCCTTGGTGTATAGGGTTACAATAGCAATAGCCGCCTTTATAAGCCCGTCGACAAAACGCATCAACTTCCGGCAATAGTTCAGGAAAATTGTCTCTAAACTTTACAATTAAATCCTTATACTCTTTTAATGCGTCTGCACCTATTGTCATTTGAGTTAAGCCTTGACCAAACTGTATACCTAAACATTGGGCCACTATTCCAATATCACGCTTTATGTAGTCTAACTCTAACTCGGTCGGCTCATATCCTATTGGCCTATCTGCGGCGTAGTCTATATCACCCTTTGACATATTAAGGTGAAATGCTCCGGCCATAGCTCTAACAGAAAAGGGAAGTTTCTTTAAGCTGTCTTGTATTGTAACCGTTGTATTTTTGAATTTAATCTTAATCTGATACCATTGGCCCATCCTTGAAATAAGTGTTGTAAATGTATAAGGCTTTAACTTTCCCTCTAATATCTGTTCAAATTGTCCGCTATTAAGCAGATAATAAACAATAAACATGCCGTCAAATTTAAGGTTATGAAAGTAAATTTTGCTCTTATTGTACTTGTACTTACTTATTTCCTCTATAAACGACTGAATGTCCTTACCCCAAGTAACATCTTCATAGTTTTGTATAGGACATAAGGCCCATAACCATACACGGGTTGGCTCGGTTACTATTGTCTCAAAATCGGCCATATAGCTAACCGTTTGAGCCACCCCCTTCCTTAACCATTTTCTTGCGTTATACCTACATGTTTTTAAGATATTCGTTAATGGTATCAAATTTTGCACTTTCTTCAATATAGTCGTCAACGTTAACAAGTTCAAGTTCCTCCTCCATATAGTCGTGCCATCTTTCAGCATAATCTTCTTCCCATTTATCTTTAAGATTTGGATATTCTGGATTGGTAACGATTTGCTCTATTATCTCAAACTCCTTTATTAATCCGTGTTCAGCACTATAAATATACCCAAAGTTAAGATTGCCGCCAAAGAAATATTCAACTTCTTCACCGGTTAACTCTTTCTCAATAAACTCCGCTAAAGGATTATTAACGCCGTTTCTAAACTTAAAACCATTAGCTTGTATTGTTTTTTCGCCTCTTATTGCTTTAAGTATAGCGTCTTTTAATGCGTCACCCTCTAACCCCGGACCCTTTCCCGCCTCATTAAGACGTTTTTCAAACTCTAATAGCTGCTTATATGTCTTAAAATCATCCGCTTTTCTAGTGTATTGAGGGACCTTCTTTTCTTCCTTAGTGGTAGCTTTTGCACTTTCTTCCGGCTTACCCCATTTTTTAGCTATTTCTTTAGCCTTTTCTTCTCTTTGTTTAGCTTGTTCTCGTAAACGCTTATTAGCTGCTTTAATAGCTTTGTTAATACGTTTTACATCGCTCGCTCTAAGGTAAAGCCCTTGAGAATTTTTAACAATGGGGTCATTTTTAGCTCTAACTAGTGCTATTTCAAGAGATTTAACCTGTTTCTTTGTTCTTGCTGACTTAAAATCTAAATCTAACTTAAATTCAGAAGGAATACCCTGTTTTTCAAGGTCCTTATTATACCGCCTAACCCTCGCCTGCAAATTTCTTTTAAGTTTAGCAACTTCCGGGTTTAGCTTGCGGCGTTTTGCCAATTAAACCACCGCCTATCTTTATATTATGGTGTGGGGCTTACCCCGGCAGAGGATAAGCCCCACTTGTAAGGTTAAGAGAATGTGGAAAAGGAACTTAAACCGATTTACTTCTTGGGCTTAATCAGCTCGATAGAGAAGTAACGCTTGTTACCCTTGCTGAACTGCTTCAGCTTAACAGGGATACCGTCTTTAGGCCAAGACTCCGGACGGCGGTACATAGCAAACAGATTTTTCAGGCTACTGAAAAGCGTTTTACTAACGGAAACATAACTTTCGCCGTTGTTACCAATAAGCACGATACGCGGCGCAGGTACAAGCTCGCCCGTGGCCTCATTAACCACCTGGACCGGGTGAGCAATAAGCCCGCACAGGTTGAACGTGTCGCCGATACAGTCGTTTACAGTTTTAGCGGGGGACTGGAGTGCATTATAAGCGTCCACATCGTCCATCTCAAACCCCGGTGCGAATACCTTAACATACTCCATATCCGTGTTAAGCAAGGCACGGACATTAAAGTCGTCCACCATAAGACCATAATCACCCTGAACCATAAGACCATTGTTAGCGGGCACCATAGCGTTGTTGTTTTCCATTGTTTTAACCTCCAAATTTAATTTATTTATAAGCGTTGCACGCTTATAACCTTAAAGAAAAGCGTTGTTATAAATAAGCGTTGTGTAAAACTCGGTGGAAAATGTGGAAACTTATGTTAACCGAAGGGGTGGGGTTAGTGCTAACCCCTGTACCCCTTTACCGTTAAACCCAGTCCTCTGGATTGCTGGACCCCGTTAGCAACTTAAAGTTAGTCACGTCTCCGGGGGTTATCTTTCCAGCGGCTTTTACTTTAGCTCTAAGCGTCTCAAGTTCTTGCTCTTTATAGCTAAGTTTTTTCTTGGGTTTAACAGGCTCTTGCTCTTGTGTATAACGTTCTAGCTCGTGGCGGGTTAAGCACTTAACCGTTACACTAACAAAGGCAAACAAGACCATTATTAGCGGCAACATTCCGAGCGTTAACACTATAACAATTTCTGCCCACATTTAACCACCCCGGCGGCGGGGGCTTTAAGCCCCCTCTCCGCCTTTCTCGATAGCCGGCTTTTTCTGCTGACTAGCGGGTCGGGTTATGGGTTTACTAATTCTGAAAAACTCGTTAACTTCAACTCCCCTAACTTCTTCTACATACTCTACGCCTACCATTACACCCTTTCCCATCATTTTCTTTACAGCTCGTTTAATGCTTGCCTCTTTAGTTGTAACCGTGCCGGGCTCGTAAATAACTTCGGTAGTTTGCTCAATGATAGGCATGCCCTTTTCATTAAGCACAGGCTTACCATTTTTGTCAACCTTAATGCTAGGAGTGCCAACATTAAACTTGACATTGTACCCCGTGAAAGTCCTAGTCACATAGTCTGCCATAATCTTTTGCCATCCTTTCATTTAATAAGTTTTGTTTCTAAAGTTTACTTTTCTCTTAACCTTACACGCTAATTATATCAGATTTTAACGTGTTTGTCAAGGGGTTTTTTCAATTTTTCTTAACTTTTTTATAACCCCTTTTCTATTAACTCCTTCCCTCACTTTCTGTAATAAGTATAGCATACCTTAATCCTAATGTAAATAGGTATTATCAACAAAATAAAATGAGTTTAACCATAAAGTTTTGTGCATTATCACTAAGAAACCTAGGTACACCATAGCTAACCCATAAACCTACCTTACAAATAGGGGAAAAATTCTCGTAACCCTAGGACCGACCAC
>CANQUB010000029.1 GCA_947626955.1 uncultured Clostridia bacterium | reverse complement strand
CCCCAGTGTTATAATTGATGACCCATATCTTGATAAAATAGACCAAGAAGCCCTCGACCAAGTTCGAAGAAACGGTACTTCTACCGATCCGTTATACATACTCTTTACCTCGGGTTCAACCGGCGTTCCAAAGGGAACGCTTATTACTCATGCCAACATGCTTTCATATATAAAGTGGTTTGCCACCTGCTTTAAGATTGGTCCAAAGACCAGTTTTGGCTCGCAAACCTCTTTTTACTTTTCGGCCTCGGTAAGCGATATGTACTCAAGCCTTATGTATGGCGCTACCTACAACATCATTCCAAAGTCCTACTTCGCCTTTCCAATAAAGCTTGTCGAATTTCTTGACAGAAACCAGGTCAACACCATCTACTGGGTGCCATCGGCTCTTTGCATTGTGGCCAATGTCGACCTGTTTAAATACGCTAAGCCTAAATATTTAAACAAGGTCATGTTTGTCGGCGAAATCATGCCATGCAAGCAGCTAAACTACTGGATAAAGCACTATCCAAGGGCCAAGTTTGCCAACCTGTTTGGCCCAACCGAGACCACCGACATTTGCACCTACTACAAAGTTGACCGCCACTTTAAAGATGACGACAGCCTGCCAATTGGCAAGCACTGCGAAAACCTGTCCACCTTTATTGTCAGTGATGGCAAAGAGGTCACCATCCCATTTGTTCAGGGCGAGCTGTATGTACGCGGGCCATTTGTCGCCCCCGGCTACTACAATAACCCCGCCGCCACCGAGAAGGCCTTTGTGCAAAATCCTTTGCAAAGCGCCTACCCCGAGATTGTCTATAAAACCGGCGACCTTGTAATGCTAAACGAGAGGGGCGAGTATCTCTACCAAGGCCGCGCCGACTTTCAAATCAAGCACAAGGGCTACCGAATAGAGCTTGGCGAGATTGAGCGAGTTTTGGGCGCTGCTGAGAAAATAGACCTGTGCGCCTGCATCTACGACAAGGCCGAAGACAAGATTGTGTTTATCTACACCGGCCGCAAAAAGGAAGACGAGGTGTTTGCCCTCGCTAGGGAGAAGCTAACAAGCTACATGGTTCCCGAGGTGGTCAAAAAGCTGAGCGCCATGCCATTTAACCAAAACGGCAAGATTGACCGAAAATTTTTGATGAACAACTACAAAACACTATAGGAGAAAATTATGGAACGACTTCTTAAAATTTTATCAAACATCAAACCCGGCATCGACTTTACTAAAGAAAAGGACCTTGTCGAGAGGCGCATTCTCACCTCTTTCGACATCCTTCGTTTGGTGAGCGAAATCAACAACGAGTTTGACATCGAGATAACTCCCCTTCACATCTTGCCCGAAAATTTCAACTCGGCCGAGAGCATTTATGCACTAATTCAAAAACTTGAAGACGAAGACTAATGAACGATCTAATGACCTGGCTTTTCCTGGCTTTTATGAGCCTTGTATATGTTGTCTACATGATCTTGCCAAAAAAGGCAAGGCCATATTGTTTGCTGGTTTTTAGCCTGCTTTTTTATGTTGTCTACTCAAAATTTCTAACCTTTTTCATGCTGTCCACCATCCTCTCCATTTGGCTTGGCGGCCTGTGGCTAAACCGCATAGACGACGGAGAAGCAAAGAAGCGTGAAGGCCTTGAAAAAGAGGCACGCAAGGCCCTGAAAAAGAAGGTAAAAAGGCAAAAACGCCTTGTTGTGGCACTTATTATCATATTTAACGTCGCAATTCTAGCAACCCTGAAATACTTCAACTTCTTTGGCTCGCTGTTTGAGGGCTTTTTGTCCTGGTTTAACCTTTCGGTGCATATGCCAATTCTAAAAATTGCCCTGCCTCTTGGCATATCCTACTACACCCTTTCGGCCATAGGCTACATTGTGGACGTCAGCCAGGGGCGGCATAGAGCAGGAAACTTGCTTTCGGTGGCGCTGTTTATTAGCTACTTCCCTCAGCTTTTCGAGGGCCCTTTTGCCACCTACTCTACCCTTGCACCTCAGCTTATGGCTGGCGAGGGCTTCAATTCACAAAATCTTTTTAGCGGCCTATCCAAAGTGCTGTGGGGCTTTTTCAAAAAGGTGGTCATTGCCGACAGGCTGGCCATCGTGGTCTCGGCCGTATTTTCGAACTACGCCTCATACAGCGGGCTTGTGGTGGTGCTCGGGATAATTGCCTTCACCTTCGAGCTCTACGCCGAGTTCTCGGGGCTTATCGACGTGGCATCGGGCATAAGCGAGATGTTCTCCATTCGCCTTGCCAAAAACTTTGAGCAGCCATTCTTCTCAACCACGGTTAGCGAGTTTTGGCGCAGGTGGCATATGTCGCTGGGGGCGTGGTTCAGGCAGTACATCTTCTACCCTGTTTCCATGAGCCAAGGCATGATGAAGATAAACAAAAAGCTGGCAAAGAAGAACAGCTTTTGGCAGGTCTTTGTCCCTTCGGCATTGGCGCTCTTTGTGGTGTGGCTGCTAAACGGCCTGTGGCACGGCGCCGACATCAAATATATCGTCTACGGAATGTACTACTATGTGCTTATGATGCTTGGTATGGCCCTCGAACCACTATTCAACCTTATCTACAAAAAATCGGGCATAGACAAAAACAGCAAGTGGGTGACCTTCCTTAAAATTGCCCGCACCTTTATTCTCGTAAATATCGGCCTGCTCATCTTCCGTGCTGCCACCCTTAAAGAGGCTGCAAACATCTTTACAAGCATCTTCCAAAGTGGAGAGCTTAACCTTATAAGCCTTGGA
The DNA here is from genome assembly GCA_947626955.1 of uncultured Clostridia bacterium. Classification (GTDB taxonomy): domain Bacteria; phylum Bacillota; class Clostridia; order Christensenellales; family UBA1242; genus UMGS2069. Next base: position 11,592 of record CANQUB010000029.1, on the reverse strand, counting down.
GTTATCGACATTTACGACACCATTTGGTGCTTTATAGGCGTGGCCATCTTGCTTGTCTATGACTACCTAGCCGAGAAGAAAAAACTGCCAAATTCCCAAAACTGGCACACTGCCGGCAAAGTGGCCTTTCTTATAGCCATGGCCGTGATGATAATCGTATTTGGGGCGTACGGTGAGGGCTATATCCCACCCGACCCAATCTATGGGGGTTTCTAATGCATAAGGCAAGACTTATTAAAAGGCGACTGCTAATATCCTTTCTTATCATATGTGCCATAGCCATGGTATACCTTTATCTCGTGGTCATTTTTATGCCAAAGGACACCGGTGACCTTGGCGGCGCCAAATACTACAGCACTCAGGCCTACAAAAAGGAACAAAAGAACTCCATCGACCTGCTATTCTTCGGCAACTCAGACGTCTACGCCGGCGTTTCACCCATCCTAATGTACCAAAACAGCGGCATTTCATCATTTGTATGCGCCTCGCCAAAAGAGACTGGCTACTCGCTTGTAAACTACGTTAAGGCCAACCTTAAGCGCCAAAACCCAAAGCTTGTGGTGCTGGACGCCGACTGCTTTTACTATAAAAATGACCACTACCACGGCTTCAACGTTCAATCCAAGGTCATGGCCATTGCCCCATTCTTCTACCACGCAAGGTGGAAAGAACTGACAATTTCCGACTTCTTCACCCTGCCAACCGCCAAGGCCGACCCACTCAAGGGCTACCTGCCAAACGCCGGAACTAGCAATTATAAGCACAAAGACAGCTTTATGCAAAATCCAAACGCCCAGCCTCTAGAGGTGGAAAAGTCGGTGGTTAAGTGCCTAAAGACCATACAAGAGCTTTGCAAGAGCGAGAACGCACAGCTTATGTTCATGTGCCTGCCAACCCCATTTTCGTGGAACAACTCTAAGAGCAACGGCGTAAAGCTGCTGGCAGGCAGCATGGGAGTTCCTTTTCTTGACCTAAACGACCCTTCGTGCGGACTTGAGCTGGACTTTAACCACTCCTTCAAAGATAGCGGCAACCACTTAAACATTCAAGGGGCTGAGGTGGCAACCAGGTTTTTGGAAAACTACATCACCTCTCACTACTCCCTTGCAGACCACCGCGGAGAAGAAAAGTATAAAAGCTGGGACGAGATTGCAAAAAATTATGACTACTACGTCCAAAGGGCCAAGCAATGATATATATCCTAAAGGTCAAAAACTTAAATGACGGACAACTTGAATGGCTGGAAAGCTTGCTGCCGCCCTCACGAAAGGCGCCTTCTAACAAGCGGCAAGGCAAGGAAAAGCTGGCCACCATTCTTGAATACTTTTTGGTGGCCTACGCCCTAAAACTTGACCACTTTGTGGACTTTTCCTACACTTCATCAGGCAAGCCGTATATAGATAATTATCACTTCTCCCTGTCGCACAAAGAGGACATTATCGCCCTTTCCACCAGCGAAAGCGAGGTTGGAGTGGATATCGAAAAAGTGCAAGAAGTGGACCAAAATTTATTAAACTTTGTTTGCAGCCCGGCCGAGGTAAAAATGGTTAAAAATGCCAAAGACCCAGCCCTTGCCTTCACCACTCTCTACACCAAAAAGGAGGCTGCCCTCAAAAAATTTGGCCATCCCCTGTCCTATCCACTAAAGGATATTTTAACAGCAGACTTAGTGCTTAAAAGCTATCAGTTTGAGGACTATATCATCTCAGTCTGTACATAAAAAATGCAAATTTGCCCAAAAAACATTAAAAAACATTGCAATTTTGGGCATTTTTTATTACACTTTTTATTGTAAGGAGAAAATTATGATAATTAGATGTCCACACTGCGGGAAGGATATTCCCCTAGACGAAAATGATTATAATCAGGTGCTAAAACAAATAAAGGACCACGAGTTCAACGCCGAGCTAGAAAAGAGGCTTGAGCAAGCCACCCTTATAAAAGAGAGTGAGTATAAGCTTGCCCTCTCAAAGGCTGAGGCCGACCAAAAGCAGCAGCTTTTTGATAAAAACAGCGAGATAGAAAAGCTTAGGGCCGAAATTAAAAACAAGGACACCGAAATAAAGCTGGCCGTAAGCCAGGCCATGGCCGAGAAAGACAAGACCCTTGCCGACCTTGGGCAGACCATAAACGTTTTAAAGAGCGCCCTCGACAAAGAAAAGGCCGAAAGTGCCATAAATGAGCAAAAGCTGACCGCCACCTATAAAGACAAGCTAAAAGACAAAGACGAGCAGATTGCCATGCTCAAAGACTACAAGCAAAAGCTCTCCACCAAGATGATTGGCGAAGACCTTGAAAAGCACTGCGAAAACGAGTTCAACAAGCTTAGAGCCACCGGCTTTAGAACGGCCTATTTTGAGAAGGACAACGACGCCAAAGAGGGCAGCAAGGGCGACTATATCTTCCGTGACTTCACCCCTGACGGCGTGGAGTATATCTCCATCATGTTCGAGATGAAGAACGAGAGCGATTCGGCCTCGAAAAAGCATAAGAACGAGGACTTTTTCGAAAAGCTAGACAAGGACCGCAAGCAAAAAAAGTGCGAGTACGCCGTGCTTGTCTCCACCCTAGAACCCGACAACGAGCTGTATAACAGCGGCATTGTCGACCTGTCCTACCGCTACGAAAAGATGTACTTTATACGTCCGCAGTTCTTTATTCCAATGATAACTCTAATTCGCAACCTCGCCCAAAACTCGGCCGACACAAGGCGTGAACTGGCCATAGCCCGTGACGCCAACATCGATCTTGCCCGCTTTGAAGAGGATTTGAACGAGTACAAGGACCGTTTCGCCCGAAATTGCCGCCTGTCGAACGAGAGATTTAATAAGGCCATTGCCGAAATTGACAAGACCATCGAGGCCCTAACAAAGGCCAAAGAAGACCTGCTTTCGTCGGATAAGAATCTAAGACTGGCCTATGATAAGCTGGACGACATCACCGTCAAAAAGCTGGTAAGGGGCAAGCCCAGCCTAGAGGCATCGTACAGCCAAATTAAAAAGAGTAATAAAATTTAAAATTTTGTCCATACTATCTTTAGGAGGACAAAATATGCAAAAGTATAGACCTGGGCAAACCGTGCCCATGAGCTGCAACTACAAGCCATACAATGAAAATGGCCAAGAGCTCAGCGAAGAAAAGCTATATCTTGAAAAGGGTGACCGTTTTCCACCCACTCAGCATGAGGGTGGCTACTACGTCATGGATATGAGATAGTCCTTTTAAACAAGCCGACAGGTGTCGGCCTGTTTTTTTTGTCAACTCGGGCGGCCAATACATAGTATAAAGAGATGAACAAAACTCTTACCACTGTTTTTGGCTGCCTTATAATCTTTGTGGCCACCACTCTTGGTGCCACCATCGTGTTCTTTATAAAAAACCAGTTTAGCAAAAAGTTTTCGGCCATTGTGGGCGGCTTCTCAGCCGGGGTAATGGTGGCTGCCTCAATTTTTGGCCTTATTCTACCCTCGCAAGAGTATTCAGCCGACCTTGGCAAATGGGCCTTCCTTCCTGCCGTTTTTGGCACGGCCATTGGCTGTTTTTTCTTGCTTGTTATCGACCTTATAACTCGTGCCATTGGCAAAAGCCGCGGGGTGGAAAAAGAAAAGCAGCGACTTACCCGCTTTGTTATAGCCTTCACCGTCCACAATATCCCCGAGGGTATGGCCGTCGGGTTCGCATTTGGCTCGGCACTGGCTATAAACACGCAAGCCGCCATGGTCACCGCACTTATGCTGGCCCTTGGCATTGCCGTGCAAAACATTCCCGAAGGCATTGCTGTGGCCCTGCCTGTCTACAAGTTCACCGGCAAAAAGAGCAAGGGCTTTTTGTGGGGGATGCTTAGCGGCGTGGTCGAGCCCATCTTCGCCCTTGTTGGCGTGGTGCTGGCCTCGCAAATTCGCCCCCTCCTGCCTTGGTTTTTGTGCTTCTCGGCCGGAGCCATGATATTTGTGTCCATAGATGACCTCGTTCCCGACTCCAAGCTAGACGACACCCATGTCGGTGCCTGGGCGTTTATGATAGGGTTTCTAGTGATGATGCTACTAGACATTATATAGTTCCGCATCGCAAGCGATGCGGAACTATATTATACTCGTCACATTGTGACGAATTATACTCAGCCTAACGTCTGAATTATACTCGGCCTATGGCCGAATGATACTCGCACACTTTGTGTGCGAATTAGAGCATCGCCCTATGGTCGAGATTGCAGTTTCGCCCCCGTTTGGTGCGTACCGCACCACCTTCTTCGTCGAAGTTCGAGTGCCTGCTGTTGGACAATCCTGCTATGCAGGCTTGCCTTTGCTAGCCCTCGAACTTCTCCTCTCCCCACCTCGTCAAAAAATGGCCTTTTAAGACGGGCAAGATGTTATCACATCTTGCCGTCATCGGTTGCCCATTTTTCTCCTCTCCCCAAAAAGCTTTGCTTTTCGAGGGCCCCTGTTCTCGCTCGTCGGGGACCCCTTTGTGTCGGGGGAGACTTTAGAAAATGAGGTTGTCACTATTCGTGGCTCCCCCTTGACGGGGGAGCTGGTCGGAGACCTGAGGGGGTGATTTTCGCACGAAGTACGACGCCTTATCTTACGATGTAAACTAAAGGATATTTAGACTTGTAAAGCAGCAGATAAGGCAAGATTTATGATAATAGTGAAGAAAACTGATGTTTGGTAGACCTGTTTGGTCACCAAATGTCAGGTTTCGATACTATTGTTATAAAGGTTACTGGCAAAGGCCCCCGACAAGCGTAGCTTGGTGGGGAGAGGAGAAGCCAAGCGATTGCAGGCGGCAAATTCCGTAAGAAACTTGCTGACAATTGAGCTTGAGCTTCGACGAAGGTGCGGTAGAGCTGGGAGCGAGCGATAAGTCGCTCGCAACCTACACTCCTCTCTTGACGGGGGAGCTGGTCGAAAAGGAGCCCCCAACGAGCGAGTTTGCGAGCTAGCTGGGGAGAGGAGAAGTCGAGGGCCACATAAGGGCAAGCCTGCGTAGCAGGATTGTCCATAAGCAGGCGCTCGAACTTCGACGACCGAGGGGGTGAAAAAGTATCTTCTTTTTCACGATGTTAACCAAAAGATATTTAGACTTATAAAGTAGCAGATAAGGTGAAGATGGTGACAAGGGCTAAGAAAGAGGGTTGCTGGCCAACCTATATGGTTGCCAGCGTTCTTCTTTCGACGCTCTTGTTATCATATTCGCCTTAGGTGCGGAGAGTTGGGAGCGAGCGATAAGTCGCTCGCAACCTACACTTCCCCTTATTAAGGGGAAGCTGCCAGACCTGCTCCTTGTCGCGGCTGATGAGGATAAAAAGTAGCGAGCATAACTGTTCGCTACTTCATTTCTCGCACGAAGTGCGACGCTTTGCAAAAGAAAGACACTGGCAATTTTTGCCAGTGTCTTTGTGGCTTTAGTACACCGCTATAAGAGTCCCACCGGAGTATAATGGCGAACTTACTCCCGAACCGTTTAAATACCATGCTTTTATTGATGGTCCATAAGAAACATTAATTCTTAAAACAACCACACCAATATATTTAAATTCAATGTACGCAGGATTAGATGTTGAAGAAGTAACAGTGACTCCTCCAGGTACGTATACCGTTCTTGTGGTTCCAGGCGTCATGCTAGTAGTAGTAATATTAAAGCCTGATATTGATGAATAGCTAAGGGTGTTAGGACATGAAATTGATATTGCAATACTACCAGTTCTATTCATATATGCTTCAATAGTACATGTTCTTGTTATCGTTCCAGATGTTCCAGTTGAAGTTCCTGATGAATATCTCTCGATTACAACTGTACAATAGTAGTAATAAGTGGATGTCGCCGCTGTGGCTTTTACAGTTCGAGTTTCTATAAGTGATTTGCTAACTGGCTTATTCAATGAAAGAGTGCCTGTGGCTACACTAAATGAATATGTAGTTCCCGATTTTACAGTCAAACTTGTTGTGCTTGACCAATTACCATAAGAAGTATTACTTGATGAGAAGGAGACAGTATAACTTGCTCTCGCTGTCCGGCTAAACACAGCATATATGTATGTCGTTCCCGTAACTGTTACTGATGTCGTTGTTCCATTTGAAGTTGACGACGTTGACCAGCCGACAAAACCATATGAACTATAATCATCATCCGCACTATTTGCAGTTGCCGTTCTTGTATAACCTCCAACTGATACACTCGAAGATGATAGCGAAATGGTCGTTCCATATGAACAACTTATACCCGCTGTTGAACTTACACTTCCATACCCGTATGTACTGGATGCTCTAAAATAAACATAATAGCTACGAGTGCTCCTGGTAAATACCGCATAGAAAGTCACATTACTTGTAATGGTATACGAAGTAATCGTTGTGCTTGAAGTCGACGACGTTGACCATCCCTTAAAGCTATATGTGTAATTGTCATCGCTTGCAGGGGCATTTGCTTGTGCCCACCAAGGATCTGAAGACCTATACGACAAGGTAACTTTAGCCGAAGAAAGGTTAACTGTTGCATTATATGTTTCATAGTCGTAGCTAGTTGAGTCTTTAGTTGTTATCGTTCCACCATAACCATAACTTGATGAAACTTGAAAATATACATTATATGTCCTTGTGCTTGAGGTGAACCTCGCAGTTATTGTCATATCGCTGGTGACATTTCCGCTCGAAGCACAGCTCCAAGAACTAAACGAATAGGTTGTTGTGTTAGTCGATGCAGAAGGCGTGGCTGTTATTTCAGTAGAACCAATGGTAAGAGTGCTTCCACTGGTCGAATATGCGGTGTTATAGGTTACAGATACCGAGCTTTGGCTAACGCTACCACTGCCCGAAGTGGTTATGGTTACAGTGTAGTACCTTGTGCTTGAAGTGAAATTGGCTGTAATGGTCATGTTACCAGTGATATTTCCACTCGAAGCACAACTCCAAGAACTAAACGAGTAAATTGTTGTGTTTGAGGCCGGTGTCGGTGTGGCCGTAATGTCAGTCGAGCCAATGGTCAATATGTTACCACTGGTGGAGTATGAAGTATTGTATGTTACCGACATAGAGTTTCGGTTGACGCTACCACTTCCCGAAGTGATTATAGTTACCGTATAATACCTGGTCGATGCAGAGAAGGTAGCAGTTATCGTGGTAGCCCCTGTAATTGTCCCACTGTCCGAGCAGCTCCAGCTGGTGAATGAAAATACCTGGGTATCTGAAGGGTCTTTTGGTGTGGCTATAATGTCAGTTGAACCAATGGTAAGAGTGCTTCCGCTTGTAGAGTAAGCCGTTCCATAAGGCACACTTATGCTAGATCTTGAAACACTACCATATGTGCTGCTGTTGACAGTTATTGTCACTGTATAGTTTCTTGTAGATTGAGTAAAGTCGGCACGAATGGTCAAATCTTTGTTTACCGTCCCGCTAATTAAATCTTTAGAGTCGGTGACATTGTACCATTTAGAGAAAGAGTATTCATACTCATAAGTTGGTCGAGCTATTGAGGCGGTTATTGTAGTGCTTCCAACCTTAAGTTCTTTTCCGCTGAAAGTGATGAGCGTTCCATAGGCCACGTCTTCCACGCTTCCAACATCCACGCTACCATATCCCGAGTTGTTAACAGTTATGGTTATGGTAAAGATCTTTAGTTCGTGTGAGAAGTTGGCATATATTTCAGTGTTCCCCTCAACCTTTCCGCTTGGAGGAGTGTAGCCTGTGAATGTGTCAATATACTCTTCTTGCAAGTTGTTTGGAGTGGCCGTCACTGTTTGCCTGGTAGCGGTGTTTATGGTCAACACATTTCCACTAGACGACCATGTTGTGCCGTATGGCACTCCAGTTATGGTGTAATCACTCAAAGTTCCATAGTCATTTGCAATTATGGTCACTGTATAGGTTTTGGTGGCCTCTATCTCAAAGGTGGCGCTTATGGTCATGTTCCCCTCTACCTTACCTGAAGCACCTAGGTCAGTGCTTGTGGTAGAATTACGCCATTTGGTGAACTTGAATGAATATTGTGGGTTGGTGGTAACTGGACTGGCTGTAACAGTTTTAGCTGGCGATAAACTTAATGTAAACTTAGCTCCGTCAGTGCTCCAAGAAGTGCCATATGGCACCGAGGCTATTTGGTTGGTATCCACTGTTCCGTAACTAGCGTTACTGCTGGTAAAGCTTAGGGTGTAGTTTCTTAATGTTGCATTAAAGTTAGCTGTTACCGTCATTGCTCCTGTAACCTTACCACTGTTTGGTATGGTCCAGTTTTTAAACGAATAAGTATATTGTGGAGTCTGCTCCTTTGCTGTTGCAGTTACAATAGTGCCATTTACATTTAATTTATTTACACCAGTTGAATCGACCTTTACGGTTGTGCCATATGGTACATTCTCTACCGTGGTTGCAGTTAATGTTCCCCTTGTGCTATCGTCTACCTCTATAGTGACAGTATATGTCACTATGCTCTGCTTGAAGTTTACCTGTATGGTTGTATTGGATTGTACTGTGCCTGCATCTGCTACCCAAGAGCCAAACTCATAGCTGTATTGTGGTCCTGCAGGTGTTGGAGTAGCGGTAATGGCCACTGTTCCACCACTTGCTGGTTTTGTAAATGTTAATACATTTTTGTTGGTTGCCCAGGTTGTACCATAAGGCAAACTTATCTTGTTTTGACTGTCAACATTATTTACACTTCCCCAGCCCGACTCAACTATTGCAAAGGTTACGTCATAATTCCTTCTTGTTTGAGTAAATGTAACTGTTATGCTTGTTGTATCTTCTACCTCACCGCTTGCCAAACTCCAGCTGGTAAAGGAGTAGCTAAACTCGCTGGTGGTGTCGGCTGGCTTAGCGGTTACTGTAACTGTGCCTAAAGAATTTGGCTTGGTAAATGTAAGTGTATTGGTGGAATTAGTCCATGTAGTGCCATATGGTACGGTTATCTTGTTGTCTTCGGCACTTACGCTACCATAGCTAGGTTCCTTTATTACAAAAGTAACATCGTACTCGTTTAGTGTACGAGTAAAGTTTACATTAATGCTAACTGCTCCCCTTACAGTACCCGAAGGCGTTCCCCAGTTGTCGAATTTATAGGTATACTGCTTATCTGCTACCTTTTGTGTGGCCGTTACTGTCTCTGTGCCACCGCTACTTGGCTTAGTAAAGGTAAGGGTTGCCCCGCTGTTCTTCCAAGTAGTGCCATAAGGTACGGTTATCTTATTACCCGTTGCACTTACTGTACCATAGCCAGTTGGGGTTATTACAAAGGTAACATCATAGTTGCGGACGCTGCGGGTGAAATTGGCGGTTATGGTCTCATCGCCATCCACTGTTCCTTCTTCATTATCCCAGCCAGTAAAGCTGTAGGCAAACTCATCGGTCTGTTTGGTTTCTGTAGCTGTAATTGTTACAGGGACTGAAGTGCTTATGGTAAGCACATTGCCTTTCACACTCCATGCAGTGCCGTATGGCACATTGGCCACAGTGCTTTGAGTTACTGTTCCGTAGCCATCAGGGCTTACATTTATGGTTATGGTATATGTCTTTATGGTCTGCTTGAATGTTACGGTAATTTTTGTTGCCTCTGTTACCGTTCCTTCAGCTGGCGACCAGAGCTCCACTTCATAGCCATAATGGGCATCCCCATCGTTTGGTATTGCGGTTACTACCTCACTAGAACCATTGCTAAAAGTGAGTTTATCCCCACTGGTTGACCATTTTGAACCATAAGGAACGCTAACTGTTCCCTTGTCTACAGTTCCCCATAGATCGTTATTGCTGGTGATGGTTACGGTGTAGTTATTTACATCTTTGCCAAAGGTGGCAGTAATGGTTGTTGGCCCAGTTACAGTCCCTGCATTGGCACTCCAACTAACAAATTTATATGTATATTGGTCATCTCGCTCTTTTGGTGTGGCGGTGACTTTGGTTTCACCAAGGGTTAGCACATTATCCTTTACAGTCCATTTGGTTCCATATGGCACGGTTAATTGTGTTGGGGCTACTATTCCATAGTTTGCGGTTTCATCTACTTTAAAGGTAACAGTATAATTTCGCGCCACACCTGTAAAGTCTGCACGAATGTTCATATCCCCCGTTACCGTGCCGCTGTTTTCCAAGGCTTTCGATGTGGCAAGGTCTGTCCATCTATCGAACGAGAAGTTTTGTGCGGTTGTGGTATCGGCAGGTGTGGCTGTGACACTAGTTCCGCCTGTAAAGGTTATTGTTGTGCCGCTTACTGTCCACGATGAGCCATAGTCTACCTTAAACGTTTCATTGTCGACGCTACCCATATCTTCAGAATTTACAGTTATAGTTATAGTGACCTTGGATGCAACAAGTTTTACCTCTTCGCCTTCTAGTTTGAGTTCGGTATGTGCAGGGATATTGGTAATGTTTAGTTTTTCTAGGGAGAAGCTGCTTGCAATTTCTGTATCTATATTAGCAATGGTTGAGCCGATTGGAGTTAATGTCTCGGTAAGCTCTATGGTTAAAGCCTCAGTTGGTACAGCTTTAATATTTATTGGAGCATTTAATTTGAGCTTCGCTCCCTCATTGAGTGTGGCATTGTAATAGTCCAAAGTGCCATTGTTATATATCTCACCCGAGAATGTTCCGCCCTTAAGCACAAGGGTTCCAGCCTCGTTGTATATATCTGTACCTTCATTGCCACTGAATGTTCCGCCGGTTACATTGAGCGTTCCACCATTATTGTAGATACCACCGCCATAGGTACCAGTGTTGTCTCTAATCTTGCCGTTTGAAACATTTACCACTGAGTCTGTGCCCATGGCTATTGCCCCGCCGTAGGTGGCGCTGTTTGAATATATGTCTCCGCCGCTCATCTCAAGGGTGGCGTTGTCTGAAATATACACTGCTCCACCATAAACGGCTTCACCGCCGCTTATCTTTCCACCATCAATAGAGAATTCTGCCTCTGGTTCAACGTAGATCTGTCCGCCCTTAGTAGCCCCCGCAGCTTTAGCCGAAAGAGAAGAAATTGACGGCACTACCAAGCCGAAAAGAACTCCAAGCATTAGTAGCGGTGTGAAAATCCATAATCTAAACTTTCTTCTATTCTTACTCATTTTCTCTCTTCCTTAGTATGAATTTCTCAATTTATTTTTATTATATATCAATATTTATTGCACCCTAGGCATCTTGAAAGGTACTTGATGGTATATTTTTTGCACCAAGGTGCAAAAAGTTTATCCTCATCAGCCGCGACATGGAGCAAGTTCGGCAGCTTCCCCTTAGTAAGAGGAAGCCTAAGATATAGGATGCCTTTCGTGGCTCCCCCTCGACGGGGGAGCTGGTCAAAGACCTGAAGGGGTGAAAAGTATCCTCTTTCACGATGTTAACCAATAGTAATGAGTTGCTTGTAAAGTAGCAAATAAGGTGAAGATGGTGACAAGGGCTATGAAAGAGGGTTGTCCGCTGACCTTTTTGGTCGCGGATGTTCTTCTTTCGACGCACTGGGCACTATATTCGCCTTAGGTGCGGAGAGTGGGGCCGCATCGCAAGCGATGCGGAACTAACATCTCGCCAACGGCGATGCCTTCATTCGTGCGTAGCACGAGTATCATTCGACCTTCGGTCGAGTATCATTCGCTCGCATTGCGAGCGAGTATCA
>CANQUB010000028.1 GCA_947626955.1 uncultured Clostridia bacterium | reverse complement strand
TTTGACAGGTTTCTTAGGCCCATCTCAGCATTTTGTGCACGAGTCTTGCCCTCAAAGGCGAAAGGCTTTGTAACAACGGCAATGGTCAAAATGCCCATTTCCTTTGCAATGCTGGCAATGACAGGGGCAGCACCCGTTCCCGTTCCACCACCCATACCAGCGGTGATGAATACAAGGTCGGCTCCCTTGATCTTTTCGGCAATTTCGGCACGGCTCTCTTCGGCAGCCTTACGGCCAACCTCAGGGTCGGCACCCGCACCAAGACCACGTGTCAGTTTTTCGCCAATTTGAATTTGTGTTGTGGCGTTGCTCATCATAAGAGCCTGCTTGTCGGTGTTGACTGCAATAAACTTGGCCGAACGAATATCGGCAGCTATCATGCGGTTAACGGCGTTGTTTCCGCCTCCACCAACTCCCACAACAAGGATTTGGCATACTGGATTGATGTTGTTAAAGTTCATATTTCCTCCTTATCTAGCCATCAAAAACGAGTTATTTTCTTGATTTTGTATTGAAAGGGCCAGAAGCCCAAGTTCACTTGAATAGTCAGGTCTATTGTTGTTTGGAAGGTTTGGAGCAATCAGCTCTACCCTTCTTGACAGCTTGCGACCTAGGTAGTCTTTAATTCCCTTAATGAAGTTCAGCCCACCGCCTGTTAAATACACTGGTATGAAGTCTGGAAATTCAAATTCGCACCTGTTTAAGCACTTGGTTATGTAGGTTGCTATCATATCTATCCTGTCTTCAACAATTTGGTTAGTGGCTGTTGCTGAATATGGTGCAATGTAGTCCTTGCCCTGGACTTCGTAGGTATCGCTATCCTTTGCGTCCCAGCTTAGGACCACCTTGCGCTTTAGCATTTCAGCCTCATTAAAGGAAATCTTTAAGCACTGGCTTAGATCCCCTGTGATGTAGCCACCACCTATGGAGAAGCTGTTCATAAACAAGAGCCCGTCTCCCCTTCCAAGCATAACGTTTGTGGTAATATAGCCGCAGTCTACCAAAATGGCGTAGCGGTCTCGAATATCAGGGTCGAACAAATACAGCATTTCGGCAAGGCAGGCCGACATATAGCTTACCTTTTTAATTCCAAGCTCACTAAGTAGCCTACTGGTGTAGTCCAAAAAATTATTTTCGGCCAAAACATAGGAAATAAGTCCCTTGAGCTTGGTTGATGCCATTCCACGCGGCTCGATTATTCGCTTGTCGTCGTCGAGAGTAAAGTAGATTGGAGATTGGTTTATAACGCTGTGGGTTGGATGCTTTTTGTAGATGTTCCCAACATAGTAAAGCTGCCTTAGGTCGGTGTCGTTAATCTTTCTACGCTTGGTGAAAGACAGTGAAACCTCTCGGCACACAACGCTAGAAAACTCGCCCGGAACTCCTACAATGAGCTCGGTTATTTTGCCGCCATAGTTCTTTTCGCAGTTACCAATGGCTAGAGCTAAGGCGTACTTAACTTGGTCGGGTTCAAGAAACTTGCCATTTTGATAGCCGGCGTATTCGGCATTTCCACGACCTTTTATTCTAAAAGTGCCGTTTACTCCCTTTTCGCCGACCATACAACAAATGGCCATTGACCCGATATCCAAAATTGCAATGTCTTTTTTTACCATTTTCCCTCTTATATTTCTTGTGGTGTAAATTATAGACTAACCAAAGCCAGGTTGTCAAACATACTATATAAAAATATTATACTTTAATTAATCGCTGACAGCAGGGTCAACTTCCTCACTCGAATCACACAAGGAGCAGTCGACATAAGCCCTGCGTTTCTCTAAAAAGTTTTTGAGAATACGAATTTTAACTTTATCTAGATGGTCGACGTGTTCCCCTTGTGAATCCTGAGCAACATCGTTTAGACATAGACTGCAAAGGCTAATTTTTCAGCAAAGCCATCCTCACCCTGCACCTCAATTTTAACACCAGTGGCGCGTACGGTAAGGGTGCAAACCGCGAACTGATTTACCTCGTCATAGCCTAGTGTTATGTCTGACATAATATTCAGTGGAGTTTCGCCTGCACCGTAGACGCCATCGATGATTGCCGTGATTTTCTTTGCAAGATTTTTATTGCTTGCAAACTCCCCTTCTCTAACATTTTCTAGATCAGAGCCAGTGAGCGTTGGCACAAGGTCATTGCTACCTAAACTTAAGTTGGCGTTTGGAACAACTTCTAGGCATTTGAGGTCTTCGTCATAGATATGCCACATACCCTGGTCGTCGGCCACCCTAAAAACTTTTTCACGCTCACTCACATAGATGGTCACCTTGTTTGGAAATGTTCTGACAATTTTAAACTTGCCATATGGATAGCTCTTTTCAAGTTTGGCCGCAGCAGCTTTGTAGTTAGAAAAGATTATGCTCTTCCCCTTTTTTATGCCCGAGTCCTTTATAATTTGCTCTTTTTCATAGCTTTCTATGTGGCTGCCCGATGTTCTTAGGTCAACATTTATTGTCCTTAAACTAAAAAGAACGCCAAAAACAATCATTAGCACCACAAGTGCACCAATGATTGAAAAGGCGATAGTCAGTTTTTTTGCACGAGTACTCATACTTAACCCTCAATATATTCTACTCGTATTATAAATATATTTTCGGGTTTTGACTACTTTTTTTTACATCATTTTGAATATTTATACATTTTTAGACCCGCTTTATGTCGGCGCCAAGGCAAGACAAAGAATCCTCAAGCCTCTCGTAGCCACGGTCGATATAGCTTACATTTCTTACAATGGTCTGGCCTTTGGCCACAAGACCAGCCAGCACTAGCCCTGCTCCCCCACGAAGGTCGCTTGCCACAATTTCAGCTCCGTGAAGCCTTGACACTCCCCGCACAATGGCCATGCGGTCTTTGGTGGTCACCTTGGCTCCCATTTTTAGTAGCTCAGGTACATGCTTAAAGCGGGTTTCAAACAAGTTTTCAGTGATAACGCTTATTCCGTCCGAAATGGTTTGCATGGCAAGTATTTGGGCTTGCAGGTCGGTTGGAAAGCCGGGGTACGGCTGGGTTTCTATGCTCGGGCAGGCCAAAAGCCTTTTGCTGTTTTCAATATAGATACTATTTGCATCATAATCTATGTTGCATCCCGCACTTCTAAGCTTAGATAAAAGGGCGTAGACATCTTCAAACTTGGCATTTTCTAGCCTCACCTTGCCCCTTGTCATGGCCGCACCTATAAGATAAGTTCCGGCAATGATTCGGTCAGGAATGGGAGTGTACTCAGCTCCCGAAAGCCTGTCTACCCCCTCAATGGTAATGGTGCTTGTCCCCGCCCCATAAACCTTGCCTCCAAGGCTGTTTATAAAGTCGGCCAGGTCAACAATCTCGGGCTCTTTGGCCGAGTTTAAAATGGTGGTTTTGCCCTTTAAAAACACTGCACTCATTAAAAGGTTTTCGGTGGCTCCCACGCTTGGAAAGTCAAGGTGAACCACCCCCGAATGCATATTCTTAGCGTCGCAGTCAATAAAGCCGTAGTCTTCGTTTATATTAACGCCAAGTTCGCTAAGCCCGGCAAGGTGCAGGTCTATTGGCCGACTGCCGATGTCACACCCGCCTGGATAGGCCACTCGTGCCTTTTTGTATTTTGCAAGCAGTGGCCCGAGCATAAAGATTGACGAGCGAATTTCCTTGGCAATGTCCGAAGGTATCTCTAGCCTTGAAATATTGCTAGTGTTTATGATGACTTTGTCCTCTTCTCTCATGGCTTTTGCCCCCATCAAGGAGAGAATCTTCAGCATCTTGTCCACATCGCTGATGTTTGGTACTTTGTTTATTATAACTTCTTCGTCGGTCAAGATAGTGGCAGCAATGATTGGCAAAACGGCATTTTTAGCCGAAGCCACCTCTATTGTGCCAATAAGTGGGTTGCCCCCCTCAATTACAAAACTGTCCATTTGTGCCTCGAAAATGTTTATACTATACTTTATTCAGCTTTTCCTTTTTATGAAACAAATTGAGGCCTCTAAAAAGTGAACTTTCACCAATTTTAATGCTTTCAAGGCTGGCAAGATGAGCTTGCTTGTCGATATTTAAAAGCACGCCAACCGCCGCCATAAAGACCACAAGGCTGGTGCTACCCGCGCTTATAAATGGCAATGGCAGCCCTGTTGGCGGAATTGACCCAGTGACCACGGCCACATTTATAATAAGCTGCAGTGCTATTATGGTGGTTATTCCGCTTGCGAGGTAGCACCCGAACCTGGTTGGAGCTTTCATAGAGATTATTATTCCCCGAATAATTACCACCAAAAAGACAGCAATGAGGACCAAACATCCCACAAAGCCAAACTCCTCGGCAATTATAGAAAATATAAAGTCGCTTTCGGCAAATGGCAAAAACAAATACTTTTGCCTAGAATTGAACAGCCCCACTCCAAACAGTCCACCGCTGGCAAGACCATAGAGCGACTGCACAAGCTGAAAGCCCTCGCCTGTGGCCGACTTAAATGGGTCAATAAAGGCCACCAGCCTTCTTAGTCTATACGGCTCCATGAGAATTAGCACAGGAATGAAAATAATAACCGGTATGGCCATAAGTGCAAAGTGCTTCCACCTTGCCCCGCCTATAAAGAGCATGCTGAGCATGGTCACTCCCACGCATATGGTAATAGACATATTGGGCTCCATTATAATTAAGAGGCATACAAGGCATCCGGCAAGCAGGGTCATAAAAATTCCTGAAAAGCCTTTCACCTTTTCCTTGGCCTCGGCCAGTGACGCCGCCGCAAACAAAACAAAGCCGAACTTGGCAATCTCCGAGGGTTGAAGGGTGAACAGGCCAAGGTTTATCCATCTTTTTGCTCCATACACTCTCACTCCAATGCCAGGAATAAAAACCAGGGCTAGCAAAATAAGTGAGAGTCCCATTGCCACCCACTTTAGCTTTTTTAAGTTCTCATAGCTGATAAAATACATGGTGACCAAGGCAATAAGGCCAATGACCGCTCCCGCAACCTGCTTTTTTAAAAAGAACATTTTATCTGAATAGGTCAATGCGGCTGAATAGAAGGAGGCCGAATATACCATGAGTATGCCAAAGCCCACTAGCAGCAAAACGGCAATTAGCAAAGTAAAATCAAGGCGAAACCTTTTGGGCTTTTTTATTTGAAACTTTGCGATTTTCACTTCTTTCCAGCTCCCGAACAATTTTCGCAAAAATTTCTCCACGCTCTTCATAGCACGAGTACATATCAAAGCTGGCACAGGCCGGGCTTAGAAGCACGGTTTCCCCACTAGTAGAGAGTTCATACGAAAGCTTGACAGCCTCTTTCATGGTATTAACCTCGTAGATGTTGGAAACTCCCTGCCGCCCCGCCGCCTCCAAAATTTTAGATTTGGTTTGACCCAAAACCACATAATTTTTAATGTGTGGACTCTTTTCTTTGAACAGGTCGTCGAACTCATAGCCCTTGTCGCTGCCCCCCAAGATTATGGTGGTCGGCTCGCTCATGGCCCTGATTGCCACAATGGTTGAAGAGATGTTGGTGGCCTTGCTGTCGTTTATGAAGGTCACACCGTTAATTTCTGCAATATATTCAAGTCTATGTTTTGCACCCTTGAAATTATGTATCCTCTCCCTCAGCTTTTCAATATCTGCCCCCGATAGGACCGAGACTAACAATGCGGCCAGTGCATTGGATAGATTGTGTTTCCCTCTAAGCGGAATTTCGCTGGCGTTTAATAAAAACTTAGGATCTTTGTCATAATCTTTAAAGTATATTTTGCCTCCCTTGCAGTAGCAGCCAACCACTTCGGTGGCGGTGGAAAAATAATAGGTCTTAGCCTTAAGAGTGGGCAAAAACTTTTCTATTTCGGCATCGTCAAAGTTGATTACTGCAATATCATTTTGGTCTTGGTTTTCAAAAATTCTCAGTTTGCAGGCTACGTAATTTTCGTAGGTGTGGTGCCTGTTTAAATGGTCGGGTGCAAGGTTAAGTAGCACGGCAATAGTCGGCTTAAAGCACTTTATGCTCTCAAGCTGAAAGCTAGACACCTCAAGTGCCACAATGTCGCCCTCGCCCATCTTCTCGGCAAAACTAGTAAGCGGAATGCCGATATTGCCCCCAACAGGGCAAGAAAGAAGGTGGCTAACCAGCGAAGTCGTGGTGGTCTTGCCGTTTGTGCCGGTTATGGCAATATAGGGGCAAGATAAAAACCTTGCCCCCAGTTCGAGTTCGCCTATGACCTCAATGTTGTTTTTAATGGCATTTACCACCAGTTCATGCTCCATGCACACCCCGGGGCTGACCACAACAAGGTCAAGGCCTTTTAAAAACCTTTCAAGTGCAAAGTGCCCGAAAAGTTTTTTGTCGTCAAGCAAAAAAGTGGAATAGCCATGTCTCTTTAGTAGTTTATTTGCGCTTTTCCCGCTCACTCCTGCCCCAATAATAAGTGCTTTCACATCTCTCCTTTGGGGCGCTAACCCCTAGAGTATTTCAATGAGCAAGCACACCAGTGAGATAAGCACGGTTATAACGCTGTAGACCACAACTATCCTAACTTCATGCACACCCTTCTTTTCGAAATGGTGATGCAGCGGCGCCATCAAAAATACTCGTTTTTTAGTCATTTTATAATATGCCACCTGGATAATTACTGACAGCGACGATAGCACGAACATTAGGCCTAGAAGTGGAATAAATAACGTGAGCTGCGAAAAGATGCCAATGCAGGCTACAAAGGCCCCGAGGGCCAACGAGCCGGTGTCACCCATGAATATTTTAGCCGGAAAGCAGTTGAACACCAAGAATGACAACATGGCACCAATGACCACAAAGCCAAGGATTATGAGGTTTTTGTATTCAACGATATATATAAGGTTTTCCCCACCAAGCCTAGAGCCAAGGCAGGCGAACATCAGGGCCACCATGCCCATGGTGTAGCACATGGTGGTTGACGATGCCAGGCCGTCTAGCCCGTCGGTAAGGTTGACCGAATTTGTGCAGGCCAAAAAGATAAATATAACAAGAGGTATATACCACCAGCCGATATTTACAGTTTTATTGACAAACGGAATCATAAGTTTTCCCGAAATCATAGCGTTTTTATAGGCAAAAATGGCCACTGTAACGGCTATTGCGAGCTGAAAAATTATCTTTTGATAGGCGCGAAGCCCAAGGTTCCGTTTGAACTTAAACTTAATAAAGTCGTCCAAAAACCCGGTGAGGCCATAGGCCAAAAATACTAGCAGTGTGACCGACGCCAGGCTCTTTGGCCCCGAAAAGTATATGTAACCCACAATGCTTATGGACAAAAGGAAAATTATCCCGCCCATGGTTGGTGTTCCCGCCTTTTGGCTGTGGTTTTCAACATAGTGCAAAATGGTCTGCTTTATCTTCTCCTTTTTCATAAAGCTTATGACAAAAGGCGATATAAATAGCGTCACCAAAAAGCAAACAACGCAGGCTTGGATATACACAAAATACTCGGTCATAACACCCTCTCTAAACTAAACTTTTTACCACTTTCTTGTCGCTATAAGGCAACTTCTTCCCCATGATATCGATATAATCTTCGGCCCCCTTGCCGGCAATCACCACAACATCACCATTTTTAGCCTTTTTTATGGCCAGTTTAATGGCCTTTTCTCGGTCGAGCTTGACCAAATAGTTGTCCCCCTCAATTCCCGATGCAATGGCCTTTGCAATGTCCTTTGGATCTTCGAAGCGTGGGTTGTCGTTTGTGATTATCACATAGTCGGCAAGCTTTTCGGCGATCTTGCCCATGATTGGCCTTTTTATTGGGTCACGATTTCCCCCACAGCCAAAGACAACAAACAGCTTTTGGCTGGTTAGCTCTCTTGCAGCAAGCAGCAGGTTTTTTAGCCCATCAGGAGTGTGCGCGTAGTCGATTATGACCTTGACGCCCCTTACGCAGTAGCAATTAAACCTACCTTCCACTTCTTTGAGTTTTTCAAGACCGTTTTTTATGGTCTCTAAGTCAATGCCCAAAAGTAGCGACGCACCAATTGCTCCCAGTGCATTTGAAATATTAAAGTTCCCGGCCATATTTAGCGTTATGGTCTCCTGCCCAAGTGGGGTTGAGACCACAAAACTTTGACTTAGATTATTATGTGTAATGCCACCTGCAATTATGTCGGCCTTGCCAATTTTTTGGCTGCGGCGAGAATATGTCAAAAAGGGTATTTCTACCTTCTCGGCAAGCTCGGCTCCAAAGTCGTCATCAATATTTATCACTGCATTTTTTGCATAGCCATCCATAAAAAAGCTCTCTTTTGCCCTTTTATAATTTTGCATATCCTTAAAGAAGTCCAAGTGGTCTTCGGTCAGGTTGGTAAAGAGTGCTATGTCTGTCATAACACCCCGTATTTTCGAGAGTTCAAGGGCATGAGCCGATACTTCCATGCACACAACATCGACATTATTGTCACGCATAATACCCAGTATTTTTTGCAAATTTATGGGGTCGGGCGTGGTGAGCGAGCTCTCTAGAAACCTTCCTTCTATGAATGAACCGCTAGTGCCAATTATTCCAACTTTCTTCCCCGCTTCTTTCAAAATAGCCTCTAGCATAAAGGTGGTTGTGGTCTTTCCATTTGTTCCAGTCACCCCAAGCACCTGCATGTCTTTTGACGGGTTGCCGTAAAAGTTGGCAGCCGCCAAGCTCATAGCAAGCCTAACATCTTTAACATAGACCACAGCTACGCCGCTTAGATCTGTTTTCTTGCTGCTCACTATGGCTATTGCCCCATTTTGCAGAGCCTCGACAGCAAAGGCATTTCCGTCCACATTCGTCCCGTCTATGCAAAAGAATAGTCCGCCCTCTTTAACCTCTTTTGAGTTATGGTAAAGCCCCGAAATATCTAGATCATCTCCCACTATTTCGGCCTCTATATTTTCAAAAATCAAAGAAAGTTTCATATCTCCCCTCCTAAAACATCAAAAGCACCACCGAGCCCTCAAACACCATAGATCCCGGAGCTGCCAGCTGATCTTTGACATATGTTCCCTCGCCGGTGGTGAGATATTGCAGGCCCATGCTGGTTATTTTTCTTGCTGCCTCAGTCAAAGTCATGCCAACAAAGCTTGGCAGCTCTATATTGGCCTCAAGCAATTTTTCTTGCTCCTCAGCATTCTCATTTTTTGGCGTCTCGCACACCTTGAATATGGCTTCAAACACGCTCTTAGCAACTGGCGCCGCCACCACGCCGCCGTAATAAGCCCCTTGCGGCTCATCAATGACCACCAAAACGCAATACCTAGGTGTGTCGGTGGGATAAAAGCCCATGAACGAGGCCACATATTTCCCCTCGGCAATGGCTCCATTCTCGTATTTTTGGGCAGTTCCCGTCTTCCCACCAATATCGTAGCCGGCAATGGCTGCGTGCTTTCCACCACCCTTAGAGACCACCTCATTAAGCATTGGATCAAGGTCTTTGGACACGCTCTCTTTCAGTACCTGACGAAGGGTTGTGGGCTGTTTTTCATACAGCACTCCGCTTTCTCCCGAAATTTGCTTTACGAAGTATGGCTGCATAAGCCTTCCACCGTTTATGGCTGCACAAACCGAGTTTATGAGCCCAAGCTGAGTTACGGTCACCGACTGGCCAAAGCCCATGCGGAACAAATCCCCGTCTTTAACCAGGCTTTTTGGCATCAAAACCCCCTTTCCTTCGCCGGGAAAGTCGAGGTTGTAGCCAGTGGAAATTCCAAAGGCCTCAAGGTATCTATAAAACTTCTCTAACCCAATTTGCCTTACAATTTCCATAAACACGCAGTTGCAGGAGTTGTTGAGCCCATCTTGCAGGCTTTGGCTGCCATGCCCCGATCTTCGGTGGCAGTTTATTCTCACCCCGTTGACAATCCTATATCCCGGGCAGTAATAATAGCTGTGCTTTGAGGTAATCCCCTCATTAAGCGCAATGGCCGTGGTTATAACCTTAAAGGTCGAGCCGGGCTCGTAGGCGTCGGTGATTGGCAGGGCTTTTGACAAATTTAAAAGAGTTTCAATATCATCCCTTGGCACGTCGTTTAGGTCATACGAAGGCTTGCTAGACATTGCCAAAATTTCCCCTGTTTGCGGATCCATAACAATGCACGAGGCGCTCTTAGCCCCGTTTTCTAGCCTGGCCGCACTCAAAATGCTTTCAACCTCACGCTGAATCCTAAGATCAATGGTCAGGGTTAAATTTAGCCCGTCAATGGCGTTTACATAGTAGCTTAAAGAATTAGAGAGAGTTGTGCCCTTAAGGTCGCTTTCAACCATATTTAGGCCGTCTATTCCCTTTAGATACTTGTTATACTCAGCTTCTAGCCCGCCTTGGCCATTGCCGTCTGAGGAAACGAAGCCCAAAATTTGGGTTAAGAGGTCGCCGTAGGTGTAATCTCGGGTGGTATTTTCGGTAAAAAAGATGCCTTCCTCATAGGACTCAAGTATTTTATTTACCACCTCTTTTTCTTGGCTTTTGACTATCAAAACCTCGCTGTAGCCACGTTTTTGCACCTTTTCAAGTACATCTTCATAGTCAAGTCCGCAGGCCGAAGAAAGCAGGGTTGCACACCTTTGCTCGCTGACAATGTCGGCGTGGCGAACGTAGATATCAAAGGTGGTGTGGCTAGAGGCAAGAAGGGCTCCGTTGCGGTCGTAGATGTTGCCACGGCTGGCTCTAAGTGGCAAATCCCTCAGCCACTGGCTATAGGCACGGCTAGAAATGTTTGGCCCAGCAAAGACCTGAAGATACAAAAGCCTAATTATTAAAAGGCTCAAAAAAAAGGTTACTAGAATTATCATTGCTAGTAGCCTTTTTCGTATTGATATTGATGTGTATTTTTGCATACTCGCCTCATTGGCGAGTGGTTTTAAAATAGGTTTCTTAGTTTTTCACAAAACTCTTCAAACCAGTTAGAAGGTTCTTCTTGCTCTTTACGCTGGCTCATGTTGAACTTTTTAACCTTTTTAACATCGCTTGACTCAACTTGTCTAAACTCTCCGTCAAGCCTGTCGACAATGTTGCTATCCTCGCCTAGGCTATTGTATTCTTGTTCAAGGGCGGATATGACTTCATTTTGCTCGGCCACAATCTGTTGTTTGTAGGCCACAATATCTTCAAGCTGGTTTATTGACACGGCGTTGTAGATACAAAAAGCCACCATTATGGCCACGATTACAGCGAATACGCTTGCCACAATCTTTCCACGTGCATTTATGTGCACACGGCCTTGAGCCACAATCTCAGTTTTCTCCTCTTCGGTGGTCTTAAAGACAGGCATTTCCATTTTTGCAGGAACTTCGGTCTTTAATGGCTCCATGGTGAATGGCTGCTCAACCTCATAGGCTGTGTCAGTCTTGTCCTGCCCAAAGCTGAACGGAGCAAACTCAGGCTCATACTCTTGCTCGGTCTTGGTGACACTTCGGCTTTCAGCCGTCTTAACATATTTTTCAGTTTCAGTCATAAGTTTTCCTCCTAAGTTATAATTTCTCGGCAATTCTAAGTTTTGCACTCGATGCTCGGCGGTTGTTTTCCAGCTCTTTCTCGCTAGCAGTTATTGGATGAGTGGTTATTAATTTAATTGTCGGCTTCTTTCCACAAACGCATATTGGAAAGTCCTTTGGACAAGTGCAGCCAACAGCTAGCTCTTTAAAGGTGTGCTTAACTATCCTGTCTTCTAGCGAATGGAAGGATATTATTGCAATTCTTCCCCCGCTATTAAGCTTGTCTACCATGTCTCGTATGAAGTTGTCCAGCCCGTCAAGCTCGTGGTTTACCTCAATACGTATGGCTTGGAAGGTGCGTTGCACATTGCTCGACCCGTCATTGCCACGATATCTTGGAACGGCCGAAAGCACTATTTTTTCTAACTGTTTTGTGGTCTCAATGGGAGCTTTTTTGCGGCTTTCAACAATTTTTCTTGCAATGCTAGAAGCAAACCTCTCTTCGCCATAGTCTTTGATGACCCGCTTAAGCTCGGCTTCGGAGTAGTTATTCACCACTTCTTTTGCCGAAAGGCTAGCTTCTCTATCCATCCTCATGTCTAGCGGCGAATCGAACCTGAATGAGAACCCGCGCTCTTTGTCATCAATTTGATGTGAGCTAACCCCAAGATCGGCCAAAACTCCGTCAACTTTATCAATCCCAAGCTGGTCTAAAACCTCTTTGGCATCTTTAAAGTCGCTTTTAACAATGGTGACGTTTGGGTAATCTTTTAGGCGGTCAGTGGATATTTTTATGGCCTCATCGTCTTTGTCTATGCCGATAAGCTTTATTTTTGCCTTATCCAGCATGGCCTTTGAGTGCCCCGAGCCACCAATTGTGCAGTCGACATAGGTCTTTCCCTTCCGGATGTTTAGCCCTTCTATGGTCTCGTTTAGAAGTACAGGTACATGGACAAATTCCACTTATCTATACTCCATATTTGGTAAGGGCGTTTGCAGCCTGATCGTAGCTTTCCTCGGTGTTGTAGCCATCAAAGTTCTCTTCGGCCCATATCTCCACTCTTGCACCAACGCCAATGGTTACCACATTTTTGGTGATCTTGGCATAGTTCCTAAGCTCGGGAGGAAGAAGTATTCTTCCCTGCTTGTCTTCCTCGGTCTCGAAGGCCGAAGCAAGAAGTGCACGAAGGGGTTTTTGAGCCTCAAGGTCAAAAATGGACACGTTTTGCAGCTTTTTGTAGAGCTCTTCAAACTCCTCTTTAGCAAAGCAGAACAAGCAACCATTAGTCCCCTTGGCCACAATAAAGCCAGGTTTTAGCCCTTCCTTAAACTTAGAGGGCATTCTAAGCCGACATTTTTCGTCAATTTGATGGCGATATGTGCCAATGAACATAGTTCTCCCTCCTTGTTTGTACTTTGATTATACTTATCTAAAAAAATCATGTCAACCACTTTTGACCACTTTTTAACAAAATTATCAACAATTTGTTAATAAATCATGAAAAATGCAAAAAAAATCCCCCAAACTGCCACTTTGCAGCCTGGAGGGTGAAAAACTTTCCCTAATTGAAACATTAGCTAAACCAAAACAGTTTCAAACTTTATCCTTAGTACAGGCCTAAGCCCGGTATAGCCTGAACTCACGACATTTATTCTATTGTCAGTATATAAATCCCCATCCGTAAACGATACACAAGAATATATATTGCTATGATTAGTACCTGCCGAACGCAACCACCAAGTACAGGTTCTTTCGGTATAACTTGTTGTGTACTGAGGGTCAGTTGCTGAACACCAAACACCTTCCCCTACAACAAAATCACTTGGCGATACCAGTCTATACTCGCTTTTATTTTCAAAAACACCATTTACGTCGGCAAGATCATAGTAACTCAAAAGATAAATCTTGTCGCTTGTTTGGTTGCCTGTCCAGGTGTTTGGTTGGTTGGCATATTCGTCGGATTTGCAGTTTTGTAGCGTGGTGTCAAGTATAGCTGCCTTTTCCCTTTCAGTAAATGCTGTGTTATAAAATTCATCATTTAGCCATCTTCTGCTTGATGAGGTGTCCCAATCATTATGTGTTTCACTATACCAACCAATTTCGTCATATATCGGAGTATCGTAAGGAAGTGCCGCAAGAGCTACTTCGCTCAGCAGTTCAAAAGGTTCACCGTCTTGCCTGCTGTCGTAATTTAGGATAAACCATCTTATTGGATCAACTCTAAACCAATAATATGCTCCACCTTGACTCCAACTGACTCCAGCTTTAGTTCCATCTCTAAAATAACTTGTTCCTTCATAATCGTTTATGATTGAATGTATTTTAACATATATTTGCCCATCTGTGTATTTATAAGCAGGAAAATAATCATCACCATTAGGATCCTGAGAATAAGGATTAGAGAAATAAAAGTCAGTTCTATAAGTCATTATAGGCTCTTGATCAACATACCAATTTTCTAGAGTTTCCTGCATACTAGACACATAAGTTTGTGGGTAGCTGCCAAAGGTTAGATAGTGCATCTGTTTGCCCGAGCCCTTAAGGCCCATTTCTATTGTATCTTCCCCAAGCTTTGCCACAATATAAATGTTGCCTTTAACATAATCATCGCTATTTACCTGTATTTTTCCCCCGCTTTCAACAAAGATCGCCGGGCCTTCGACCTCGCAGCCGTTTCCAGTTATCAGGCCACCTTCAATATAACACTCGCCACCAGCCTCAACATAGATGGCTCCTCCATATTCGGCCTTGTTGCCCTCAATTGTTCCACCAGACATGGTGAACACCGCACCACTAGAAACATATATCGCCCCGCCATATTTGTTTTTATGGCCACTCAATGTTCCACCTTTCATGGTAAAGTGCGAATTTGGTTCAAGGAATATTGCCCCGCCCTTATAGCCCGCACTTGCAAGGCTGGCCCCGGTGTCTTCACTCGAAGAAACCACCTGCTCTTCGGCACGAGCAATTCTTTCCCTGACAGGAAACATATCGGTTTGGCTTTGGCCATTAGACCTTGGCAAAACCACTCCAAGTGTAATAGCAAAAAGCAAAATCACAGGCAGAATAATACAAAACACCTTTTTCTTCATGCGGGTACTCCT
>CANQUB010000027.1 GCA_947626955.1 uncultured Clostridia bacterium | reverse complement strand
CAAATGCAAGCGATAGCGGGGCAGGTGGTGCGCCACACAACTTAAAAGGTGGGTCAATCTACCTTGCACCAAACACAAAATACACCATGAAAAGTGGCACAATTAAAAACAAGATCAAGACCTATGGTGGGGCGGTGTATATTTCCAGTGGGGCGACCTTTACCATGACCGGTGGAACAATAACCGGCTGCCAAGCTAAGTACGGTGGAGCTATCTATGTGGCTAGCGGTGGACACTGCATAATCAGTGGTGGAACGATAGAGGGCAACAAGGCCGAAGTTGCACCATCAATCTATGTTGAAGAGGGAGCCGACCTCAGGATAAGTGAGGATGCGGTTATTGAAAACAATGAAATTTCGGAATTTGTAAGCCTCAATAATGTTCCCGAGCAGGTCGAAGTTAAAAGGGATGGCAAAAAGCTTGGCAGTGGCTCTATGCTAAGCGTGGGAGACGTGCTCGAAATTACCTATCAAATTAAAAACGACTACTATATCGACATCCCAGTAACTGGAGCAAAGAGGGTTGCCGGTACCGACAATTATATGGTCACATCAAGCGTGGATATAGACTATATCGAAAAGCCTGCCACTCTCGATAAGCTTAGTTTTACACTAAAGACCGACCACTTCGAAGTGAGCAAAGCCAGTTCAGACATAGCCGGCGAAGTTATAATTCCAAACTATCATGAAGACCAAGTGGTGTCGGTGATACCTAGCATAAGTTCTAGTACAGAGGGCTTTAGTGGTTGTAGACAAATGACCCAAATTTTAATACCTTGCACAATTGAGATTATTGATAAGCAAGCTTTTTCCTACTGCTCAAGCTTAGTTAATGTGAATATTCCCAATGGTTCAATCAAGGCTAGTGCTTTTCTGGGTTGTTCTGCACTTGAAGAATTAACTTTGGGCGAAGGGGTAACTCAATTAGGACAAAATATTTTTAGTAACTGCTATGTATTAAACAAAATCAATTATAATGCTATAAATTTGACACTTGAAGAAGATTATATTAACGTTTTTGATACTGCTGGCAAAGAAGGCTCAGGTATACAAGTTGTTTTCAGCGATAGTGTTGAACAAATACCGGACTGGCTATTTTATTCACGCTATTCACTTAACCGCCCTAAGATAGCTAGCGTCAAAATAGGTTCTTCGGTTAAAACGATAGGACAATATGCCTTTTATGAATGTGAGAATATAGAAGGAGAAATAGTTGTCCCCGATTCGGTTATTTCCATCGGAGATATGGCTTTTGAAAGCTGCAAAAAGATAAGCAAGTTAACCTTGGGTGAAGGCGTAGTTTCCATTGGATCTAGCGCTTTTTGGGGTTGCGGCCTTACAGGAGAGTTGATTATTCCAGATAATGTTACCGAAATAGTGGGCGGTGCCTTCTCCTATTGTGAAAGCCTAGAAAGTGTTAAGATCGGGAAGGGTATTTCGTCAATAACAACGGCATTTAATTCATGCAAAAATTTAACCAACATTGAAGTTTCTAAAGAAAATAAAAATTATACCAGCCGAGATAAAGATGGAAACGAGTGCGATATATTGTTTGAGATTAGCACTGGGACGCTACTGCAAGGATGCAACAATAGTATAATTCCAAATGATGATAGCATTAAAAAAATAAATACTCGTGCTTTTTATAATTGTGCCAAGCTAAGTGGGCAATTAGTTTTGCCAAACAGCATCACAGAGATAGGGACATATGCGTTTTATGGTTGTAGTGGTATTAGTGGGGAAATAGTTATACCGGATGGAGTAAAAAAGATTGAAGATCAAGCTTTTAGGTCTAGTGGTATTTCTAGTGTGATAATAGGGCCAAATGTTACCAGCATCGGGGAACAAGCCTTTGGTTATTGCAAAAACCTGATCACCGTTAATCTTGGAGAAAATGTTTCACAAATTGGGGCTTCTGCGTTTCGTGATACAAGAATAGAAACCTTGACAATTGGAGAAAATGTAACTCAAATAGGAAATGGTGCATTTGATTCTTGCTCATATTTAACCCAGATTATTTTCAATGCAATTAATTGTCAAGATTTTGGATCATCTTCAGAAGTGTTTGATAGCGCAGGCAGAAAAACAAGCGGAATAAATGTTATTTTTGGGAATAAAGTAGAAAATATTCCAGATCATTTGTTTTACAACAGTTACGTTAGCGATATACCCAAGATATCAAGTGTTACATTTGGGAAAAATATAAAGAGAATAGGAGCATATTCATTTTATAGTTTAGAGGAACTGAGCGGTGATTTGGTGTTGCCTGAAGGGCTTTTAACTATTGAATATTCGGCTTTTATCAGTTGTGAAAACATAACCAGCGTCACCATTCCATCAACCGTTACTAGTATTGGATCATCTGCTTTTAATTATTGTAGCCGACTTAAAAGCGTAACAATAAACAGCAAAGAAATTTATAAAGCAATATCGAGCGACGAGGCGTCAAATGGATATTTGACAAAATACATTACGTCTGGTGGGACAATTAAAATACTTTCCGACGCCGATGACGGCACAAATGAATATCTAAACGACGAAACACTTTTCACAAAGTCCACTGAAGTGATTGATGATAAGACGTATAACGTTTATACGAAAATTTAAATAGGACTTTATTCACCCCTTCAGGTCTTCGACCAGCTCCCTCCGTCTAGGGGGAGCCACAAATGGGTGCTCTCACTTTTTCTCAAAACTTGCGTCAGCCTAGCTCTTCCAGTCAAAAAGGGCAGTTTGGTAAACAAACTGCCCTTTTTTAAATGGGAGCGCGAGGGGAGATGTCCCCTCGCAAAAAACAATGTAAATTTCGCCCGTAGGGCGACGCCCTAACTTTTCATTTTTCACATTTCACTTTTCACTTAACGTTAGTTTTCAAAGTTATCTTTCCCTTGCGTTCCTCTCCTCTCTTCTTCGCCAACTTCTCATATATGGTCAGTCCTAGTTTGCAGGCTTCGACTAGAGGAATAATGCTTATGCTGGCCAGGGCGACGATCAGCCATTGAAGGGCATTGAGGGGAACTATGCCGAAGGCGGTTTGCAAAATTGGCACAAAGGCCACCACCATAATCAGGGCGAACAGGCCGATAAAACTGAGGTTGAAGGACGGGTTGTTGAATATGTTTATTTTGAATATGCTGCCCTCAGTCTTGCAGTTGATGGCGTGGATAATTTGCATCAGACAGATGATGAGAAAGACCATGGTGCTGGCCACCTCATTGCCCCAGGTGTGCACGCCCACCACGAACACAACCAGCACCAGCAGGGTTTGCACAAAGCTTTCGTAAAGTATGCTTGTGCCCACTCGGCCGGCAAAGATGGAAGAATTTTTCTCACGTGGCGGCCTTTCCATGACCCCTTTTTCGGGCTTTTCCAGCCCCAGTGCAAAGGCCGGGAAGCTGTCGGTCACAAGGTTGATAAACAGTATTTGCGAGGGCAGCAAAAAGATATTGTTTCGCATGACAATGGTGGCCACGAAAATCCCAAGCACCTCGACGGCATTTGTGCTCATCAAGAACAGCAGTATTTTTTGTATGTTCGAATATATGGTTCGCCCTTGGCGTATGGCCAGGATTATGGTGGAGTAGTTGTCGTCGGTGATGACAAGGTCAGCCACACTCTTGGTGACGTCGGTGCCCGTCTTTCCCATGCACACGCCTATGTCGGCCTTGGCAATGCTCGGTGCGTCGTTGACCCCGTCGCCCGTCATGGCCACAACTTTTCCGCTCTTTTTATATGCCGACACAATCTTGACCTTATGCTCGGGCGACACACGTGCAAAGACGTGGTAGCCGTCAATGACCTTGGCGAGCTGCCCCACCGAAAGCTTGTCTATCTCGGCCCCTGTCATAACTTCGGCACGTTTTTTGGCTATGCCCAGTTCGTAGGCAATGGCAAAAGCGGTTTCGGGATGGTCGCCGGTGATCATGACCGGCCTCAGCCCGGCCTTTTTGCAGGCAGCAATGCTTTGCTTGGCCTCGGCTCGTGGCGGGTCGACAATGCCAACCAGTCCCAAGAACACCAGTTCGTCCTCGGTCTCACTGCTGTAGACTGCGGTGTGGCTTAGCTTCATGGTCACGGCCAAAACTCGCTCGGCCTGCCTTGCCATTTTTATGATGGCCTGCTCAATGTCCTGCTTTTTAGCTGGGTCAAGGGGGAGAATTTGGCCATTTAAATATATGCGGTTGCAGCGGCTGATGAGGTAGTCGTACGCGCCCTTGGAGTAGAGCACGTTTCCGCTTTCGGTGCGGTTGAGGGTGCTCATGATTTTGCGGGTGCTGTCAAAAGGAATTTCGTATAGCCTTGGGCAGGCTTTGTCGGTGCTGTAGGCACTATTATTTGCTTTGGCCACGGCCAGCATAGAGGTCTCGGTGGCCTCGCCAATAAACTCGCCGTTTTGGGTTTCTTCGGCGTTGTTACACAGGGTCATGGCTCTAAACATCTCTTGAAGAGTGGGGCTAGAGATAGAAAAGTTTGCCGTCACGCTTTGGTCAAAGTACATATGCTTGACCGTCATCTTGTTTTGGGTGAGTGTGCCCGTCTTGTCGGTGCAAATGACATTGCAGCAGCCCAGGGTCTCGACCGAAGAAAGAGTCTTTACAATGGCACGCTGCTTGGCCAGCCGCTCGACGCCAAGGGCCATGACAATGGTAATGACGGCGGGCAGGCTTTCGGGGATCGCGGCCACGGCCAGTGCCACGGCTACCAAAAAGCTGTCCATGAAGGACATCTCACGCGAGAAGATGAGCTCAATGACAAAGACCACGGCCGTGATTAAAAGCACGCCGATGGTGATAATTTTGCCAATCTTGTCAATGGTCTTTTCGAGCGGGGTCTTTTCTTTGACGTTAGAGGAAAGCAGCCCGGCGATCTTGCCCATTTCGGTGGACTGACCCACTCGAACCACTACGCCTTTTGCGTTGCCAAAAGTGCAAACAGTGCCAGCAAAGCACATGGTTTCTTGCTCGGCAAGGGGAGTGCCGTCGGGAAGGACGGCGTCGGCATTTTTGAATACGCCTTGGCTCTCGCCGGTCAGGGTGCTTTCGTCGCATTTGAGGTTGTTGCAAGAGATAAGGCGAATGTCGGCCGGAACAATGTCGCCGGCTTTAAGCTGCACAATGTCGCCCACCACCACTTCTTCGGCGGGGATATTTTGCAGTTTTCCGTCACGATAGACCCGTGAAAAGGGCTGGGTTTGCTTTGAAAGAAGGGCGATGGCGTCGTCGGCCCGCTTTTCTTGAACCACGCCAATAATGGCGTTGAGAATTACAATGATAAAGATTAAAAAGCCTTCGAACAGGTCGCTGTACTCGTGTTTGGCCAGGGCGATTATTAGAGAAATGACGGCCGAGACCAGCAACACAATGACCATAAGGTTCTTAAATTGTGTAAAAAAGCGGGCGAGAAGGGAGACCTTTTTTTGTTTCAAAAGTCGGTTTTCGCCATGTTTTTCTCGGCTGTTTTGCACACTAGAAGAAGGCAGGCCGTTTTTGCTTGTGCTAAGGTCATTTAAAATTGAGGACAGTGGTTGATTGAATATTGCCATAATTTCTTTTAAAGTATATGGCGGTAAAATTCATGGTATGCAAAATGCAATTGACTCTTGAAAAATGGTTTTTTGTGTGGTACACTATTTTGTGAGGGGAGAAAAATGATAATTAAGTTTACACCAAAGGAAAGGGATGAAAAGGTAGAAAGCCAAGGCGTTATCCATACCGAAGAGCTGGCACCAGATCTTGAGAGCCTGTATGATTATTTAAAGCGAGCATTAAAGATGCCCATGCTTGAATGCGAAGAAATTGCCGAGGACACACTCGGCTTTTCAGACGATTACCAGGATATAGATTTCGATATTTATTACCAGCCACGCCAGCACTGCGAAATAGAGGTCTATGAGGGCGAAGAAGAGCTTTTGAAAAAGTTAAAAACGGCCATTGACCCGCTAATGTGGGGCCCTTTGCCTGATTCTAGAAACGAACACAACTATTGCGCACCCGTTCTTAAATTTAACGAAGATGGGGCGACTTTTTTGGTCTATGAAACCTACGCTCCTGAAACCTATCTAAAGAATATGCTAGAGCAGCACTTTTCAGGCATTCGTCCACTTGAAAATATGCAGGTGTTATATCCATATATCGACTCTTCGATCTACGATAAACCATATAAATATGGCGAGTACTGCCCATATGCACCTTCGCTAAATGGCGAACTTATAGACTGCATGACCGAGTCCGAGATTGCCTATTCACTTTGGTATTTGCGAGACCTTAAAGAAAATTTGAATGCTGATGGTGAACTTACTCCAGTGCTTGAGAGACGAATGAAGTATATCGAGTCATACCTCTTCCAAAAGACGGCCGACTTTGGAGTTGAGCCTAACGCCCCTTCGACCATATACCGTAAACCCAACAAAGAGTGCGAAGATTGGTACAAATGGTGGGTGAAGGGCTTTAATAAGATGATAAAAGAACATGGTGAAGAGTTTACCGATTGGTGTCACCGAGCCCAAATTGGCGAGGCTTGCCCATTCAGACCCGAAGGCGACTACCTCGACATATTCTTAAAAAACAAATAAAGGAACTGTCAAGTTCCTTTTTTTGTGCTCTGTTTATTTGCTTTGCCCGCCAAGCCAGGAGTTTAAGTGGCTTAGAGTTACAATTTCAATACCCATGTCTTTAATTTTTGGCAGTGCATCTTTAATGGCGCGGGCGGTGTTCTCGCCGCCGTGCGAGCCGACGTGGCCAATTACAATGCTGTAGCCCTTTTGCTTGGCAAGTTCGGCCCCTTTCATAAGGTGACGGGTCACGCCGGCGTAGGAGCGGTCACCCTCGGGCTCAAGAAATTCGTCGCGGCCAAGGTAGGCAATATTTTTTTCTTTGGCCACCTTTTCGCAAACTGTGTTTATATGCGTGCGGCTGTCCAAAAATGGCAGCTTGTTTTCTATGCTCCAGTCATATATGGCTGACACCACGTCTTCCTTTAGGCATACGCCCGAGCCGATGTGGATATTGAACCCGCTGGCCCCCTCAATGCTGTATAGGGCGGTGGTCAGTTTTTTGAAAACCTGCTCACGGCTGTCGTAGTTTCCAATCATCATTGGGCCATACCAGCTGTCGGGAAGGTGCACATAGGCTTCCATTGGCATATGCAAAATTACCTCTTTATTTGCCTGCCTAATTTGCCTTGCGTTAATAGTCGAATTGTCCACCATTGGCATGACGGCGCAGGTCAGTGGAGCGTCTATAGACAGCATGGTCTCCACTCCACTTTGGTCATATGAGCCAAAATCATCTATAACAATGACCATTTTTGCAGTTTTTTCGCTCTCAGCGGCCGCATAACCCATGCAAGGCAGGCCAAAAAACGCAAAAACCAGCAAAAAATTGATAAAAAACGTGAATTTTTTCATACTTATAGCATGGATTATGTGTTTAAAAATTATGCATTTATGAACCATTTTTAATGTTTGACAGCCGGGCAAAAAAATTATATAGTATAGTTATGAAACTGAGCGGCACAATAGGAGATATTATCTTTCGCAACAATGAAAATGGTTACACCATACTCGAAATAAAGCAGGGTATGATCTCTTCTATTGCCACGGGGAAATTCCCCGTTGTGGGTGTGGGCGAAGATGTCGAGCTTGAGGGCGACTACGCCATCAATCCAAAGTATGGCCGTCAGTTTGTTGCAACCAGTATAAAAATTAGGAAGCCCACCAGCACCGAAAGCATTGTGAAATATCTATCCTCGGGGCTAATATCGGGGGTGGGGCTGGTCACGGCTCAAAACATTGTGGCCAAGTTTGGGACTGACACTTTAAAAATAATTGAGAACAATCCCGGCAGGCTTCGTGAGGTGCGAGGAATTTCCGACCGCAAGGCCCTTGAAATTGCCCACACCTACCAAGACATAAAGAAGATGCAAGAGGCCGTGATGTTCTTGCAAAAATATGACATCACCATAAACATGGCGGTAAAAATTTATGAGGTCTACAAAGACAAGACCGAGGCCATGCTCAAGAAAAACCCCTATCTTTTGGTCGAGGACGTCGAGGGCATTGGCTTTAAGACGGCCGACAAAATTGCCTATAGCATGGGGGTGGCTCCCGACAGCAAGTTTAGAATGCGGGCGGGCATCATATACTGCTTAAACGAGTTTGCCGAAAAGGTGGGCAGCACGGTCATAAACAAGGCCGAGCTTTGCGAAAATGCCGTTGGACTTTTGGGGCTTGGAAACGAATACGAGGGCGAAATACTCTCGCTCATAACCGAAATGGAGATTGAGGGGTTGCTAAAAAGCACCACAATTAACGAAGATAATGCAGTGGCCATTGGCAAGTATTATAAAATGGAAAAATACATTGCCAGCAAGCTAAAAGCCTTGATTGGTTCGGCCAGTGAACTTAATGCCGACTATAATGTCGAAATAGATGAGTTCGAAAACAACAATGATATACTTTTCCACGCCAGCCAACGCCAGGCCATAGAAATGGCTTGCCGAGAGGGCGTGTCGGTAATAACCGGTGGCCCGGGAACGGGTAAGACCACCATCATAAAGGCCATTTTGTATATCCTTGAAAACCATGGCAAGAAAATCTCGCTCATGGCTCCAACCGGCAGGGCGTCAAAGCGCATGGAAGAGCAAACCGGACGGCCAGCCAGCACCATTCACCGAGGGCTGGAGATGAACTACTCGGGCGGTCGGCTGGGCTTTGCTCGAAACGAGAACAATCCGCTTGAAACCGATGTGGTCATTGTGGACGAGGTAAGTATGCTCGACGACTATGTCATGAGCTCGCTACTTAAGGCCATGCCACTTGGCTCAAAGCTTATACTTGTGGGTGACAAGGACCAGCTCATGAGTGTTGGGGCAGGCAGGGTGCTTGCCGACATCATTGAGAGCGAGGTCATCCCTGTTTCATTTTTGTCACAGATATTCCGCCAGAGCGAGGACAGCAAGATCATTATCAATGCCCACCATATAAATAATGGTGAGATGATAAATCTTGCCGAAAAAAGCAACGACTTTTTCTATTCGTCAACCTTCGTGCCAAGTGAGGTGGCCAGCGAGATTGTGGACATGGTGGCAAGGCGAATCCCGTCATATTCGGGGCTTTCTAGCGGCGATATTCAGGTCATTGCACCAATGAAAGCCGGCGACGCCGGGACTAACAACCTAAATGTGTTGCTCCGCGAAAAGCTAAATCCTAAGACCGGCGACAAAGCCGAGCTCGAGTTCCACAAGATGGTCTTTCGTGAGGGGGACAAGGTAATGCAAATTGCCAATGACTACGAGCAGGAGTGGATTCGTGTTGACGACGGACGAGTGGTGGGTGGCTCGGGAGTGTTTAATGGCGACATGGGCTACATCGACAAGATCAACACTCAAAGCGGTGAGGTCGACGTCGCCTTTGATGACGGAAGATACGCCGCCTACTCCATTGTTGAGCTGGAAAACCTGGTGCACGCCTACGCCATAACCATACACAAGAGCCAGGGCAGCGAGTTCCCTGTGGTCATAATTCCAATTACGGGCGGCAACCCAATGCTTTATAACAAACACCTTCTCTACACGGCGGTGACCCGTGCCAAAAAGATGGTGGTTCTAATAGGCAAAAGCGGCAACATTGCCCACATGATCAAAAACCAAAGCTATATTTCAAGAAACACCCTTCTTAAAAAGTTCTTGACTTCGCCCGACTTTTTGTTGTCATAATTTGGCGGGAGAGTGAGTATTATGTAGTGAGGTAAAAAAATGGCATCAGCTCACACTCTCACCATGGAAAATCGCAAAAAACTATTGCTTGGCGGAATTGTCGAGGTGGTTTCTAGCCTGGACAAGACCATAATTGCCAAGACGGCCGAAAACACTTTAACCATTTCGGGCAGCGGCTTAAGGGTGACAAAGCTCAGTTTGGAAGATGGCACCCTTATTATTGACGGCACAATAGACGACATTAAATATAGCGGCCTGTCTTCGTCAAAGTCATTTTTTAAAAGGATATTTAAATAGTGGGGCAGATAAGTTATCTTGGCTGCACCATAACTTTAGTTGCGGTCGGCTGTT
This sequence comes from uncultured Clostridia bacterium, assembly GCA_947626955.1. Lineage (GTDB taxonomy): Bacteria > Bacillota > Clostridia > Christensenellales > UBA1242 > UMGS2069. The sequence goes on along the minus strand of CANQUB010000027.1, from coordinate 6,060 downwards.
TGGCCGGCCTTATTTATGATGTGTTTGGTGTGGTAAAATTTTGGACAAAGGACAATTTGCTTGTGTGCATCATAAGTGACCTGGCCGTGTGCATTTTGGCTGGTTTTGGGTTTATCTGCACCATTTTTGCACTTGCCGACGGCACTTTTGCGTTTTTTGAAGTGGTAAGTTTTGTATTTGGTATTATACTTGAACAAATTTTTGTTAAAAATATATTTACAAGTTTAAATAAACTCGTGTATAATAGGGTTACCATGCAAAAGAAGGGGAAGGTTAACCATGACAAGAGCAAAACTCGCAAATCTAATTAAACTTATAACTGTTGGGTGCTGCATACTACTTTTCGTGCTTGTGTGCATAATCATTTGGCAATACTCACGCCTTGGGTCACTGCAAGCAAGGTCAAACGCCCTTGATAAACAGATTGCTGAAAATAGCGTTTTGGAGGCTCAGCTAGAAGACGGCATCGAAAGACGCTCGGACGATAGCTTTGTAGAGCAGCAAGCCCGTGAAAATCTTGGCATGATCAAAGACAAGGGCGAAAGCGTCTACGAAGAGGAAGAATAGCAGTTTTTGAAACTGTTTTGTATAAAAACGCATAAAAATAAGCAAAAATTACAAATAAAAATTCAAAACCGGAGAAAAAGTTATGTGGGCATACGAGTTCGCAAAGAAGATTATTGAAGAGAGGCCAAACGAAGAGGTCTACACCGTTGCGTCGGGAGTCAGCCCTTCGGGCTTTATACACATTGGAAATTTCAGGGAGATCGTAACTCCTTTTTTGGTTGCCGTGGCTCTTAAAAAGATGGGCAAAAAAGTGAGGTATATCCTCTCGGTGGACAACTATGATCGTTACCGCAAAGTGCCTGCCGGCGTGCCTGAGAGTTATGAAAAGTATATCGGCATGAACTACAGCGAGATTCCAAGCCCATTCACCAAGGGTGAGAGCTATGCCGAATATTTTGAAAAGCGTTTCCTTGCCGAGATAAAGCAGCTTGGCATTGAGCCCGAGTGTATTTATCAATATAAAGAATACACCAGCGGCCGCTACAACGATAAAATTAAGCTTGCCATGGACAAGCGTTTTGAAATTTTCGACATCTTGGACAGCTTTAGAACCCAAGACGCCGAAGAGGGCGAGAGAGAAAATTATTATCCAATCAGCGTCTACTGCTCAAAGTGCCACAAAGAGACCCGCAAGGTAATAAGTTACGATCAAGAGAGCGGTGACATCGTGTATGAGTGTGCGTGTGGTAACAAGGAGACCATAAATGTAAACACCGCCCGCAACATAAAGCTTATGTGGAAGATAGACTGGCCAATGAGGTGGCAGGCCGAAAATGTCACCTTCGAAATGGGGGGCATGGACCACTCAACGGCCGGAAGCAGCAAAGATGTGGCCTACCGAATCTCCAAAGAGATATTTGGTTATGAGCCGCCAGTTTATGAGCCTTTCAACTTCATAGGCATAAAGGGTGGTGGGGCAAAGATGAGCTCGTCAAAGGGTAATGTTTTGACCCTAACCGACCTTATGAACGTTTACGACAAGCACCAAATCTTGTGGTTTTATGCAAAGTATAGGCCAATGCAAAACTTCAACCTTGCTTTTGACAACGACGTCATCCGCTACTACAGCGAGTTCGACAGGTACGTAAAGGCATATTTTGCCGGCACTATCGACCAAAGCAATAAGGAAATTTTGGACTTTTTGGATCTTGACGAAAGCTATCTAAAATATCCACCATTCAACCTGCTTGCCGCCCTGCTTCCAATCGTGTCTTTTAACGAAGATATGCTTGCCGACCTAATGCAAAAGGAGAACATCGACACCTCTTCTAAGTTCTATAAAGAGAGGCTGGAAAAGGCTAAGCATTGGGTAGAAAACTACGGCAAGGAATATCAGGTCAACCTTCTCACCGAAAAGAACACCGAGTTTTATGCCACTTTGACCGACGAAGAAAAAGGCTGGGTGGAGAAGACTTTAAAGCTGCTTGAAAACGACTATGAGACCAGCGACCAGCTTATGACCGACCTCTACGCCATGGTAAAATATAAGACCGAAGACCCTGCCGAGCTCAAAAAATTGCAAAAGAGGTATTTTGAGATATTATATAGCCTATTGCTTGGCACAAAACAGGGTCCAAAGCTTGGAATTTTCCTCTTGGCCACCAAAGATAAACTAAATGACCTTTTAAGGTTTTGAGATGGATAAAGTCACACATAAAAATCACCGAAAACGAATGAAAGCCACCTTCCTCGAACATGGACTGGAGACTTTTTCGGATGTTGAAAAACTTGAATTTGTACTCTTTTTCGCCATCCCGCAAAAGGATACCAATCCGCTGGCACACAGGCTGCTGGCTGAGTTTGGCAGCTTCGACAAAGTGCTAGAGGCCTCGGTTGAAGAATTGCAAAAAGTTGAGGGCATTGGCGAGCACGCAGCCATACTCCTGCACTTAATTTTGGAAACCTCCAGGCAGTACGGCATAAGCCGCAACGACCCAATAATTGAAGGCACTGAAACAGCCAAGAAGTATTGCCATAATCTTATGAGCCACTCCTTTGTTGAAGAGTTCTATGTCATTTGTCTGTCCACAAACAATCGTGTGCTGACCGCCAAGTGCATAAACAAGGGCACGAGCAGTGCTGTGCCGGTAGACATTAGAGACATAACCAACACCGCCCTCAAGAAAAACTGCGAAAGAATAATCTTGGCACACAACCATCCAAGCGGCCAGGCCTACCCGTCCGACGAGGACATTGCCTTTACGGCAAAAATACTCTTTAGCTGCATCATTAACAACATTGAGGTCATCGATCACATCATTGTGGCCGGGAAGGAGTGCTTCTCGTTTGAGGAAAGCAATATTTTAAAAGAACTAAAAAGCGACGCCTTTCGCAAGATCCCTGGAGTGCAGGATAAGTTCAGCGAACAAAGCAGCAAATATTTGGTTGGAAAATAAAAATTCCCTTAGCGGGAATTTTTTGTTTGTAATGTTTATAGATAATAGATATTTCTAAATTTTTGCGGCAGGGTAAGGCTTTCGGGTTCTACCGTCTGGTGGTCTTTATTAAGCTGCCCAATTTCCACCGTCTTGTTTCGGCCGTGGTAGTCGCTGCCACCCGAAATTAGAAGATTGTATTTTTTTGCAAGAGCTGTAAGGCTTTGGCTCTCCTCGGCCGAGAAGTATGAGTGGTAGCACTCAAGCCCGTCTAGTCCGCAGCGGGTAAACCTTTGCAATTTTTCTTCAACCTTTTCAAGGGTTATTCGCTGGCGTTCGCTACTGCCAAGAGGGTGTGCCCAAACAACCAAGCATTGGCTCTTGCTAAGGGTTTTTATAACCTCTTCGCTAGTGAGTTTTAGGTCATCAAACGAGGCATAGAGATATTTTTTGAACATCTCGGACACGCTTGTTCCGTAGCCAAGCTCGATCAAGAAGTTTGCAATCATGGGCTTGTTTGGATTTTTGCTGGCCTTGATCTTTGCCAGTTGCTCGCCCTTTAGCGTTATGCCAAATTGCTTTTTCAAAAAGTTTAGGGTGTTTTTTACCCGCTTTTGCCTAAGAGCTATTCCTTTTTTAATGAGAGCGACAATGTTTTTGTCGGCGGGGTCATAGTCGTAGGCCAATATATGCACGGTGTCGCCATGATCGACGGTGGAAAACTCAATGCCGGGCACGAACTTTATGCCTTTGTTTTTGGCGTGGTTTTCAATTATTTTTTTGCATCCGTCTATGGTGTCATGGTCGGTGAGAGCAAAAAGTTCGATGTGGCTGTCTTTGTTCTTTTGGATCAATTCCTCGAGAGAATCGGTGCCGTCAGAGAAAATTGAATGCTGATGAAGGTCTATCATAGGAATCTTGCCTCTTCAATACTAGGTGAGCGTCTTTGTTGCTGTTGTTGCTTGGTATGGTTTTGTATGGCCTCTACAATCTTCTCGGTGTCGTAACTCTTTCCGTTCTCGACGTAGTTCTCCGATGGATTGAGCACGTCTGCAAGAGTGTAGATTGCTGAGTCGTTGATCTCGCCCAAAGCGTCTACGCATTCTTTAGAATAGTTCTCAATATTCAGGTCGCCTGTAGTTGCAAGCTCTTCCACACCTTTTTGAATTTCTTCGGCAAGTTTTGGATCTATGGTTTGGTTTTGAAGATAAATTTGGCCTTGGTTTCTTACTGCCACACTCTTGAAGTGCTCGCCTTGAAGAGCGTATTGCTCAGTTTGCTCATTTTCTACTCTTTTACCTTTTTCATAGTCCATGCCCTGCAGGTGAAGAGGGTGTGTCCCAAATTGAACATCCGAGCAGTATGCCTTTCCGCTTTCAAACAGCTCGCCATGCTCTTCCATAAGATACATATAGGTATCAAGAGGGGTGTTGCCAATTTGGACAATGTCTTCATCAGACACAATTCGTGGGGTTTCACCTTTGGCCAGGCTTCGCTCACACCTTTGGATGTTCCTTTCACGACACACGTCGTTGTCGCAGTGGATCAAGACCACTGAAACGTCATAGCCCTTGCTTTTGTAGTCATTGGTGTAGCCCACCATTTTGTCAATTTCGTCGCCAATCTTTTCCTGGATGAAGTTGACCTTGTTGTCAAGCAGAGCAGGGATTAGGTATTGCTTCATAATCATGCCCGAATATTTGTGCATACTTGGTCCGTTAACGTCGATTCCAAAAGCCTGGGAGAGTGCAACTTTAATTGCATCGGCGTCGGCATGGAAAGACATGGTCTCTTGGGATAGAGGCTTGATGATGGAAGACTTTCCCGCTCCGGGGCTTCCTAGGCAAAAAGTGCATTTGCCTTCTTGTGCATATTTAGGATTGGCCAAAATTTGAGCAATTTGCTCTTCGACATACTTTTGAGCGAACTCATTAAGCTTGTCCTGAGGAATGTCTTCAGGGGGCAGTGCACTAGCTTTGGCTTTTACTTCGGTGAAGTGTTTTTTTATTTCTTCGTTGCTTTTTTTGCAACTTGAGCCAAGCAAGATATACCTGTCAGGCCTAGGCATCTTCCTAAGGTAGCCGTATCTGTCTTGCTCGGTCAGGTTTTTCTTTGTTTCCACAAGTTAGTCCCCCAGTTTAAAATCGTCGGGCAAACTTTTCTCGTAGTCCTGGACGTCCTTTTCGGTAATGCCTATTGAGTTGAGGGCTTCGGTAGGTTGAACCTTCTTTTCGCTAACAGCCTGGGCGGCGGCTTTAAATTTGTCATCAGGCACTTGCTCGATGCGAGTGAATAACTGCTGGTTGTCAGCCACATATTGGAAAAGGGTGACTGGGTCGGTGTCGAGCCATGGTGCAACAACTCGAACTTTGCTTTCTAGCTTACCAAGGCTGGTTAGATATTCTTGCACGAAAGCATCTACAACTTCGTCAGGAAGTTCTTCGGCATTGTGGCTTTCAAACTGTGCTTGGAAACTTGGGTTTTGCTCCATAATATGCAGAAAATAGTCGTTCCAGCGATAAAAGATAGAAACTTTACTGGATGCTCTATCTAATATTGCACATACTTTTTTATAATCGTCTCGGGTGTAATTTTTCATAATTTTCATCTCCTCAACTGAAATATAACACATTTTTAAAATTTTTATCAACTAAATTTTGCCCTATTTGCTACTTATCTGGTTTAAATAATTGTTGGTTAACATCTTGAAAATCGTATGTTCTTTTGAGTCTCCCCCGTTGAGGGGAGATAGGCGGTGAGCTTGCTCACCAAACGGGGGGCGAAATTTTATATAATCCTCATCAGGCCAAGTTTAAGCAGTGTGCCAGCTTCCCCTTGGTAAGAGGAAGCCTAAGATTGAGTACTGACTTTCTTTAATGGTGCCCCCCGCAACAACATAGGGTCCCAGACAAGCATAGCTTGATGGGGAGAGGAGAAGCCAAGCGATTGCAGGCGGTAAGCTTCGTTAGAAGAATGCTGACAATTGAGCTTGAGCTTCGACGAGGTAGAGAGGCGGAACTAACATTCTTCATTTTTCATTTAACGTTAGTTGTATAGGAATAAACAACTTGTTAAAAATTTTGATATATTTCGAAAAAACACCTTCTTTTGCTTGACA
>CANQUB010000026.1 GCA_947626955.1 uncultured Clostridia bacterium | reverse complement strand
TGGCGCTTTTGGGTCTCTTGAACATAGGCAAGCAGGCTGCCGATGGCTTTAACTGCGTTTTTCTTGTCCTCGGCGTCAAACACAGCAAGAGATGCCACTTTAAACTGACTTTTTATGGCCTTTTCAGCTTTGGAAAATAGATAGTTTTCGTCTTTATAGGCGTAGAATGACGGAGTGTAGCCGGCCACCACGCAGGAAAGCTGGTTTTGAAGAAGCTCGGCATTAGAGTTACAAATAATCTCGCTTGGCTTAACTCGGCTGAGGGTGTCGTCCAGCATCTTGACAGCGTCCTTGCCCGAAAACTCAGCCGCTTCCATAAGCCCGGTGGAGATGTCGGCCCAGCAAACGCCAATGCGGTCTTTTTCGCTATATACCGAGCACAAGAAGTTGTTCTTGTCGGCCGAAAGAGCCTCGTCTTCAATGGTTGTTCCCGGGGTCACAACTCTTATAACGTCTCGGTCGACCAGGCCTTTGCTGGTGGCGGGGTCGCTGAGCTGCTCGCATATGGCCACCTTGTATCCAGCCTCAATAAGCCTTGCAATGTAGGTGTCGGCCGCATGGTAAGGAAGCCCGCACATTGGAGCCCTCTTTTCAAGTCCACACTCTTTGCCGGTAAGGGTCAGTTCCAAAACACGAGAGACAATCTCGGCGTCCTCGAAAAACATCTCATAGAAATCGCCCAAACGATAAAACAAGATGCAGTCCTTGTATAGCTCTTTCATATACATGTAGTGCTTCATCATTGGGGATAATTTGTTCTTTTCTTCTTCAGTCATAATTCCTCCACTATCTTGCCTGTAAGAACGGTAAGTTTGCTAGATTGTATTTCTACCTTGACTTTTTTGCCAATGAGCGATCTGTCGCCCACAAAGTTGACATTTTTATTAAAATAGGTGGTGCCAAGCATATAGCCTTTTTTCTTTGGATGCACATCATTAACTAGCACGGTCAAGGTCTTGCCAACATATTTTTCGGCCACGCTTGTGCCAATCTCTTCTTGGGCGGCAATAAGCCTGCGAAGCCTCTCTTTTTTGGTGGCAATGTCTACCTGCCCGTCCAGCTTTTCGGCCACTGTGCCCCCGCGCTTTGAGTAGATAAACATGAAAAGCTGCTCATATTTTACCTTTTTTACAAGACTTAAAGTGTCCAAAAAGTCTTGCTCGGTCTCGGTTGGAAAGCCCACGATTATGTCGGACGAGAACTCAATGTCGGGTATCTTCTTGCGTGCGTAAGCAATTTTCTCAAGATAGGCGGCGGTGGTGTATCGCCTGTTCATGAGCGACAGAACCCTGTCACTTCCCGACTGCACGGGCAAATGCAAGTAGTGCATGATGTGCGTCGAGCTCGCCATGGTGTCGATAAGTTCATTAGAAATGTCCTTTGGATGGCTGGTCATAAAGGTCAGCCAAAAGTCGCCCTCAATCTTGTCTAGCCTTTTAAGAAGGTCGGCAAAGCCTATTTCGCCCTCGCCGTCGGGGCCTTTGTATGAGTTTACATTTTGGCCAAGCAGGGTTATTTGCTTGTAACCAGCTTCTACCAGTTCGTGCACCTCTTTTTCAATCTCGCAGGCTGGGCGGCTGACCTCGCGGCCACGAACATATGGCACAATGCAGTAGGTGCAAAAATTGTTGCAGCCATACATGATGTTCACCCAGGCGTTAAGGCCACTTGTTCGGCACTTTGGCATATTGTCGCGGCCCGAAATGTCCTCGCTCTCGGTGATAGCAACCACTTTTTTCTTGGTTGCAAGACGCTTTTCAATAAGCTCCTTTAGGTCGGAAATATTGTGCGTGCCCAAGATTATATCCACATATGGAAACTTCTTTTTGATTAGCTCGGCATAGCCGTTTTGCTGGCTCATGCATCCGCAAATGGCAATTAGCATGGATGGCTTTTGCGCCTTTAATTTTTTGAGTTCACCAATGTGAGCAAAGGTCTTTTGCTCGGCTGATTCGCGTATTGCGCAGGTGTTGAAAATGACTATGTCGGCCTCGCTGGCAGAAGTGCAAGGGCTGTAGTTCATGCTCTCCAAAATGCCGGCAAGCTTTTCGCTTTCGTGCACATTCATCTGGCATCCATAGGTTCTTATAAGATATTTCATAACTTTCTCACAATTTAACAAGTTTATTATACATAATAATTTTATTTATTTCAACAATTCTCGACAAATTGAGTATTGAAAAATATCCTTTTGCACATAATAAGGCGATGACAAAAAAGAAAAAACACATCTTTTTGAAATTATGTTTGTTTTCGCTTGGCCTGGTGGTGGTTTTTGCCCTCTCCATGGGCTTTGCCTTTTTAAATCTCACCAAAAGCACCAAGCTGGATGTTGCCGCCCTCACCGAAAACTACTCCCATGGCCAATTCATAGTAACTAGTGCTGACCAAAAGGAGATGGACACCTCCAGCCTCTTTGTGTCCTCCGAGGTAAAAATTGCTGAGGTGCCAAATCATGTCAAAAACGCCTTTGTAGCAATTGAGGATAAGCGGTTTTATACTCATCATGGAATTGACCTTAGACGCATGGCCTCGGCCACAATCCAAAACATAAAAAATAGAAAGTTTAGCCAAGGAGCTTCGACCATCTCTCAGCAACTGATTAAAAACACTCACCTTTCCCGCGAAAAAACTTTAAAGCGAAAGGCCAAAGAAATAAAGCTTAGTTTAGAGCTTGAAAAGAAGTTTTCCAAAGATGAAATTCTTGAAATGTATCTAAACAACATCTACTTTGGCAACGGCTGTTATGGCATTGAAAAGGCATCAAAATTTTACTTTCAAAAAGATGTAAATGAGCTAGACCTTGCCGAGGGTGCCACCCTTGCCGGCATCATAAACGCCCCTTCCTACTACGACCCAATTAGCCATGAAGAAAGAGCGCAAAACCGGCGGAATGTGGTTTTAAAGTGTATGCAAAAAAATGGCTATATCACTGCTGACGATTATGGAAAAAACGCAAAATTACCCATTAGTATAGTGAAAAACAGCTCCAAAACAGCCAATTGCAGCATAAAAGTTGTTTTGAGCGAGGCGGCCAAGGCACTTAACGTAAATGAAAATCAACTAAAAAATATGAGAGTAAAAATCGCCACCACACTTGATAGCAGCATTGAAAATATTTTGTCTAGTGCTATTAAAGTTGTGGACAATATTGGTGAAGAAAAAGCTCCCGCCGCCGCCATTATGGTGGTGGACAACCGCACCAAAAAGATTGTTGGCATGGCCTCAAACACAAGATTTAATTTGCTTTCGTTAAGGCGTCAACCGGGCTCAACCATAAAGCCAATCATTGCCTATGCTCCCGCCCTTGACAGTGGACTTGTCTACCCAGACAGCATCATAGTCGACGAGCCAATTTCCATTGATGGATACAGCCCGTCAAACTATAACGGCAAATTTTCAGGGGATGTCTCTTTGCGTGTGGCGCTTGAAAAATCTTTAAATATTCCGGCCGTAAAACTATTGTCCAAGGTGGGCGTTAATAATGGTAAGGTCTTTGCCGAGAAGTTGGGGCTCAAGTTTAGCACGGCCGACCAAAACTTGGCCCTTGCCCTTGGCGGAATGACCGACGGACTGACCATGCAGGAGCTTGCCGACGCATACAGCGTGTTTGCAAGTTCGGGAAATTTTGCAAGGTCTAGCCTTATTGAAAGCATAACCACCGAAAGCGGACAGGTTCTATATAAATCTAATGTCAATCAATCAAAAGTGATAAATAGCGACACCTGCTACCTTGTAACCGATATGCTAAAAGGTGCAGTAAAAAATGGGACGGCTCGCAGGCTTTCATCGCTCGACTTGCCAATTGCGGCCAAGACGGGCACGGTGGGCATTGCGGGCAGTTCGTATAATAGCGACGCCTACTCAGTTTGCTACACCACCGACTACACCATTGTCTCGTGGATTGGTGCACTTGATGGTCAAAAACTAGACAAGAGCATAAACGGAGCATCATATCCAACCATCATGTCGCGGCAGGTTTTAGAGGGAGTTTATGCAAATTCTTCCCCCGCCGACTTTGCTCGCCCCAGCGATGTTGTAGAGCTGCCTATCGATACCCGCAAGCTGCCGCTTGGCAAAGTTGAGCTTGCCAGCGACTTGACCTCGACCAAATTTAAGCGGCCAAGCCTTTTTAGCACTCGGCACTTGCCAAAAGTCAGCGAAGAAGTGGCCGAAAGCGTAAAGCTCTCGGTTATCATGGAAGATGGGCAAAAGCCTACCCTATCCTTTGACACTCGCACGGGCGGCCTCTACTATCTCTACCGCAGTGAACTTGGCAAAAACAACTTTAAACTATTAAGCGAATTTGCTGGCGAGCAAAATATCTCATTTGTCGACCAGTCGGCTTCTTCTCATGAAATGTATGAATACTTTGTCCTTTCCAAATTCGGCCAAAGCCAAGCAAAGAGCAATGTCATAAAGCTTAAGGTGGGATAAAGTTAGGTTGCGTTTCGCTTACGAAACGCCCGCCTTCTCCGCACCTTGCCCCAAATTTACACAAATAACTTTGCAAGCAAAACCCCCGCACAGCAGTAGTGTTGCGTGGAATTTGTTTGCTGTGTTCTTTGTGCAAATTTGTGGCAATCTGCTACTTTAGGTTAGCCGTTATAATAGTTTTGCAAATAGTCCTCGCCCAACTGTATCGGTCAAGTCCGATCGCAAAAAAGCCGAGCATTACGCTCGGCTTTTTGGTGCTGATGATCGGACTTGAACGTTTGGTTGCGTTTCGCTTACGAAACGCCCGCCTTCTCCGCACCTTGCCCCAAATTTACACAAATAACTTCGCAAGCAAAACCCCCGCACAGCAGTAGTGTTGCGGGGAACTTGTTTGCTGTGTTCTTTGTGCAAATATGAAGCAATTTGCTACTTTAGGTTAGCCGTTATAATAGTTTTGCAAATAGTCCTCGCCCAACTGTATCGGTCAAGTCCGACCGCAAAAAAGCCGAGCATTACGCTCGGCTTTTTGGTGCTGATGATCGGACTTGAACCGATACGGAGTTGCCCCCGAGGGATTTTAAGTCCCTTGCGTCTGCCTATTCCGCCACATCAGCAACAATATATTTATAGCACAAAAAACTGAGATTGTAAACAATTTGGCAAAAAGAGGCTAACAAAAATTCTTTAGGGAGTAAAAAATTGGAAAGATACTTCCCAATTTTTTAATGTTGTTTAATTTTTCAAAAGAGGCTCTTCATTTAGTGTCATGTTTTCTTCAATGTTGTCTAAGGTATCTATGGACTTTTTTGAGATTGTGGACATCTTAGGCAGTCTGGCTTCAACGTAAACCTCGGTGTCGCTTAAGTCAACCTCAGCAAAATAATTTATGCCATCGTAGCTAACTTTCCCGAAGTGGCACAGCGAATCAAGCGTGTCATCAATTAAATTTATAATTCGTGCCTCGTCGCCTGGGTCAAGTCGGTCGGCATTATTGATGCAGTAGTCATATAGCTCACTATATGTTACACTTTCGCTTGAGTTTAGTTTATTAATAACTAATTTTATATAACTGTCAGCGGTCATTTCTATCTCCTTATTTAGTGTTTAATCGTTATTCTTTGCGTCCTCTTCCTCATCCTCTTGGGCTGACTGAGTGGTCTTCGTTATTTTTTCGGCTTCGCCTTGAATAAGCATTGTTGGTTTTCCGTCAGCTCTTTCTTGGCCAAGCTTTGTTATTAGCACAGCCATTTCATCTTCTATACCTCTTTTTTGCTTTAGGAGGTCTTGTTTAGCTTCTTGGAGTTGGCTATAATTCATGTCAAATTGTTCATGCTCCTCTTTAATAATAGACTTGGAGTTCTTTAGTGCATTTACCCCCTTGATGCCAAGTACTAGAGTAATCCCAGAAGAACAAAACCACAGTGCCGATTGAATACCGAGCAGTACTTGCCAAGTAAGCCCTTTAGAGAATATTGCACCGATAAGAGCAATTATCGAAATTGAAGTGTTCATGCCAAATTCAATGAAACTTTTTTTGGTTTCTTTTTTATGAATTTGTACGGTTTGGTCAAAATCGTCAATGTCTTCTTTAATCGAAAATTGAAGCCTTTCAATTTCATTGATCTTGTCGACAATCTCACTTCTTGCCTGCTCTTTTTCGTCATACTCGTTGTAAATGTCTTTTGTCATTGTTCCCCTCATTAGCGTGCATTTTAACAAAAATAATGCCTGTTGTCAATACCTGTCTATTGTAAAGAGAGCAAAAAAAATTCGCATTGTCATGCGAATTTTTTGGAGGCACCACCCAGATTTGAACTGGGGGTTAAGGTTTTGCAGACCTCTGCCTTACCACTTGGCTATGGTGCCATTTTAGCGGCAAAATCTTCGCAGGGCTGCGTTTCTGGGTGGCGATGCCACACAGTCATTTATGTCTTTATAAACTCCTGCGTGTCATCACCCCCCGAGCCTTGCTCCATCCAGGGCCCCCAAAAAGCGTGAGGTTTTTGGGGAGAGGAGAAGTTTTGGCGACCAATGGGGGCAGCTTGCGTAAACAAGGTGCTTCCTTAATAGCCGAAACTTCGACGAGATTTTGCCGCTAAAAGATATTTAGTTGTGATACGAGTTGCCACACAGTCATTTATGTCTTTATAAACTCCTGCGTGTCATCACCACCCGAGCCTTGCCCTGCTGTGATTTTGACGCAAAATAAATTATTTAGTTGTTTCAGGTTCCACATAGTCATTTATGTCTATATAAACTCATGCGTGGATGTTGCCGTCCGAGCCTAGCATCATTCGGGGTCCCCGAAAAGCGTGAGGTTTTTGGGGGAAATATTTCGGGCAAATTTAAAGGCAGGTCCTCTCGCCTGCCCGTATGGAGCGGGAAACGAGATTCGAACTCGCGACTTTTGCCTTGGCAAGGCAACGCTCTACCTCTGAGCCATTCCCGCGGAAAATTGTTGGTGGGAGATGTAGGGCTCGAACCTACGACCGCCTGCTTGTAAGGCAGATGCTCTTCCAGCTGAGCTAATCTCCCAACAAGTTCACGTGAACTGGTAATATAATATCAAAACTTTTTTTATATTGCAAGCGTTTTCCTAAAATAATTAAAATATTTTCTTTTTTGGTTTTGCCCTCTTTTGCCAAGTTTAACAAAAATAAAAAAGTGGTCAAAATTTGTTGCTTTGTTCATTTTTATATAATAAATTGAAACTAATTTGGGAGGAATTATGGCATTTTTAATAGATATTGAAGGTAGTGACGGTTGCGGAAAGGAGACTCAATCCAAGCTGCTATGCGAAGAATTACGAAATATGGGATACGAGGTTGTGCTGCAGTCTTTTCCAAGCTATGACAGCATTTCTTCGGGCCCTGTTCAAATGTACTTAAGGGGCGACTTTGGTGACAAGACCACCTGCCTCAACTCCTACGAGGCCTCGGCTCTTTATGCCGTCGACCGCCTGTGCACCATGAAGATGCTAGAAAAGACCCTCGGACCAAAGACCATTGTGGTGCTGGATAGATATGTGCAGTCCAATATGATGTATCAGGCCTGCAAGTTTGACGACCAAAAGCAGCGAGAAGAGTTTTTAGACTGGGTGGATGACCACGAGTTTATAAAACTTGGACTGCCCCGCCCCGACCTTGTGCTGTTTTTAAACGTGCCAATTGCAACTAGCATAAAGCTTATGAAGGCGCGTGAGCAATTGAAGATTCACGCCGTTAAGGATATCCATGAAAAAGACATCGCCTACCTTACAAAAGCCTACAATTGTGCCAAGGGTCTAATTCAAAAATTTGGCTGGAAAAAGGTGCCTTGCACCGACAAAAATGGCGACCTAAAGAGCCGAGAAGATATTCACGAGGCTGTCATGAAAGTTGTTAAAAAATCAATAAATTTCTAAAAAACAGGCAAAAAGCTATAAAAATAACGCAAAATTTTATTAATTTTGCGTTTTTTAATTTAGTGCAATATCTTTAAGTTCGCTGGCATTTGAGCCTTCGAGCATGAACGAACAATCATTATATTCTTTGTGAAGCTTTTCAAAAACTATGTTTGCAGCCTTTAGTGAATCGATGCTGATAAGGTCAAAAATGTCGTCTACTCGGCCGTGTTGTTCCACGCCCAAAATGTTTCCGGCACCTCTACTATTGTAGTCATATTCGGCAATGTCGAAGCCGTTGTCGTGCTCCTTAAAGTATTTGATTCTTTCTTTCGAACTGTTCGTTAGCCCTCGGGTCATGCAAAAGCAATAGGCCTGCTGACCGGCTCGCCCAACTCTTCCACGAAGCTGGTGCAAAGTGGCCAGCCCAAAACGCTCGGGACTTGGTAAAATTATGATGTCGGCCGAGGCAATGTCCACCCCAACTTCCACAATGGTGGTCGAAACCAAGATGCTTGCCTTGCCGTCTTTGAACTCGCCAAGAGTCTTGTTTTCTTCTTGGCTAGAAAGGCGGCCGTGGGCCATCAGTACCCTATCTTTGCCAAAGCGAGAGCAAAGGAATTTGTACATGGCGGTCACCGAATATGGCTGAAGGCTGTCGTCATCGTCTTCGTCGATGTTAGCGCAAACCACATAGACCTTGCTGCCCGAGCTAATCTTGCTTTCAACAAAGTTCCACATATCCTCTTCCTTGCTGGCCGAAACAAGGTTGGTTTGAATCTGCTTTTTAAATGGTGGCTGTGCAAGTATGGATATGTCTAGCCCGCCGTAATACGTAAGGGCCAAACTTCTTGGAATTGGAGTGGCCGAGAGCATCAAAAGCTCGCATGACGAAGCTTTGTTGACTATGGTGGCTCGCTGTTTTACCCCAAAGCGGTGCTGCTCGTCAATTATTAGCATGGCCACATTGTCAAGAGGTATTTGGTCGTTAAGGCAGCTGTGTGTGCCAATAAGCAGAGTTGGCTCTTGAGCCATGCTGGAGATAATTTCCCTTCTTGACAAAGGTTTGGTGCTTGAGGTTAAGAACCGGGTATTGTAGCCTAGCATATTAAAATACTTCTTGGCCTCGGCGTAATGCTGTGCGGCCAAGATTTCGGTTGGAGCTATAAAGATGACATTGTATCCGCTGGCTAAACATACGGCCGCACTGATCAGTGCCACAATGGTCTTGCCGCTTCCAACATCCCCCTGCACCATTCTGTTCATGGCCGACGGTGACATTAAGTCAGCTTTAATTTCATCTAACACTTTTAGCTGATGCTCGGTAAGATTGTATGGCAAAAAACTGCAAAATTTGTCTAAAATATGTGAAAAATTGACATATTTTTGCCTTTTTTTACCATTCCTTTGTGTTTTTAGCTCGAAATTAAGTTCGATTAATGGTAGAACTTTTTCAATATCTATCCTCTTCTTTGCCTGGCTTAGCTCTTCCAAATTTTGCGGGTCATGTATGGTTTTAACTGCGTCATTAAGGTTGAACAAATTATTTTTTTCGAACTCTTTTGGAATTATGCTTTCTATCTGGCATTTTTCAAGTGCTTCGCTTATGGCGTTTAGCATGACACTTTGGCCAAGGGTTTTAAAGGTCTTGTAGACAGGCAAAAGTTTTGTTCCTTCTCTAATCTTAGCCTGGTTCCTATATGCCGACACCACAAAATAGCCATGCTTGGTGTTGCTGTTTTTGCCATACAAGAATAGCACATCGGCGTCCTTTATGGCCGACTTGATGTATGGCTGATTATACCAAATGGCACGAAAAACCCTATTTCGGTTATCGCGGCAGAGCGCATAGGTGTAGGTGAAATTCTTCCTTATTCGGCATATCTTGGCCTCGCCCAGCACCTCGCACTTTATTAGTTTATACTTGCCGTCTTCCTCAAAGTAGTCTTTGGTGTCAAGGTCAAAGTAGGTCTTTGGAAAGACCATGGCAAGGTCCTCAGCCGAAAAAATGCCTCTTTCGTTTAGAAGCTCAATCCTTTTTTGGCCAAGGCCTTTCAGTGCCGATAACTCCATATATTCATTATGGCACAAATGCCATTTTTTTCCAAACAAAAATAATGGCTCAACAAAGATTAATAAAAAACAACTTGCAAATTGCAAGCTGTTTTAAAAGGCTTTATTATTCAATGCTAATTAGATAGTAGTAAAGAGGTTGCCCACCCTTGTGGCAAGCCACTTCGAGATCAGGATACTTCTCGGTCAGCCTTTGCACAAGCTCCTCACTTTCAGCCTCTTGAACGTCGCCGCCTGCAAACAGGGTTATGGTCGATGCGTCGTCTTTGACAAGCTTGCCGATGGTCGAGATGGTAACGTCGTTGACATTCTTGCCTTTTGCAATAATATGCTTGTCGTTAAGACCGATGAGGTCGCCCTCTTTAAGCTTGAAGCCGTCAATCGAGGTTGAACGAACGGCATAGGTTACCGAGCCGCTGGTTACAGTTGCGATGGCCGACAGCATATTGTTTTTATTCTCTTCTACCGAAAGCTCAGGGTCAACATTGATGGCAGCGGTTATGCCCTGCGGAATTGAATAGGTTGGAATTACAACCACATTTCTTCTTGACAGATCGTTCGAAAGTTT
This sequence comes from uncultured Clostridia bacterium, assembly GCA_947626955.1. GTDB lineage: Bacteria > Bacillota > Clostridia > Christensenellales > UBA1242 > UMGS2069. The sequence continues at coordinate 6,400 of CANQUB010000026.1, read as the reverse complement.
GGCGGCCAACTCGATATTTTTGTTATTAGGCAGCACAAATACGGTTTCGGCGGCCACTTTGTCGCAAGCCAGGGCAATGTCTTCGGCACTTGGGTTCATGGTCTGCCCACCCTCGATGACATAGTCGACATTGAGGTCTTTAAACAGCGTTGCCAGCCCTTCGCCAGCACATACCGAAACAATTCCAATAGGCTTGAGTTGTTCGGGCTCTTGCTGCATCTTGAGAGCTCGGTTTTGCTCGAGCATGTTTTCTATCTTAACTTGGTTTATTTCGCCAAGCTTTAGTGCTTGAGTCAGCGCAGTGCCAGGCTCGTTGGTGTGGACATGAACTTTTATGAGGTTCAAGTCACCAATGCAAATGACGCTGTCACCAATGGCTGAAAGCTGCTCACGGAGCTTGTCTATGTCGGCCTCGGTGGTCTTTTTGTTGATGTTTATTATAAAGAACTCGGTGCAGTATGCAAACTCGATGTCGGCAAGGTCGTTGTAGATAACTTCGTTATTATCGGCAGCCACAGTGTCGTCAAATTCGATGTTCAGCTCACTTTCGTCGCCCGAAACAACCTTCAAAAATCCAGTCAGGATGATAAGCAGGCCGCGGCCACCGGCGTCCACAACGCCAGCTTTTTTGAGCACAGGCAACATTTCAGGGGTCATTTTTAGAATTTCTTCACCGGCAGCAAGAGTGGTCTTTAAGAACTCTTCCATGTCGTTGGTCTTTTTGGCAATTTTTATTGACTCGTCGCTCATAACCCTGATGACGGTCAAAATTGTTCCCTCTTTTGGCTTTTGAACGGCCTTGTAGGCAACTTCGGCCCCCTCTTTAAGAGCCTTGGCAAACAGCTTTGTGTTGATCTCTTTTTCGCTGACAAGCGCCGATGCAAAACCCTTTAGTATCTGCGAAAGAATAACCCCCGAGTTGCCTCTTGCACCATGCAGAGCGCCCTTTGAGACGGCGTCGGCAATATCTTCAAGGTTGTTCGTGGTCAGCATGTTTACTTCCTTGACGGCCGAACGCATGGTCATGGACATATTTGTTCCAGTGTCGCCATCAGGAACTGGGAACACGTTGAGCGAGTCAACATATTCCTTGTTATTTTCAAGATAATTGGCGCCCGAGATTATCATTTTTCTAAGCATGGCGCCGGTTACTATTTTTCCCATTTTTCCCCCGAGTTGAAGCTAGACTTTAACTCCAACAACATTTATGTTTATAGAGTCCACAATCATGCCAGTGAACTGCTCAACATTATACTTCACCGAACGGCGAACCGATTCGGCGACTGCACTTATGCTTACGCCATATTTAAGGATTATATCAAGGTCTATGGTGATTCTGTCCCCGATGGTGAGGATCTTTATGCCGCGGTTTTTCCTGTGTTTGCTCACCATTTCTCTGAACGAGTCACTAAAACCACGGGCAACAAGGTCTACCACGCCGTAGCACTCAAGTGCGGTGTGGCCAACCACCAAAGCAATTGCCTGCTCGGTTACCGATATTTTGCCATACGAGTTTATGGTGTTGACTGACATTAGCACACTCCTTTGTTTATTTTTTGTGTACGGCCAAGTGGCCATACTAACTACTTTATTATTGTACCTTATTTAGTACGGTTTTGCAAGTTTTTTTAGAATTATATTGACTTTTTAAATAAAATAGATATAAAAATGAAGAAACACTTGCAAAATTTTTCTGGCCGTGGTATATTAACTTGCGTAAAAAATATGGAGGAAAAACAATGAGCAGAGTTTGTAGCGTTTGCGGAAAAGGTCAAATGACTGGTAACAATCGTTCTCACTCTAATATTGCAACCAAGAGGGTATCTCGCCCTAACGTTCAAAAGGTTGAAATTGAAGAGAACGGCAAGGTTACTAAAGCATATATGTGCACAAAGTGCATGAAGGGATCTAAAAAAGATAAATAGTCACGGGCTTTTATCCCGTGATTTTTTTGTCACAAATTAAATTATGGTCATACTATACCACTAAGGAGGGACTTTTATGACCATTGTTTGCATTAAAGCACCAAAATTTTTGCGAGGATTTTTGAAACTCTTTGTTAAGAAAAATAAAAAATAGCCGTTTGGCTATTTTTTTATGCCCTATTTTAAAATGGCTTGCCCTTAAGGTCTTTTATGGTCTTTTTCATGTTTCTTGCGTTAAAGATGGTCGAGGCACTCACAAGAATATTCGAACCCATTCTTCTAAGTAGTTTGGCGTTTTTGAGATTCACTCCCCCGTCAACCTCGATATACACTCCGCGAGAGAACTCCCTGATCTCGGCCACTTTTTCAGCCGAGCCCGGAATGAAGCTTTGGCCGTAGTTTCCCGGCTCAACGCTCATCACCAGCACCACGTCAACCAGCCCGCTTTTGACCAGCTCTCGAATCTTGTATGCCGGAGTCTTTGGGCTTATGGCAATGCCGGCCAAGATGTTCTTGTCCTTAATCTTTTTAAGAAGCGATGCTGGGTCTTTTGTGGCCTCGTAGTGGAAGGTTATGATGTCGGCCTCAAGCTTTATGTAGTCGTCAATAACGGCCTCGGGATTTTCCACCATGAGGTGAACATCGAGCAAAAGGTTGGTGTTATCTTTGACAAAATTAACAAGCTGGTGGTCAAAGGTCTTTTGGCTTACAAACTTGCCGTCCATAACGTCAAAGTGGATGAAGTTCGCCCCCGCCTTTTCAACGTCGCTTACTGCCTGCTTTAAGACCTCACGGTTGTTGTAGTCCAGGCAAAGTATAGATGCAGAAACTCTTTGAAACATATCTATTCTCCTTTTAAATAACTTCTTCTAAGTTGGCCGCAGCTGCCATTTATGTCGCTGCCCAGCGTTCGCCTTGTGGTAGCTGTTATACCATAGCTTTTAAGGGTCTCGAAAAACTCTCGTGTCTTCTCTTGGCTTGCAGGTTCAAGCGGACTGGTTGGGGTCTTGTTTATGGGAATCATGTTTACGTGGCAGGACAGCCCTTTGGCAAGCGAGGCAATACGCTTGGCGTCGGCGGCTGAAACATTGCCCTTAGACAAGATGTATTCAAACACAATTCGCCTGTGTGTGGTCTTGTAGTAGTAGTGGATGGCCTCAAACAGGTCGGCAAGGCTGTAGGCCGTGGCCACTTTCATTATCTTTTGACGGTTAAGGTCGGTGGTGGCGTGCAGGGATATGGTCAGGGTTATTCCCAGCCCCTCGTCAGCAAGCGAACGAATCTTTGGCGCTATGCCGCAGGTGGACAGGCTGATGTTGCGCTGGCTGATGTTTATTGTTCCGCTGGCCGAAACCAGTTTTATGAATTTTACCACATTGTCGTAGTTATCCAGCGGCTCGCCGCTGCCCATGAGCACCACGTTGGTAATTTTGCGGTCATTGCCAATTCCGCCGCCAAGATATTTGTTCGCGGCAAGGATTTGGCCTATCATCTCGCCTGCCGTGAGGTCACGCACGCGGCCGTCGATGCCCGAAGCACAAAACACGCAGCCCATGCGGCAGCCCACCTGGGTGGAGATGCACAGCGTGTAGCCGTATTTATATTTCATGAGAACTCCCTCAATGAGGTTGTTGTCAAGCAGTCTAAACAGGAACTTGACCGTTCCGTCGCGGCTGACAAACTCTTTGTGGATGGTGACAGGGATTGAAGTGTATTCTTGGCAAAGCTCTTGCCTTATCTCTTCGGGAAGGCTGGTCATCTCTTGAATGGGTGTGTAGTTCCAGGCAAAGGAAAAGGCCTGCATGGCACGATATCGCTTGTAGCCCTTTTGCTCAAAGTCCTGTTTTAACTGGTCAAGTGTGTACTCTTCAAGAATTTTCATCTTTATCCTCGTGATGGATTGGGAAAGTCATTGGCATAAAGCCCTCGCCCTTGTTAAGCTTGCGCCCACCCACAAGTTGTTTTCCGGTGAGCACTTTTCCACCTGGGAACTGGGCTTCAAGTATTTCCAAAACGCCCTGTCCGCACTGCACAAAAGCACCCGTCTTTGGGCTGGTTGGCTCAACCAAAGTCCCGGGGTCAGCGTCGGTGTTGGCAAGGTCGGTCTCTATGGCTCTATATAGTTTTACCTGCTCGCCTTTATATATGCACCTTGCCACAGGGTCAGGGTTGGTGGCCATGACAAGGCAGCGGATTTGCTTGGCTGACTTGTTGAAATTGACAAGGCATTCTTCCTTGGTAAGCTTGGTGGTGATGGTGGCGTCGGCGTGCTGCTGCTTGGTTGGCACTATGGTGTGATTTTCAATTTGGTCTAGGGTCGAAAGAAGCAGGTCGGCACCAATTTTTGACAGTCTTTGGCCAAGCTCTCCCGCCGTCTCGGTTGGGGCAATGTCGGTGGCTTGAACGGCCAATATGTCGCCAGTGTCCAGCCCGGCCTCGGTCTGCATGATAGTTATCCCGGTTTGGGTCTCCCCTTTCATTATGGCCGACTGAATGGGTGACGCTCCTCTATATTTTGGAAGTAGCGAGGCGTGGACATTGATAATGCCATACTTTGGAATACCTATAATTGCCTGGCTCAAAATTTGGCCATAGGCGGCGGTTATCATGATGTCGGGGTTTAGATCTTTTAGATCGTCAACGCCGTCACGAGAAATTTTTTCATACTGCAAGACCTTGATGTTATTTTTCAAGGCAAATTCTTTTATTGGGCTAAAGGTTATTTTATTGCCCCTGCCCGAAGGTTTGTCAGGCTGAGTTACAACGGCAAGCACTTCGTGGCGGGACTCATAAAGTTTTTGTAGCCCTGCAAGGCCGAACTCGGGTGTGGAAAGGTAAATTATTCTCATTTGTTCTCCTTGTGTTTGCTGCGATATTTGTAATAATCTTCGTAGCTATCAAACATTTTCTCGGCACGGTCAGGGTATAAAATGCCGTCCAGGTGGTCATATTCATGGCAAAAGGCCTTGGCAATCCAGCCTACGAACTTGCGTTGATGCCAGTTGCCGTCAAGGTCTTGGTACTTGGCCTCAACCTCGTTTGGCCTCTTTACCAGCCCGCACTTGCCCGGCAGCGACAGACAGCCCTCGATCTTGTCATTGTATGTCCCACTTTGCGAAAGAATGGTTGGGTTTACGCAATACACCTTTTCTTTGCGGTCGGCGACGATGAAGGCACGCTTAAGTATTCCTACCTGCACAGCCGAAATGCCACTGCCGTCGGCCTTTTTCATGGTCTCGTCAAGGTCGGCAAACAATGTTTTTAAATTGTCATCAAAAATGACCACTTCTTTTGAGTGTTTTCTAAGAACGGGGTCGTCTTCTAGTAATATCTTTCTATATGCCATATTTTCTCCTAATTTAGATTGCTTGGATTCACTTCTATAAATACCGAAACATCTTTACTCTTGCCTTCGGTCAGGCTATAAATCTCGCTCATAATCTTATCGGCGAACTGGTTTTTTATCCTTGCCAGCACCTGAAAGCGGAATTTATTTTGTATGCGTCCAACTGGCGAACGCATAACGCCAAGGTAAACGAACTGCTTTTGGTATTTTTGTGCTATCTCTTTTACTCTATCATAATACACTTTTGTTGCCTCTTTGGCAAGGGCTTCGTCGTGGCTTGTCACCAAAATACGCAAAATAGTGGCAAATGGTGGAAAGCAGGTGGTCTCTCTAAGGTTTATTTCTTTGCGGTAGAAGCCGGCGTAGTCATAGTTTTTGGCCATGCGGTAAATGTAGTTTTTAGGTGCGTAGGTTTGAAGGAGTATCCTTCCCGCCTTGTCGGCACGCCCGGCACGCCCAGCCACCTGGGTTATAAGCGAAAATGTGCGTTCGGCCGCCTTAAAGGACGGCATATGCAAATTGACATCGGCGTCCACAATTCCAACCAAGGTGACGTCGGGAAAGTCGTGGCCTTTGGCAATCATTTGCGTGCCCACCAAGATGTCGGCTTCATGGTTTCGGAACTTGCCAAGGATCTTGGCGTGGGCCCCCTTTGTGGTGGTGGTGTCGTTGTCCATACGAAGCACCCTGACTCCTGGGAAAAGTTCCTCGAGGGCTGAAACCACTTTTTCGGTGCCAAGCGAGCCAAGTTTTATGTCTTCACTGCCGCACTCAGGGCAAACGTTAAAGACCTTGTATCGCTTGTCGCAGTAGTGACACTTCAGGGCGTTGTCATGCTTGTGGTAAACTAGCGACACGTCGCAGTCGGCACATTTGGCCACCCAGCCGCAGTTTCGGCACATCAAAAACGAGCTGAAACCTCGGCGGTTTATAAACAGCATGGCCTGACTCTTTTCGTCAAGCACCTTTTTTATGGCCTCGGTCATGGCGCGGGAGAACACGCCGTTGTTGCCCTCCCTTATCTCGGCCGACATATCTATAATCTCAATTGGCGGAAGGGGTTTTTTGTTTATCCTCTCCGTCAAAGTGATAAGCCCGAACTCGCCCTCTTGCGCCTTTGCATAGCTTT